>NZ_JBEXYF010000031.1:0-89746 GCF_040630775.1 Nocardia sp. NPDC005745
CCGACGCGATCATCGGCAACATCCCCATCGCCATCATCCCGGCCATCGGCAACACACCCGCCACCACCTCCGGATCCACCAACGGCTCCGGCTCCGGCTCCTCCTCCCCACCCCCACCCGACCCCGCACCCGGCGCCTGCTCCACCCGCGGAGCCACCACACCACCCGGCACACCCTCACCCGGAACCGACTGACCCGGAACACCTGCCTGACCAGGCTGCTGACCCGGCACACCGGATGAACCGGGCTGAGACGGAACACCCGACGGACCCGGGACCCCGGCCTCACTGCCACCGTTCGGCTGACCGGAACCGGTTTGCCCCGGCCCAGGCGACCCGGTTTGCCCCGGCCCAGGCGACCCGGACTGCCCCGGCCCGGGCGACGGACTGCCCTGCTGCCCCGGCACCCCACCCGGCCGCGGCCGCTGCTGATCCGGCCGGTGTGTCCACGGTGTCACCGGGCCCGGCGGCGCCTCGGAATCCTCGCCGGTCTCTATCTGTGGTTCTACTTCTGTTGGCGGCATCGCTTACTCATCACATTCCGCTGCCGAGCACTCGTTTCACCCGCACGTCGTTCGCGCTCGGAATGGTCAGCTCGACGAGTTCGCCGGTCGTCGCCTCGGTGGTGACGAGCCGTATGTCGCTGACCGCGATGCCGACCTGGGTCGGCGCATTGTTCCGATAGTTCCAGAAGACCAGGTCGCCCGCCGCTACCGCGGAGGGATCCACCCGCTGGCCACACGCCCCTTGTGCCGCGATGGTATTCGGCAGCACGACAACCGAGGCCTCGCCGATCTGTCCACATGCTCGCCGCGCCGATCCGCTCGATTGTCCTGCGCCGCCTGCAGCCGACGGCTGCTCCGCCGTACCCTCGGTAGTCGCGCATCGGCCCGTTGCCAGTGCGGTCGAGGCCTGATAGATCACCGATCTGGTGAACTCAGCGGCATCTCCCCGGCTACCGGAACCGTTCCGGGCTCCACTCGCCGTCAGCCGTGCCAGCGCGAGCTCGCGGGCGCATTCCGCGGCGATCCCCGAATTGCCGGTCAGCAAGGGAGGATCCTGGCGCGGCGCGTCTCTCATCGCCGTGAGGCAGGCGCGCTGCCAGTCGGAGGCGCTGGTGTCGTCCGGCGCGATGGTCAGTTCCGCGTACGGATTCGTGGTGGGAGTGGCGGTCACCCCACCCACCGGTGCGCTTCGCACGGTCGGTCGGGCTGCCGTCGACGCGCGACTGGGAGTCATCGTCTGGGAAGGGTCTGGCCCCACCGCACTGTCGCACTGATAGTGCAGGTCGGAGGCGATCGCCGATGTCGCGCCGCCGATGACCAACACCATGGCCATTATGAACACGAATACGATTCCCACGCCCCCCAGCACCACCCATATCCACAGCGGCATCAGCACGAACGTCAAGAGACGACCGATCATCGACTACCTTTCTGTGTTGTTCACCCCGGCGCCCGTACTCGGGCCCCGGATGCCGGTCAGGGGTGGTTGCGCTGAAACCTGATCGCATCCAGCAAGCCCTCCGGGATGGGCTCGTCCGGATCGCGGTTGCCTGCAGGCGCTGGGAGGGGGCGAGCGGCACTCGGTTGCGGGAGCGACACCGCCCCTGTGATATTCCGGCCCGCTGCCCACTGGTCCGTTTGGGCGGCTTTGTCGACCTCGGAGCGAAGCGTTCGGATGCGTTGGAAGTCGTTCGGATTCTCTACCACCCAATTGGTGGCCGCCTGGACACGGAGCGCATGCTCGTTCGAGATCCAGCTTCTCATCCGGTCGGCTTCGTTCGCGGTCATCGGAACATCTCGATGCGCGCCGAGTGACACAGTGCCACCTGCAGCCCCACCGCTCGCAATCTCTTGCAGCCTCTCGATGAATGCCGCTTCGGGGTTCCGGATATACGCGAGGCCGAGATGATCCAATTCGGGCCTCTCGAAGCTGACCCCGCCGGGATAATCACCTCGATACCGATCGACGCTGGCCTCCAGCCCGTGAAGCCTGGCCATATACATATGCCGATCATTCGAATTGAAAGCATTCTCGAGATGCTTGTGCGCGGCAACGACGTTTGCAAGGTGCTTCGAGGCGAGCGGCTCCGCGTCGGCATGCCGAATGATGTCGGTTCGGGCCTCGATAGCCCGTTGAGCTATTCGCGCGGGTACACCGGCCATTATGAGGGCGTGATACCCACCGGACTGCGGGCCGCCACTGCCCGACAGGTGCGTGAAGTTCTCCATGGCGAAGGCGGCGCCGCGCTCACTACGTCTGCTGTTGCCGGAGCGTTGGAGACCGCGCCGGGCCGCGTTAGCCGCAGCGACACGATCGTACAGTCCACCGTGTGCGGCCTCCCGCAGATCCTTGGTCTTCAAGCCCTTCTTTTTGTTCCTCTTGTCGATTTGGTCCACGCGAGAGAATGGATTCAACGGATTGAGGCGGCCACCGGCGACCCACGCGGCGACCGGCGAATTATTGAGGGTGCTTATCGCGCCGACCATTGCGAGCGGGGTCATCGAGCCGGCCGCGTTCGAGTTGCCCATGCCCAAACCCATACCCAATGCGGAGCCACCACCGCCTGCGCCCTGTGATGATCCGCCGCTATGTATCGCCGCTCCGATGCGGTTGGTCACCCAGTCATTGGCCTCGTCGATATTTCTGCTCAGCCGCCGTACCTGCACGATGGCGACGACCTCGACGCACGCTCCGATGACGAACACCACCATGATTTGGCCATTCGCTGCTCGAAACAGGCTGCCCAGCAGCAGCTCGTATATACCGAGGGCAATGACGAAGAAGGCCATCTTACCGGCGGCAATGAAGCCGTGGACCACGCAACGGACGGTGAACGTCTGCGTCGGACCGTAGATGTATCCGCCTGCGGCGAACCCGAAGATCGACGCGAATCCATAGTAGATGACGTCGAGTACGGCCCACATGATCTTGAAGGACAAGTACGCGGCGAAGGCCAACAGAATGACCGCGCACAGGAGCAACAGCAGTCCGGCTCCGATCTGACCGGGACCCGGATTGTCCACCGCGGCATACGCGGCACCGTCGCCGCAGGACCTCATTCCGTTCTTCACGCGGTCTTCGCTCCCGGCCGTCATGCCGGCCGACCACGCCGCTCGACAGGACGGGTTGCTGTCCACGACGTGTCCGAAGTTCCACACCTGCAACGGAAGCCGCACGAAATTGTCCGCGTTGGTCGCTTGCACCGTGGCCACCAGCTGGCGCGGGTTCGGGTTGTTCTGCCCGTTCAGACCCGCCGCCACCGAGAGTCCCAGGTCACGTCCTTGCACCAGCAAACCGTGGTCGGACAGCGCCTCGGCCAGCGGGTTGGCCAGGAAGAACACGCCGGCGATCGCGAATACGATCATCGTGACGACCTGCGTAACGGCCTTGGCGTACAGGGCGCGAACGATGAAATAGCCTACGAAGAATGCGCCGATCGCCAGCGCCGTCGCCGCCATCAGGGGTGTCGCGATCTGCACAGTCAGATTCTGGGCCATCGCGCGCAACGGCGCGCTGATCAGATTCAGCCACCCGAAATCCATTGCCTGACCAGGGAACCACACCCCTGTTGTCACGGTGACCAGCCAAAGCGCGAACATTGGTGTCAGGATCATCCACAGCGCGAAATTCCCCAAGTTGAACACTCCGCCGTGATCGACCACCAACATATAGCTCGAGACATTGACTCCTTGAGAATCCTTGACATTCATCCAGCTGGTCGCACTGTTGGGTGCCGCCCCCGGCGCAACTGTGCCGGTCTGCGCGATGGATACCGCACCGACGAGGCCCGGGAAGACGAACAGCACGAAGAGGGCGATGAGAACCCACGCGGTCCGACGGCGACGGCGGGACGCGCCGATCCAAGCCTGGAATCGCCGGAACAACACCTGCGGTCGCCCACGATCGATGTCCCAGAACTGCGGTTCCCACGGCATTCCGAAGGAAGGCTGATCGGTGCGAACGCGCGAGCGGAGAATAGATCTCATCAGCGTGCCGTTCGCTCCGGTAGTGCCGAACGCATGCCATTGGCGCTGGTCGGAGTGCTGGTGATCGCCGCAGCGCGGTCCGGACGCGCCGGGCCGAGCACCTTGCCGCGCCCGATGCGGTTCAGCGCGTCGCGCATGAACATCTCACCCCGGCGCTCCTCGGGAATCTGACGACCGGGGCCGACCGGAGGCGAGGTTTCTTCGCGAAGGATCTGTAACAGGAAGGGCGCTTCTTCCAGATCGACGCCCAGCCACTCCAAGCTGTTGCGCGCCAACGTCTCGTCGCGCTGACGAAAGACGAACCGATTCGGGATGAGGTTGTGCGCCGCGCCCTGGAAGTCGGTGGCCGGGTCGTGCGAGGCAAGTCCGATCGCGGCCAGGTGTTTACGGCCGTCGCGGCTGAAATCAGAGGTGACCGCCGAACCGACCTGCGTCTGCGTGAAGTGGTGCGCCTCGTCGCCTACCAGCAGCCCGAATCTGCCGTTGTCGGAGAGGAACGCCTCCCGTGCCGCGACTCCGACCAGCTCGTACAGCGCGGTGCCGAGTCGTTTGGTCAGCGGCAACCGGTTGTACAAATGCGGGGTGGTGAGTTCCTCGGCGGTCGGCAGTTGCAGGTTGTGACTGCGGACCACGGTCGCGGCGGCATCGAGGCGCAGCGGTCGCAGCTTCGGGTCGAACAGCACAGGTACCCGCTCCACCACGGTGCCGAGGCGCGCCGCGAGATCGGCGTATTCCTCGCCCCGCTCGGGATGCTCCCGTAACCGGCGCACGACGTGGAACAGATCGAGCAGACTCTTGATCTTGTGCTCGGCCATGCCTCTGGGCGACAGCAGATTGCTCGCCGCCGCGCCCGCACCGGAGGTCGGAGACAGATCCAGCAGCGGCAGGATCGAGTCCAGCGCACGTTCACCCGCGACCCGCGGGCTGAACAATCGCAGCGGATCCAGCGAAACCGTCGGATTGGCCAGGTCGATGATGACCGCGTCATCGATCGACCGCGCGAAATGCTCCCATTCGCCGACCTGACTGCGGTCGATGGCCAGGAATTGCCCACCCATGTCGTGCACGAGCACCGCCATCAGCTTCAGGAAATACGACTTGCCCGAGCCGAGTTCACCGGTCACCGCGAACGAGGCGGACAGGTCGTGCAGCGCGGCCTCCATGATGCCGAAGTGGATCGGCTCGAAATGACCCGACAGCAGGTTGACCCCGATCACCGGCCCGCTGTCGTCACCGATCTGACTGGTGGTGAACGGCACGAAACCGGCCCACATGTCCGAGGGAACGATGTGCGCGAAATCGTCGAAGGCCCGGCGGGGCGGGCTGCCGGGAACCAGCATCGACCACAGATCGACCTGCGCGCCGACGGGGGCGGTCATGTCGACCTGGAACCGCTTGTAGCGTCGCTTGAGCGTGTTGACCGCGTCCATGGTGGCGTCCCGCGTCGGTCCGCCGATGGCGATGACAGTGGTGAACGAGACCTCCGATTCACCGCCGTTGACTTCGAAGTGCTGGTTGTATTCGCCGAGCATGTGCGCCTTCGATGCCAGCGTGTTCTGTGCGAACGAGATCTCCTGATCCCGTTGATCCATCTGCTCGCCGAGCCTGCGCAGGCTGAGTTCGTTGTTCTTGAGCACCTCGTCGGCAGGCTTCGTGGAGATCCGCATGCCCCAGTCCACGGTGACGTCGCCGAGTCCCTCCAGCACATTGAGGAACTCGCTGCCGCCGGGAAACGTCATGCCCGCGTACGGGAACGAGTGCGGCGTCAGCATCGCCTGGTACGAGGGTCGGTAATCGAAATCCGGTTGCACCACTTTGATCACGGGCACGAACGACGGCCGGATACGCCGGTTGCTGTCGGCCTGGGCCCCCTCGTCGAGCGCGGCGGCGCGGAATACCGCCGCCGTCGCGTCATCCAGCACGCCGGCCTGGGTCGGCGCCACCGGGTCACCCGCCGCACCGCGAGAGAGATAGTGCTCCCATAGCCATTGGAACAGTGCCGCGGGCACCGGCACCGGATCGAAGTCACCGCCGATCCTGGATAGGATCTCGTTCGCCTTGTCGTCGTATTCGTCCAGGTCGGCGCGGGAAATCGCGGTCGCGTCGATCGTGGGTGTGCTGCCACGCCACAGCCGCGACAGTGAGGACATGCTGGAGTTGCTGGCCCCGACCGGGATCGACAGCAGGAAGATGCGGGTCTGCGGCATGATCGCGTGCACCCGCTCGTAGGAGGCGACTACCTCGTCGGCGTAATCCTCGCACTCGTCCAGGTCGACGCCCTCCACCATCTTGGTGAGCACGTCGATCGTGTTCAGCCGCGCTTGGATACCCAGCAGCAGCGATCCATTCGGCAAGTTGGTGACCAGCGCGTGATGCGCCATCTTCACGTCGTACTTGTCGCCTGCCTTGCGCAATCCATAGCCGAGCGGATTGATGAAGTAGGTCGCGGTGACCAGACCCGAATGGGTGAACTGGAGATTGCCGCGAATCGCGGCCGTGGGCTGAAGATCTCGTCCGAGTGCCATCAGGCGCGTCCTCCGGGGGTTGGACCGCTGTCGTCGTCGTTTCCGTTCAGTCGCCGCCACAGGTCGGTCGCCTTGCTGCCCCCGCTCATCACCTCGAGCAACCGGATACCGGACTTCGGCTCGGCCGCGACCGCCACGTCAGCGCGGTCGGGGAGCAAGAGAACCACCGTTTCCTCGATGAACATGGTGTGGCGCACCGAGTCACCGGTGATCGGCATGCCCGAGGCGGACACCGGCTTGCGGTAGATGATGAGCCTGGTGAGCCAAAAAGCGCGCGAGATCATCCGGACGCCCGTGTATGGCACGAGTCCCAGCACGAAGACCGCGAGGATGGTCATCGCCAGACCCGTGATGAAGGTGACGGCCGGATTGACCGGAAAAGTCATAGCGCATACAGACGTCACCGACATCATCGCCACACCGGCGGCGACCTGGGGCAGGGTGTACGGGCCGAACGGAAGCTTCTGCCCGTTCTGCGCCTTGCCGATCATCGTGGGGACACGTTTGACCGGCGTGAACACCTTGATAACTTGGCTCATCGATAGCCACCGATGGGGTGATCGGGGACGATGAGGTTGGCGTCCGTTCGCGCGTAATTGATGGTCGTTGGCAGAATCCAGATCACCACCCCGGCCATCAGCCCCGATCCGAAGACGACGATGATCCGCGCAGGCGAGAGCCTGGATTTGGCTGCCTCGGAAATCACCACGCCGATCGTGACGATGGCGATGATGATCATCCCGCCCCACCGGACAAAGATCAGGATGCCATAGAGGATGTTGCTCAGATTACCCATGGGGCTGCCTCTCGGATCAGTTCTGCGTCGCCGGCGGAATCGTCACCGTCGGCGAGGAAGACGAGGTCGAAGTGGGCGGCGCTCCGCCGCGTGAATCCTGACCGACCACCACCGCGAGCGGACTCGACAGAGCGGGAATCGGATCTATGGACACCACCTGCCACTGGCCCGCGTTGCGGATCATGGTGAGCGGGTAGGCCAATGTCGCGGCGGCGCCGGTGTCGGCTTTCGGGTTGACGGTGGCCAGCACTTGTGCCTTCGCACCGCCGGAACCGCAGCTCGAATCGTCCGTGGTGAGCGAGGTCAGCTCGACGGCGGTGTAGGGAGGCGGTTTCAACGCGGCCAGCCCGGCATCCGGAGTGGTGTAGCGGGCCACGTCACCGTTTCCGGCCAGCATGGCGTTGAGGAAACCCGTAGCGACCTGGCCGAGCGGTGTGTCCGGTGCGCAGGGCGAGCCGTAGGCCAGCTTGAGATCGACGCCCTTCGCGGGCGGCTCGACCACCGCGGGCATCGACAACGCGCGCAGCCGTCCATCCGACACCGACACCGCGACGCGGTAGAACTGCCGATGTTCCGGCGCGGTGGCGGCGCCGGCTTTGCCGACTCGCACCGACACGGTCACCGACCAGACGTCGACCGCCCCCGTCGAGACCACGCGCGACACATAGGCGACCGACGGGTCGGACACTTGACGCGCGGACGAAGGTAACGTGATCTGCTGATTGGACCCGACGAATTCGCCGATCCGATCCTGTTGCCCCGCAACGGCGGTCAGATAAGTGACGACGAACTGCTCCGCGAAAGAGCTTGCCAATTGCGAGCGCCCGATAATCGCCGTCGTCGAAGCGTCCGACGGCGGAGGTGGAGGGGAGTCGAAGACACTGAGAATCGCGTGGCCGCCGCCGAGCACGGCGAGTACCGCCAGCACGCCGACCACGATGTTGTCACGACGGCGGCGGGCGGCCATCCGGCGAAGCAGTGCCTCACCCGAATCTGCCGGTCCACGAACCACTGTCCTCACTCCCGGAATGGTAGAGAGCACAGGCGTTCTCAACCGGCCGGTAGTTCCCAGTCATGGGAATCAATCGTCAGCAGGCGGGGCTGCTTTTCATCCTGCCCGCCAGCCAATGCCGCAATTGTTCGTCATAACCGATCGGTGCGCCGCACTGCCGGGGTTCCAGCACCTGGCGATGGGTTTCCAGCAACGGAACATCGTCGGCGACGCGAACCAGTTGCGCGATGGCAAGCTGTCTGCTCGAGTACCCGGGATAGGGGTAGAGCAGTAGCGATGTCGGGGTGTAACCGCCGCCGTAGTTGAGCACTCGCAGGGTCACGCCGGCGCTGTCACCAGAGCGCAGCCGGTCGCCGAGTTCCGCCAGCCGGGGACGGTCGTCGGGATGGAACACGTCCACCGGCCGGAAGAGATAGTCCCACCGCACCCATGGCGCGGGATCGGTGAGCCAGTGCGAAATGCTGGTGTGCTCGAGCTGCACCACGGCCAGATGCGTACCCGCCCGGCGGTGCGCCTCGCGCAACCCGATGCGCTCCAGGGTCGGCCACGCCGACGGCGCGTTCTCCGACGTCACGTCCTCGATCAACCACCATGCACCGCGCGTGCGCTCGTCGTCGCGGGCACGAACGGTGATCCGCCACTGAGCCGGGCGACCGAATCCGTGCATCACCGTGGTGTCGAACTGCATCCGCTCACCGGGCTTGGGGTCGTAGAGCAGATCGAGCATTTCCGCGTGCCGATCGAAGCTCGACACCCGGTGGAACAGCTCGGCGATCGACATCCGCGGGACGTATTGTTCCGCGGTGCTGCCCGACAGCCGTGTGATGCCGCTCGGCTGCTGGATGGTCTGACTGGTCAGATCCCAGATGGCGCCCACCGCAGGGCGCAACGCGGGCACCCGCTCGGACGCGGGCCCCAGCCACAGCCGCACCGCATGCACGTCCCCCGCCGGGCCGAAGATCGGACGGATGAGTAGTTGATGCCTTCCCGCCCGCGTCTGGATGGCCAGATCCACGTCCTGCGCTTGGTCGTGCGCGGTATGGATGGCCTCGGTCAATGCCGCGGTCGTGAGCTTGTCGTACAGCGCGGGCATTTTCGACAGCGTTCGCTGCACCACCCGCTGCCAGCTCGCGAACTCACGCGGTGCATCTCCCACCGACGCCACGGACATGCCGTCCGGCGCCAACGTCTCGATAGTCACCCATGGAATCACTGCGCCACTTCGCTTCGCACTTGCCCGACCAGCCGTTCCTCCGGGTCCGCCTCAACCCGGATGAGACATCTTGTGACTCAGGCAATGTACCGTTATTTAGCGGCTCAATCAACCTGCGACCTCGGCCGCCCGTTCTCATGAAGTCTGCGGCACGTTCACGAGACACGCGTAGGGTGTTCATTTTGTTCACGTTAAGTTCCGGAGAAGCCCTCCTCGACCGGCGCACAGGGCAATGGCACATCTGCCGCAAACCGGCATACAAGATCAAAGGAAGCTGCCTGCCGACGCAGACAGCATTCCCCTGGCAACTTCGTACGAGGGCTTGAACTCGCTCCCGCCCAGCGCATTACGCCACGGTGCGATAGCTCAAGCATTCCTTCCGGATAGCGCCAGCACACCCGCGCCCATGATCGTCGCGACCTCACCGAGCTGCGAAGGAATGACGCGCAATCCCGGCAGGAAACTCAGCCGAGCGTGCGTGGCCACCGCCTCGCCGAGCGGTTTCCACAGTGCAGGCCCCGCCTCGGAGAGCGGGCCACCGAGCACCACGAGGTCGAGGTCGAGCAGTGCCGCCACCGAGGCGATCGCCCGTCCGAGCGCCGTGCCGGCCCGGCCGAGCGCCGCGGCGGGAATGTCCTCGCCGACGCGGGCCGATTCCAGCAATTCCGGGACCGACGTGCCCGCCCAGCCCTGCTCCCTGGCCCAGCGCACCATGGCCAGGCCACCGGCGACCGCCTCCAGGCACCCGCGGCCGCCGCAGGAGCATCGATCGTCGAAGCCGGGGACCAGGACATGACCTACGTGCCCCGCATTACCGGTGCGCCCCACCAAGACGAAGCCGCCTACCACGACCCCGCCGGTGATGCGATCGGAGATACTCAGCGCCAGGCTGTCCATCACAGTGCTCGTCGCGCCGAAACCTCGCTCCGCCAGCGCCAGGCATACGCCGTCCAGCGCGAGCGGAACCTGCGCTTCCGGGAACAGCTTCCGCGCGGCTCGGACGATTTCGAAACCCGCTCGCCACTCCGGAACCTCGGAGGGGGCAATCACCCCGGCCGCCATATCTATCGGCCCTGCCGAAGCGACGCCGAGGGCGGTGACCTGGTCACCGCCCGCGACCTCGAGCAGCAGCTCCTGGCATCGGTCCCAGGCGCCCGTCGCCGGGATCGGGATCCTCCGGATGTCGTCGGTGTCGACATCGTCGGCGACTCGGGTCGCCGCGAAGCCCGACGACCCGATCTCCAATGCCAGGACTGTCATGAGTTACGCACCACCGAACGACTCGACGCGAAAAGCTGCACGCAGCATAGTCACAGGCCGTCGGTGCCGGTCGGCTTGAGGGGCTGCCCGAGCACGATGTGCCGACGAGGCGCGGGAAGCGTGGACACGGTGCGCAGCGGACGCGGTCCGGTGCGGATGATCCGCATGGGACGCTTGTGGTCGATCGGCGCGGCACGGTGCCGGTCCAGGTTCTCGATGACGCTGCCCGAGTTGTCATAGGCGACACCCGCCCAGATCATCGCGCGGGGACCGTCTCCGCGGGTGGTGAGAGCCTGCGCCAACTGCTGGCACTGTGCGAGCAATGGGCAACTCTGACAGGTGCGTACCGCTGCTCGCCAGGCATCCGGATTCCCGGTGTCCATGTCCCAGTTGTCCGGGACGTCGGCGCACGGGGGCCGCTGGTTCGACTTTGCCGGAATCGACGAGACCTTTGCTGATGCAATGGATCCCGTGTCCATCGGAAGGGTTCGCGTAATGCTCATAGCCATCTCCGGGGATGCCGAGCACACACCTCTGGCAGGTGCGTGGCCCATGGATCGGACGGTCATCAGGGCTGCTCAACAGTCCCCGGAACCCAGCCGCGATAAGCTGGTCTACGCACGGTAGCCCACTGTTGCCCAGCACACAACCTCTTGTACCGCTATGTAACGGCTCGTTGACCTTGAAGCAACACACAGCTACCGTCTTTAACGGCACGTTATGAAACGGACCATTTTCCACGGGGGCCCGACTATGGTTTCCTTTTAAACATGGCTGCAGACTCTGAATTCACGATCGACGAACTGGCACGGGCAGCCGACACCACCGTGCGCAGCGTCCGCGTGTACCACGAGCGAGGTCTCCTGCCCTCGCCGGAGGTGCGCGGGCGGATCGGGTACTACGGGTCGGACCATCTCAACCGCCTGCAAACGATCAGCCGTCTGCTGGGTCGGGGCATGAAGCTGAACGGGATCAGAGAGCTGCTGGAAGCCTGGGACCGCGGCGACGGACTTGCCGATGTACTGGGAGTGAAGAACGCGAACGCGGCCGAAGCGGACGCGGAAGCAATCACCGAGCCACAGGACAGCTACGCCGAGTTGCCGGAGTACGCCAAGCAGGCGCTGGCCTCCAGCGAGGACCCGCTCGAGGCCTACCGGGTCACGAATCCCCGGTGCTGCGATCTGGCCACCCGGCTCACCGACACCGGGCTGCCGATGCAGGACACGTTCCAGTTGGTCGAACGTCTGCGCGCCGACTGCGATCGCATCGCCGACCGCTTCGCCACCGAGTTGTTCTTTCGCCTGGCGGGGCAGACCTACGAAGACTCCGCGCGGACCCCGCGAGACCGCACCAAGCTGGAGACCGACCTGGCGATCGCCCGTTTGATCGTCACCCGCGCCACTTCGGAGCTGATCGACCAAGCGTTCGCCCGGCACTCCGAGCTGCCGCCGTCCACGGTGGCCTCCAGCCCACAGGCGCAAGCAGAGCAGTGACGGCGCGGTCACGAACCGACCGTTCTCCTATTTCCATCCGGCACTGTCGAATACTTACGTAGACATTCGCATTCGGGCCTTTTCGACCCGTGCGCCGGTCGCCGTAGGCGAATGACTCGCAGCCCGGTTCCGGCGGGACGAACACGACGCCCGGCGAATCGCTGAACATACCTACGTAGGAGCAGTGCCGAAGAGTTGCCACGGGATGCCCGGCGGCGACGCGGCGCCCCTCCCCCCGACTCGGTGCATCCACCCCGGCCGTTCTCCCACACGTGCGAAACCCGGTGGGATACGTAGGTATACCGATCCGAAAAGACACGGCGGAGCCGCCGCTATCGCCGAGACCCGAGGACGAATCCCGCCCCCGAACGATGGTCGGGGTGACAGGATTTGAACCTGCGACCCTCCGCTCCCAAAGCGGATGCGCTACCAAGCTGCGCTACACCCCGTGGCCCTCGCGGCGGCGGGGCGGCCGCCGACGAGGATGAATGCTCCGTGGAGCGGGTGACGGGAATCGAACCCGCACCATCAGCTTGGAAGGCTGAGGTTCTACCATTGAACTACACCCGCAGGCATACGACACCGATGGGATCGCCACGATGTCGTGTGCGATCCGACTGTACCGAACCCGGCTTCCGAAACGCCAATCAGCCCCCCGCGCAGCGAGATCTCGCAGGTTGCCCGGCGGAGCGCTCCAGGGTTGCCGCTCCCAGTGTCGCACGGCGGGGCCGCCGGCACACGGTGACGCGCTCGAGAAAATTTAAAGGTTATTTTTCATTGAAACTCTGGCGTGTCGGAATCCGGTGGGCGAAACTCGAATGACACACTTGTCACCCCAAGAACATCGCTCGAGGGATTCCCGATGAGGACCGCACGACTCGCCGTCACGGCCGACACACTCGGTGCGTCGCCGAGCCACGGCCGCGCGGCCGGGAGCGACTCGACACGGCGCACGCGCGGACGAGGTCCATCCCGCGAACCCTCGGCCGATCGCAGAGCAACCCGTCCGCAGGGAGCGTCGGCGCATCGAGCGGCCATCCCACCCCTCCCGCCGGTGCGCACCGCGCCCCCGGCCGAGGCGGGCTCCGGTGTCGCGGCCCGAAGCGACGGCGTAGGCGACCCGCAGCGTATCGACCGGCCCACCACCGGTAAGCGACTACCCTCGGAACACTCGGCACAACCATTCGGAACACGACAGGGAAGACGAGGACGTCGCGTGCGGGAACAGATTCTCGTGAGGCGGGCGGCGCCGGGCCGGACCGGACCGTCGCCGTTGCTCGCGCACCATGCCCCGCACCCCTCCCGCAGCGTGTCGCCAGCGCGTCGCGGCGCGATTTTGCAGCGAACGAGAATCGGGTGTAACACCAACGCGACGGGAACGATCACATACCCGATCGCTGTTCGCGAGGTATCGAGAACACGTTGCAAATCAGCGCTTTTCGATGCCGAGTGGCTTGCTAGGATCCTTTTTGCCGGACGGGGGTATCTGGAAAGGGGGCGGTGAGCGTGCGCCGAACCAGGTGGACACAACCGCGTAGCAGTGGGAACGATCAGGGTGACGCCGGCACCTGTGTGACTACAGGGCACCTGGGTACCGACGTCACTCACACCGGGTGAGTCCGATGTCGACCGACATCGAGCCCCCGGTAGCCGCCATGGCCCGCGCCTGGGCCCGTGCGGTCTGCGCCGAGCCCGGTTCGGGCGCGGCGCCCCAGCACTTGGAACCGGTGCTGATCGAGATCGTCGAGCGCTTGCTCAGGCTCGCCAGGTCCGAGCCGTTCCCGGTGCCCGAAGCACGGATGCTCGGTGCCCGGCTCGCCGAGGCGCCGTTCGACCGGATCCGGATGCTGGCGCAGGCCACGCGCTGGCTGCTGGGTTTCCCCTCCGGCGCGCCCGGTTCCCTGGTGGCCACCCGCTGGCCGTTCATCGCCAGCCAGGCCATCGACAGTTACGCCCAGGCGCTGCAGGAGCGCGCCCTCGCCCAGCAGGAGCAGAACCTGTCGGCCAAAGTGTCGCTGCGGGTGCAGGAGATCGCCGCCTTGCAGCACCGGCTCCGCCACGAGGCCACCCACGACGCGCTCACCGACCTGGCCAACCGGACGCTGCTGCAGGACAAGGTGCGGCTGATGGCCACCGACCCCACCCGCGGCGTCGGACTGCTGCTGATCGACCTCGACCGGTTCAAGCAGATCAACGACGGCTACGGACATGCGATCGGCGACGAGGTGCTCGTCGAACTGGCCGGCAGGCTGCGCGAAGCCTGCCCCCCGGACACGGTGATCTGCCGGTACGGCGGCGACGAGTTCGTGCTCGCGACCAACCCCCGCCACAACAACCTCGGCGATCTCGCGCATCGGATCGTGGCGGCCCTGCGTGACCCGGTCTGGTCGTCGGCGGGGCCGGTGCCCGTATCCGCCAGCGTCGGCACCGCCTACAGCCCGCCGGGCAGCCCGATCGATTTCACCGACCTGCTGCGCCGCGCCGACCGCGCGATGTACTCCGCCAAGACGGCAGGCGGTCGCCGCTTCGCTCTCGCGGACGAGCCGGACATCGACACCGCCGTCGCGGGCTGACCCGCACCGACCGGCCGGGTCAGCCGGGCTGACAGGTGGGACACCAGAAGAGATTCCTGGCCTCCATCACCTGATGGGCGATCGGGGTCCCGCACAGCCGGCACGGGGCGCCCTGGCGACGATAGACGTAGGTGCGCGGACGATCCTTGGCGTACGACGGCTCGCCGTGATCGTGTTCGGGCCGCACTACGACCATCTTCCCGACGCGCACCCCCACCCGCATGAGCGCGACGAGATCCGACCACATCTGCGCCCATTCGCCCGCGGACAGCCCCGTGCCCGGGCGGTGCGGCGAGATCCGATGCCGGAACAGCAGTTCCGCGCGATAGACGTTACCGACCCCGGCGACTACCTGCTGGTCCATCAGCAGCGCGCCGAGCGGCCTGCGGGAACGCTGGATGCGCCGCCATGCCCGGTCGGGGTCCGCGCCGCGCCGCAGCGGGTCCGGGCCGAGCCGGTCGGTGAGCGCCGCCACCTCCGGCGGCAGCAGGATCTCGCACGCGGTGGGCCCGCGCAGGTCGGTGCCGAAGCCCGGCTGCCCGTCCCGGCCCCCGAACATGCGCATCCGGACCTGTCCGACCGGCTCCCCCATCGGCAGCGCGGATTCGGTGAAGGCGCCGTACAAGCCGAGATGCACGTGCACGACCAGGCCCGAGTCGTAGTGGTGCAGCAGATGTTTGCCCCACGCCTCGGATTTCGTCAGCACCTGCCCGTCCACCCGAGCCGCGCCCGCGGCGAACTTGCCCTGCGGGCTCGACACCCGCACCACACCGCCCGCGAGGCGCCGCTGATGCAGCCGCGCGAGGCGGTGCAGGGTATGTCCTTCCGGCACAGCCCGTTACGACCTCGGTGCGCTCAGTACGCGGGGACCGCGGGGGCGACGCCGGTCTTCTCGTACTCGGCCAGGATGTCGATGCGCCGCTGATGGCGCTCCTCGTCCGACCACGGGGTGGACACGAACGCGTCCACGATGGCCAGCGCTTCCTCGGTCGAGTGCATGCGGCCGCCGATACCGATCAGTTGCGCGTTGTTGTGCTCGCGGGCCAGCTTCGCGGTCTCCACGCTCCAGGCCAGCGCGCAGCGGGCGCCGGGCACCTTGTTCGCCGCGATCTGCTCGCCGTTGCCGCTGCCGCCGAACACCAGGCCGAGGCTGCCCGGATCGGCCACCGTCCGGCGGGCCGCCTCGATGCAGAAGGCGGGGTAGTCGTCGAGCGCGTCGTACTCGAGCGCACCGCAGTCGACGACCTCGTGACCCGCCTGCTCCAGATGGGCCTTGACAAGATTCTTCAGTTCGAAACCGGCATGATCGGCACCCAGGTAAACGCGCATGGCAGGCATTGTGTCAGGCGGCCGCCGTGCGGGCGGCAAGAGGGCGTCCCCCGCGATTAACACCGGGGCGGGCCTGCGCGAATCGACTGATACGCCAGTTGTGTTGGTGGCCACAGGGCCCGGTGACACGACCGACGCGCCAGCCCCGTTCCCGGCAACTGAATAGAGTTCATCCCATGCAGCCGTTCGAACCCCAGCCGCCCGACCAGGCGGGCCGACAGGCCGACCCGTATGCCCAGCAGGGCGGGTGGGTCTCGGCTCAGGACACGCCTGCCGCACCCTATGGACGGCCGTATACCTCGGGCTCTTACCCTGCCGCTCCCCCCGCGTACCCCGCGCCGTACGGGTCCTACCCCGGCGCTCCGATGCCGCCCCCCGGGCCGCCGCAGCGGCAGCCTCGCGGTCTGTCGCCCTTCGGCATGCCCGCCCGGCACAGCTGGGAGATCCCGATGCTCGTCGTCGTGGTGGTGCTGACCGTGTTCGCGTACCTGATCGCGCTGGCGCTGCTCGCCACCGGGAACTTCGACCAGTACGTCCTGGCGTTCGCGGCCGCTCCGCTACTGCTGTGGTTCGGCCGCGGCGTCAACTACGCGGGTCAGCGGGTCAACGGCGTGCGGATGTCGCCGACCCAGTTCCCCGAGGGCTACCAGATGGTGGTGGACGCCGCCGCCCGCTTCGGCATGGCGAAGGTGCCGGACGCGTACGTGGTGCTCGGTAACGGCCAGATCAACGCGTTCGCCAGCGGACACGGCTTCCGGCGCTACGTGGTGGTCTACAGCGACTTGTTCGAGATCGGTGGCGCCGCGCGCGAACCGGACGCGCTGGCGTTCATCATCGGGCACGAAGTCGGCCACATCGCGGCGGGACACACGTCGTATTGGCGGCAGCTGGGCATGTTCCTCGTGCCGTTCCTGCCGATCATCGGCAGCAGCCTGGTCCGCGCGCAGGAGTACACCGCCGACAACCACGGTTTCTGCAATCGGCACACCGGGGCGTCCGCCGCCATGGGCACCCTGGCCGCGGGCAAGTACATGAACAGGCTGGTCGGCTTCGACGAGATGGCCGACCGGGCGGTCGTCGAGAAGGGATTCTTCGTCTGGATGGTGAACGCCCTGTCCAGCCATCCGGTGCTCACCTGGCGGATGTGGGCGCTGCGCGACCGCAGCAGGCACGGGAAGTTGTTCCTGCGTCCGGCACCACCCGTGGGCGCGAGCGTGCCCGCGGATGGTTACGCGAGCTCCTACGGTCAGCTACCGGCGAGCCCGCCGAAGTCCGTGCTGTGAGGATGCGCGGGTGCCGCACGTCGGCACCCGCGCACGGTGCTCAGTCGAACGACGGATCCTCCGTCCGCGTGCGCTTCAACTCGTAGAAGTGCGGGTAGGACGCCAGCAACACAGCGCCGTCCCAGACCTTGCCCGCCTCCTCGCCGCGCGGGATCCGGGACAGGACCGGGCCGAAGAACGCGGTCCCGTTGATGTGGATGGTCGGAGTGCCGACGTCCGGCCCAACCTTGTCCATGCCCGCGTGGTGGCTCTTGCGCAGCGCCTCGTCGTAGTCGGTGCTCTCGGCGGCCGCGGCCAGCTCGGCGGGCAGGCCCACCTCGGCGAGCGAGTCGGCGATCACCGCGGCGAGGGACTCCTCGCTGCTCTCGCGTTCGTACTCGGCACGCCGGTTGTGGATGCGCGTGCCCATGGCGGTGTACAGCGGCAACAGGACCTTGTCGCCGTGCTCCTGCGCCGCGGCGATCGCGACGCGGACCGGACCCCAGCCCGTGGCGAGCAGTTCCTGGTACTGCGGGGACACGTCCTTGCCCTCGTTCAGCACCGACAGGCTCATCACGTGGAAGCGGGCTTCGATGTCACGTACCTGCTCGACCTCGAGAATCCAGCGGGACGTGATCCAACACCACGGGCACAGCGGGTCGAACCAGAAATCGACGACGTCCTTGGTGGCTTTGTCGGTCACGGGCGGCTTCCTCTCGATCACATCTGGACGGACGGCGGACACACGCGGCCGCCCTACCGAGCAACCACGGCGGCTCGCGATTCGTTCCCATCCGCGGGGCCGTTTTCCCGAGCGACGCGCACGGCTGCCAGTAGGGTTGGTCGGCAGGAGCTTGGTTCCCTTCGGAGAAGGAGTCCGCGATGAGTTCTGACCGGCGTTTCGTCATCGTCGGCGGCGGGCTGGGCGCGGCCAAGCTCGCGGAAACGTTGCGCGCCAAGGATTTCGACGGAACCGTGACGCTGATCGGGGCCGAGGAGCACTTGCCCTACGAGCGGCCGCCGCTGTCGAAGGAGCACCTCGCGGGGAAGAAGTCGCTGCCCGAGTTCACCGTCGTTCCCGCGCAGTGGTACCGCGACCACCACGTCGAGGTCCGCCTCGGCACCACCGTCACCGGACTCGACCCCGCGGCGAAGACGATCACCCTGCCCGACGATTCCACCCTGCCCTACGACAAGCTCGCACTCGCCACCGGTTCGACGCCGCGGACGCTGCCGGTTCCCGGCGCCGACGCGCCCAACGTGTACACGTTGCGGACCATCGAGGATTCCGACACCTTGATCGAACTGTTCGGCAGCGCGCGCCGGATCGTCATCATCGGAGCGGGCTGGATCGGCCTGGAGGTCGCGGCGGCCGCGCGCTCGGCCGGGGTCGAGGTCACCGTCGTCGAACGCGCCGACCTACCGCTGCTGGCGGTGCTCGGCCCGGAGATGGCCCAGGTCTTCGCCGACCTGCACCGCGCCAACGGCGTCGATTTCCGGTTCGGCGCTCAGCTCGACGCGATCACCACCGAGGAGGCCATCGCCACCGACGTCGCCAACGGCGTCCGGCTCGCGGACGGCAGCACGATCGAAGCCGACGCGATACTGGTCGCGGTCGGCGCGCGCCCGAACGTCGATCTGGCCGCCGACGGCGGGCTCGCGGTGGACGACGGCGTGCTCGTCGACGAACGCCTGGCCACCAGCGATCCGGATATCGTCGCGGTCGGCGACATCGCGGCGCAGCAGCACCCGGTCCTCGGCAGGCGGATCCGGGTGGAGCACTGGGCGAACGCACTCAACCAACCCGCGGTCGCCGCCGCGACCATGCTCGGCGAGCAGGCGGCCTACGACCGGCTGCCCTACTTCTTCACCGATCAGTACGACCTGGGCATGGAGTACACCGGGTTCGCCGCACCGGGTGAATACGCCAGGGTCGTCGTGCGCGGCGATACGGCGGCGCGCGAGTTCGTGGCGTTCTGGCTGGACTCCGGCAACCGGGTGCTCGCCGGGATGAACGTGAACGTCTGGGACGTGACCGACCGGATCAAGGAACTGATTCTCGCGGGCGATCCGGTCGACCCGGACCGGCTGGCCGACACCACCGCCAAGCTGTGACGTGGATCACCGACAAGTTGTGTCGAATCCGCGCGCGGGTCTCCGACCTGCTTGCGAGCGTCACCGGGGCGCTCCACGCGGCCGGAGGCCGGAAAAGAGGACACGAATCGTGAAGTACATGCTGCTGAAGACCTACGGACCTACCGCGTACTGCGACACACCGATCAACGAATGGTCCCCGGAAGAAATCCGAGCGCACATAGACTTCCAGCGCGCGCTGGGTGCGCAGCTGGCCGAGGCGGGCGAGCTGGTGGACGCGCAGGGGTTGGCCGGGCCGGACGAGGCACGGATCGTCAATTCCGACGGCCGGTCGGCGCCGGTGGTCACCGACGGGCCTTTCCCGGAGACCAAGGAGTTCCTCGCCGGGTACTGGATCGTCGACGTGGACAGCCCCGAACGGGCCTACGAGATCGCCGCGCAGGCCTCCGCCGCCCCCGGTCCGGGCGGCAAACCGATCGGCGAGTACATCGAAGTTCGCGCGGTGATGGGCGCCCCCGCCACCGAGCAATGAGCGACCGGCGTGCGGTGCCCGACGACACACCGCTCCCGGCGAGCACCGAGGACCTGCTGCGCGCAATGGCGCCGCAGGTCCTCGGAACGCTCCTCCGCCGCTTCGGCGACTTCGACACCGCAGAGGACGCGTTGCAGGAAGCGCTGCTGGCGGCCGCGACCCAGTGGCCGAAGGAGGGCCTGCCGGACAATCCACGGGCCTGGCTGATCCAGGTCGCGCAGCGCCGCATGGCCGACGCCGTGCGCGCGGAGGTCGCCCGGCGGCGCAGGGAGACCACCGCCTTCGACCGCGAGGTGACCGACGCCGTCCCGGTGGACAACGACGACACGCTCACCATGCTGTTCCTGTGCTGCCATCCGGCGCTGTCGCCCGCCGCCGCCATCGCGTTGACGCTGCGCGCTGTGGGTGGCCTCGGCACCGACCAGATCGCCCGCGCCTTCCTGCTGCCGGAAGCGACGATGGCGCAGCGGATCACCCGGGCGAAGAAGAAACTGGCCACGGTCGAGCGGCCCTTCGCGCAGCCGGGTGACCAGCGGTGGCGGGAGCGGCTCGGCGCGGTCCTGCACGTGCTGTACCTGATCTTCAACGAAGGCCACACCAGCAGCTCGGGGCACACCTTGCAGCGGACGGACCTGTCCGACGAGGCGATCCGGCTCACCAGGGCGGTGCACCGGCTGCTGCCCGAAGACCCCGAGGTCACCGGCCTGCTCGCATTGATGCTGCTCACCGACGCCCGGCGCGCCGCACGCACCGGTCCCCACGGCGAGCTCATCCCGCTGGCCGAGCAGGATCGCGCGCTGTGGAACCGGGCGCTGATCACCGAAGGGACGACTCTCGTCACCGGCACGCTCGCCGGCGGCCTGCGTGGCCCCTATCAGATCCAGGCGGCCATAGCGGTCCTGCACGCGCAGGCCGCGCGTGCCGAGGACACCGAGTGGGCCAAGATCCTGGCGCTGTACGACCGGCTCGAACAGCTCTCGGACAATCCGATGGTGACGCTCAACCGGGCGGTGGCGACGGCGATGGTGGCGGGGCCGCAAGCCGGTCTCGCGCTGGCCGAGGCCCTCGACGGCCGGCTGCCGGGGACCCACCGGCTCGACGCCGTACGCGGCCACCTGCACGAGATGGCCGGTGCGGTGGGCGCCGCCATCGATTGCTACACCAAAGCCGCCGCCCGTACGACGAGCGTCCCCGAGCGCGACTACCTCACGATCCGCGCGGCACGGCTGCGCCAGGAAGCGCGGGCGAATCTCGCCGGGTGAGGCGGAGTTCTGCACGGTCAGCGGCATGAACCCGGGCGGCTCGGCAGGCTATCAGCGCTCGCCCGGCCGCACCGCGCCATAGGGGGCGACCCTCGCGCGGCTCTGTATGGGAGCGACCGAAGCCTGCGACCGATGATGACGGCGCGTTCGTGGCAACGGCTGCTCCGGCGACGCGCCCGGCAGGACGGCCGAGAAGGCTCGGCCGAGCACGACCGGGCAGACTACGCGTGTGGCAGGCAGACACAGTGCGGGAGTCCTTCTCTTCCGCCGGAACTCCGACGGCGCCGTCGAGGTGTTGCTCGGGCACATGGGTGGTCCGTTCTGGGCGCGAAAAGACCTGGGCGCATGGTCGATTCCGAAGGGCGAGTACGAACCGGAGACGGAGGACGCGCGAGCCGCGGCGAGCCGCGAGTTCACCGAGGAACTCGGACTCCCGGTCCCGGACGGCACGTGGCGGCCGCTGGGCGAGATGCGCTACAGCAGCGGCAGGAAGGTTCTCACCGCCTGGGCCGTCGAAGGCGATCTCGACCCCGCCGCCGTGGCGCCGGGAACCTTCGAACTGGAATGGCCGCCGCGCTCCGGCCGGTTCGCGCAGTTCCCGGAGATCGATCGCGCGGAATGGTTCGACACGGCCACCGCGCGCGACAAACTGGTCGCCGGCCAGCGGCCCTGCCTGGACCGGCTGGCCGAGCTGCTCACCGACTGAGCGTTACCGCGGCACGCCCGCCCAGGTCCGGCCGGTGATGAGTTCGTAGGCCTCGACATACTTCTCGCGCGTCGCCGCAACGACATCGGCCGGGATCTCCGGGCCGGGCGCCTCCTTGTTCCAGCCCGTGGAGGTGGACCAGTCGCGAACGAACTGCTTGTCGAACGAACGCTGCGCGCGGCCCGGCTCCCACTCGTCGGCGGGCCAGAAACGCGAGGAATCGGACGTGAGCACTTCGTCGCCGAGGGTGAGCACGTCACCCTCCCAGCCGAATTCGACCTTGGTGTCGGCGACGATGACACCCCGTTCGGCGGCGTGTGCGGCTCCGCGGGTGTAGAGGTGCAGGGTCAGCTCGCGCAGCCGCTCGGCGACCTCGCGCCCCTCCTGGTTCACCACGTCCGCGAAGGTGATCGGCTCGTCGTGTCCCTCGGACGCTTTGGTGGTCGGGGTGAAGATCGGCTCCGGCAGCTGGTCGCCCTCGCGCAGGCCGGGCGGCAGCGCGACCCCGGACACCGAGCCCGTCCGCCGGTATTCCACCAGGCCCGAGCCGGTCAGGTAACCGCGCGCGATGCACTCCACCTGCACCATCTTCAACGGCTTGACCCGGATGCCGCGACCGGCGAACTCGGCGGGCACGTCGGTCGCGGAGACCACGTGGTTGGGCACGTCGGTGAAGTACTCGAACCACCAGTTCGACAGCTGCGTCAGCAGTGCGCCCTTGTCCGGGATCGGCGTCGGCAGCACCACGTCGTACACCGACACCCGGTCGGAGGCGACCAGCAACAGCGTGTCGCCGTCCTCGTACAGGTCACGCACCTTCCCGGCGTGCACATGCTTCAACGTCGAGCCTCCGAATCCGTGGTGGTGAACCTGTGCTGTAGCAGGCACAATACCGCCGCCTCCGAGCACGGCCGTCGCGCCGCCCGGGTCGCACCGCCGTCCCGGCGCGCAGGAGGGCCCGCTCATCGAGGTTTGTCGGGAAAGTCCCGCGCGGCCCGGTACGCCGAGGTGGCATTGTGGGTGTCGCCCGTGCCAGTTCTTCGACCCCGAAGGAGCCTTATGTCCGCACCCAATCTCACTCGCGACCAAGCGATCGAACGCGCCGCGACAGTGTCGGTCGAGAACTACCGCGTCGAGCTGGACCTCACCGACGGCGCGGGCGAACCGGGCGAGCACACCTTCTTCTCCCGCAGCACCGTGACCTTCACCGCGACGCCGGGCGCGAGCACGTTCATCGACATCGTGGCGCGCGGCGTGCGCTCGGCGGTACTCAACGGCACCGCGCTGGACGTCTCCGACTACGACGAGTCCACCGGGATCACGCTGACCGGCCTGGCCGAGCGCAACGAGCTGGTGGTGGAGGCCGACTGCGAGTACTCGCACACCGGCGAGGGCCTGCACCGGTTCGTCGATCCCGCCGACGAGGCCGTGTACCTGTACTCGCAGTTCGAAACCGCCGATGCCAAGCGCATGTTCGCCTGCTTCGACCAGCCGGATCTCAAAGCCACCTTCGACCTCGCCGTCACCGCGCCGGAGGACTGGCAGGTCATCTCCAATGCCGCCGTCGTGCAGACGCTCGCGCCGGAGCCGGGCAAGCACGTCTTCCGCACCACCCCGAAGATGAGCACCTACCTGGTCGCGCTCATCGCAGGCCCGTACGCGCAGTGGACCGACGTCTACACCGACGAGCACGGCAGCATCCCGCTGGGCATCTACTGCCGGACCTCGCTGGCCGAGTACATGGACGCCGAGCGGCTGTTCACCGAGACCAAGCAGGGTTTCGGCTTCTACCACCGCAACTTCGGCGTGCCGTACGCGTTCGGCAAGTACGACCAGCTGTTCGTCCCCGAGTTCAACGCGGGCGCGATGGAGAACGCGGGCGCGGTGACCTTCCTGGAGGACTACGTCTTCCGGTCCAAGGTCACCCGAGCGTCCTACGAGCGCCGCGCCGAGACCGTGCTGCACGAGATGGCGCACATGTGGTTCGGCGACCTGGTCACCATGAAGTGGTGGGACGATCTGTGGCTGAACGAGTCGTTCGCCACCTTCGCGTCGGTGCTGTGCCAGTCCGAGGCCACCGAATACGCCAGCGCGTGGACCACGTTCGCGAACGTGGAGAAGTCCTGGGCCTACCGGCAGGACCAGCTGCCCTCCACCCACCCGATCGCCGCGGACATCCCCGATCTCGCCGCGGTCGAGGTGAACTTCGACGGCATCACCTACGCCAAGGGCGCCAGCGTCCTCAAGCAGCTCGTCGCCTATGTCGGTCTGGAGCCGTTCCTGGCCGGTCTGCGCGCGTACTTCGCCGATCACGCCTACGGCAACGCCACCTTCGACGACCTGCTGTCGGCGTTGGAGAAGTCGTCCGGTCGCGATCTGTCCACGTGGGGCGCGCAGTGGCTCAAGACCACCGGGCTGAACATCCTGCGCCCGGATTTCGAGGTGGACGCCGAGGGGAAGTTCGGCTCCTTCGCGGTGGTGCAGGAAGGCGCGCAGCCCGGCGCCGGTGAGCGGCGCGTGCACCGGCTGGCCATCGGCGTGTACGACTACCAGGACGGAAAGCTGGTGCGCACGAAGCGCGTCGAGCTCGACCTCGACGCTGCCGAACGGACCGAGGTGCCCGAGCTGGTCGGCGTGCCGCGCGGCAAGTTCGTGCTGGTCAACGACGACGATCTCACCTACTGCTCGATCCGCCTCGATGCCGATTCGCTCGACGTGCTGGTCAACCGCATCGCCGACATCGCGGAGCCGCTGCCGCGCACGCTGGCCTGGTCCGCGGCCTGGGAGATGACCCGCCAGGCGGAGTTCCGCGCCCGCGATTTCGTGGCGCTGGTCGAGCGTGGCGTCGGCGCCGAGACCGAGATCGGCGTGGTGCAGCGGCTGCTGATGCAAGCCAACACCGCGCTGAGCAGCTACGCCGATCCCGAATGGGCCGCGGCCACCGGCTGGCCGGAATACGCGAACCGGCTGCTGGAGCTGGCACGCGAAGCCGAGCCGGGCTCCGACCACCAGCTGGCCTTCGTCAACGCGCTGACCGGAGCGAAGCTGTCGGCCTGGCACACCGAGGTGCTGCGCGAACTGCTCGACGGCGATCCGGCGAAGGTCGGGCTGCCCGGTCTGGTCGTCGACACCGATCTGCGCTGGCGGCTTCTCGCCGCGCTCGCGGCGGCGGGCGAGGTGGACGCCGACGGGCTGGACACGCCGGTCATCGACCAAGAGCTGTCCAACGACCCGACGGCCGCGGGCAAGCGGCAGGCGGCCGCCGCGGCGACGGCGCGTCCGATCGCCGAGGTGAAGGAGCAGGCGTGGGCGACGGTGATGGGCGACGACTCGGTGCCCAATGTCACCGCCCGCTCGATCGTCGGCGGCTTCGCGCCCGCAGGACAGGGTGAGCTGCTCACGTCCTACGTGGAGCGATATTTCGCCGAGGTCCCCGGCGTCTGGGAGCGCCGCTCCAGTGAAGTGGCCCAGACCGTGGTGGTAGGCCTCTACCCGCACTGGGCGATCAGCGAGGACGCGGTGGCCGTCGCCGACAAGTTCCTCGCGGGCGACCACCCGCCGGCGCTGCGCCGCCTGGTCAGCGAGGGCAAGGCGGGCATCGAACGCTCGCTGCGCGCCCGCGCCTTCGACGCCCAGCCGTAGACGAAACCGGCGCTCCACCCGATCGGGTGGAGCGCCGGACTACGACAGCGAAACTACCTACCGATGGCGGCGGCCATCACGCGCACCGCGGAGACCACGCCGTCGATCAGCTGGCCTTGCCGGAACGAGCTGAGCGCGGCCGTGACGCCGAGCTGGCAGACGCGATCGTTCGCACGGTCGGCGACCGCCTTGCCCGAGCGCACCTCGATCGCCTTCTCGTTGGGCGATACGGCGATCAGCACCGAGTGCGCCGCCTCGGGCGTACCGGGGAAGATCGCGTCCGCAGCCGCGGCCGGGTCCTCGCCCAGATCGCCGATGTAGACGTTGAAGCGCACCTTGGTCGCGCGGGTCGCCTCGGTCAGCACGTTGTCCATGGTGAGCCGCTCTTCATCGTTGAACGGCGCTTCCTTGAACACATCGCCCGCCTCGTGCACGCCGGAGACGCGCCCGCTGGTGGTGATGGCGTATCCGTGCGGCAAATCGGCTTCGACCACCGCGGGCCACTTAGAACCTGCCACTTGCCCGTCCTCCGATCAGTTCCACCTCGGTGGACTCGATGGCCGCATGGTGTCCATGCGGCGTTTCCGGAAAGTGGTGACCCGAGCCGATCACCTCTTCAGTGGCACTCCACAGCACCGGCGACTGGGTCCACTTCTGGCCGAGGGCGAAGTGGACCGGCTTCTCGCCAGGCAGCGGCTTACCGAGGAACGACAATCCGGCGATCACGCCGTAGATCACCAGCGGGATGCCGGCGAAGATCAGCACTGTCTCGAGAATGCTCACGGGTCAAAGGTAGACGATCCTCTGTAGTAGTTCTCCGTCCGGTCGCGCCGGAACGCCGTCCGAGTCGACGGCACCGGCGCCAAGCTGGGAGTTTCGCCGTGCCTCAGACCAGCCAGGCCGCCGCGTTGGGCGGCAGCTGGCCGCCCTCGGCAGGCGCGCTGGCCAGCAGCACGTCTCCCGGCGGTAGCTGGATGGGCGCGTCCGAGGCGTTGAGCACGCAGACCAGTCCGCCCGGTCGGCGGAACGCGAGACAGCCCGGCGGGCTGCCGTACCACTCGACCCGGTCCCCCGCGAACTCCGGACGCAGCGAGCGCAGTTCGATACCGAGGCGATACAGCGACAGGGTCGACCCCAGCTCCTCGAGCTGAGCCTCCACGGTCAGCGGCGCCCAGTCCGGCGGCATGGGCAGCCACGGTGTTCCGGTGGTGAACCCGTACGGCGGCGTGGCGCCCTCCCACGGCAGCGGCACCCGGCACCCGTCACGGCCGCGCTGGGTGTGCCCGGAGCGCTCCCACACCGGATCCTGCAACACATCGTCCGGCAGGTCGTCGACGTTGGGCAGCCCCAGCTCGGAGCCGTTGTAGATGAAGACCGCGCCGGGCAGCGCCAGTTCCAGCAGGATCATCGCCCGAGCGCGCGCGACGCCGAGTGCGCCGCCGCCGTACCGGGTGACCTCGCGCTCGATGTCGTGGTTGGACAGCGTCCAGGTGGGGACGGCGAAGACCGGGGCGACGGCGGCGAGCGAGTTGTCGATCGCGTCGCGCACCGCCTCGGCGTCGAACGACGATTCCGCGAGGCGGAAGTTGAACGCCAGGTGCAGTTCGTCGGGGCGTACGTACTCGCCGAAGCGGGTGTTGTCGTTCACCCACACTTCACCGATGGTCACCGCGTCGGGGTATTCCTCGACCACCTTGCGGATCCGGCGGTGGATGTCGTGGACGGCGGGATTGTTGAACCGCGGGTCGCTGTCGTCGTGCGCCAGCAGGGCCGAGGCGGACAACTGGGGCATGTCGGGCAAACCGTCCGGCTTGGCCATGCCGTGCGCGACGTCGATCCGGAACCCGTCCACCCCCCGGTCGAGCCAGAACCGCAGCGTCTGCTCGAAATCGGCGGCGACCTCGGCATTCGACCAGTTCAGGTCCGGCTGTTCCCGGGCGAAGATGTGCAGGTACCACTGGCCGGGCGTGCCGTCGGGTTCGGTGATCCTCGTCCAGGCCGGGCCACCGAAGATGCTCGGCCAGTTGTTGGGCGGCTCGGCGCCGCCGGGCCCACGGCCGTCGCGGAAGATGTACCGGTCGCGCTCCGGACTGCCGGGAGCCGCGGCCAGTGCCGCGCGGAACCACGGATGCCGGTCGCTGGTGTGGTTGGGCACCAGGTCCATGGTCACCCTGATCCGGCGGGCGTGCGCCTCGGCGATCAGCGCGTCCATCGCGGCGAGCCCGCCGAAGAGCTGATCGATGTCACGCGGGTCGGCAACGTCGTAGCCACCGTCGGCCATCGGCGAACGCATCACGGGGCAGATCCACAGCGCGTCGACCCCGAGCAGTTCGAGATAGCCCAGTTTGTCCCGGACTCCCCCGAGATCGCCGACCCCGTCTCCGCTCGAGTCCGCGAAAGATCTCGGATAAACCTGGTAGAACACGGCCGACCGCCACCACGACTGAGTGGTGGGATCCACCGGCGCCGTTACGGCTGGTGCATCACTCACATCCGCAATAGTGCCAAAGTTTCGACGCGAAAGCCTTCAGGCGAGATAGCTTTCGAATCGCGGGCAAATGTTCAGCAGCGACCCGCAGGGAGGCGAAAAACCCTGCTCTACACCGTTTCTCAGGCGCCATGCCCCCGTCACCCCGGGTTCACCAGCGAATCCGTCGTCACCACAACGCGGTAGAAAACACACTGCCGCCCCATGGCGAACGCATTGTCAGAACGGGGCGTTCACCAAGGAGTTGGCTGCCATCTCCAAGTAGTCCAACAGCGCCTTGCGATGCTCGTCATCCAGGGTTTCGGGCTCGATCTCGGCGACCGCGATGCGCATACACCGCAGCCATGCGTCCCGCTCGATGGGTCCGATGGTGAACGGCATGTGCCGCATGCGCAGGCGAGGGTGGCCGCGCTCGTCGGAGTAGGTGCGCGGACCGCCCCAGTACTGCTCGAGGAACATTCGCAAGCGCCGCTCCGCCGGGCCGAGATCCTCCTCCGGATACAGCGGGCGCAGCACCTCGTCGGAGGCCACCTCGCGATAGAACGTCGCGACGAGCCGCTGGAACGTCTCCGCCCCACCGACCGCCTCGTAGAACGACGTCGCCGTCTGCTCGCCCGAAGTCATAGACCCTCTCGATTCACCGGATGCGCCGCTGTCCATTGTGCCCGCGCGGGGGGACTGCCGCCGCACTGCCCTCGCGCTGCCGCTCGGCAACCGGAACATCGCGCTGAAATGGCACTTCAGCCACAGTTAACCGGACATTGTTGAAAATCACCGTGCAATGCCCGACATTCCATGGTCAACTGGGTGACAGTCTCTGCTTTGCAGATACCACATGATCCTGCCAATCATGAAATCGAGGTCGAGATGAAGCAGCGGCACAGCGCCCGATCACACGAGGCGCGAGCGCACCGACAACTCCAGCCCGCCGACGTCCACAATCGTGGGTCGGGGGCTACTCCGCTGCACATCGTGTCCGACCATCATCCGGGTGGACATCGTGGCCATCACGACCACGGGCCCCGCCCCACCGCCCCGCCCGCCGAAGGCACGAACTGGCTCAAGACCAGGGTGTTGCTGTTGAACGCCACCTATGAGCCGCTCACCGCTCTGTCCGCGCGCCGCGCGATCGTCCTGCTCATCTGCGACAAGGCCGACGCCATTCATCACAGTGACGAAGGGCCGGTAGTCCACTCCGCCGAGACGGCGGTGGCCATCCCCTCCGTGATCCGCCTGCGCAGCTATGTCCACGTCCCGTACCGCGCCCGGGTGCCGATGACCCGCGCCGCCCTCATGCACCGCGATCGCTACCGCTGCGGTTACTGCGGCGGCAAGGCCGAGACCATCGATCACGTCATCCCGCGCAGCCGCGGCGGGGAACATTCCTGGGAGAACTGCGTCGCCAGCTGCGCGCCGTGCAACCACCGCAAAGCCGACAAGCTGCTCAGCGAGCTGGGCTGGACGCTGCGAGCCCCGCTGGTCTCGCCGAAGGGCCCGCACTGGCGCCTGCTGTCCACCACCGCCGAACTCGACCCGGTGTGGTTGCAGTATCTCGGCGAAGGCGCCGCCTGAGGGTCAGGTGTATTCCACCACCAGCGTCGCCCAAGTCGGCGACGCGAGCGCCTCGAAGACGTGTGGCCGGTCACCCGGGTATGCGATGTAGTCGCCCGGGTGCAGTTCGACGGGCGCGTCGACCGGTCCGACGAGCGCGCGTCCCTCGGCGAGCAGTACATGTTCGACCACCCCGGCGATGTGCGGATCCGACCGGCGCGCATGCCCCGGCTCCGCGGTGATGCGAAACAGATCGCGGCGGGAATTGGCCGGCCCGGCCGCCAGCAGGGTCGCCCGGTACTCGGATTGCTCGGCCGCGACCACCGGGCCCTCACCGGCACGAATCACGTGCACGCTCGGGCGCGGCGGGTCGAGCAATCGGGAGAACGGCATATCCAGGGTGACGCACAGCGCCCACAGGGTTTCCAGGCTCGGATTCCCGGTACCCGACTCCAACTGTGACAGCGTGGATTTCGCGATACCCGCCCGGCCGGCGACCTCGCTCAGCGACAACCCGGCCCGAGTCCGCTCGCGGCGCAGCGCGGCGGCGATCACCGCCTGGGGTGTTGTCGTCGCGTCCTGCTCGGTCATACCCGCTCCGTTTGTTCTGCGTCGCCTGTGGCGCTACGTCTACGGTCTCGCTTCGCTCGAAACCTGTGGCCGGGCGAATAGCGACAGAAAACCATATTGACGGAACCGGGCGCCATGTTCACTATAAACAACATGCGTTCGATATGGCGAACACTCGATCGAGACGTGATGGCGGGCATCGGGGCGGTGTGTCTCGCCGTCGGCGTGATGGGGGTCTCCTACGGGGCGACCGCGGTCGCGGCGGGCTTGCCGATCTGGCTCCCGATCCTGCTCGGGTGCGTGGTACTCGCCGGAAGTTCGGAATTCCTCTTCATCGGCATCGTGGCCGCGGGGGGCAGTCCGATCGCGGCGGTGCTGGCGGGTTTGCTGGTGAACGCCAGGCATGTGCCGTACGGGCTGTCGGTCCCCGACGCGGTAGGCACGGGTTGGCGCAGGTCACTGGGCGTCCATCTGATGAACGACGAGTCGGTCGCCATGACCATCGCGCAGCCCGACGCGCGGCGCAGGCGGGCGGCCTACTGGCTCACGGGCGCGGGGGTGCTGCTCGCCTGGCCCGGCGGCGCGGCCATCGGGGCGTTGATCGGATCGGTAATCCCGGACACATCGGCGTTCGGACTCGACGCGGTGTTTCCCGCAGTCCTGCTCGCGCTGGTGCTGCCGGCTCTGCGGGATCGCACCACCCTCGCCGCGGTGGGTGCGGGCACGGCGATCGCGCTGGCCTGCGCTCCGTTCCTGCCCACCGGACTGCCGGTCCTGCTCGCCCTCTGCGGGGTGCTGGTCGCGGCGCGGGGAAAACCTGAGCAGTCGGCCGCACGGGGAGCCGTGTGATGCTGGCCGCCGGAATCATCGCCCTCGCCGCGGGCACCTACGCGTTTCGCTGGGCCGGGCCCGCGCTGCGCGAGCGGGTGCGCATTCCGGCGCGCGCGGTGCGCATGCTGGAAATCGGCGCCGTCGTGCTGCTGGCCGCGGTGGTGGCCGTGACCACCCTGCCGATCGGCACCGCGAGCCTCGGATTCGCCGTGCCCGCAGGCGTTCTCGTCGGCGGAGTGTTGGCCTGGTACCAACGCCCCATCTTGCTGGTCATGCTCGCCGCCGCCGCGACGGCGGCACTCCTTCGCTCGATCGGCGTCCCCTGACAGGCCCGAATAGGCTTTCTGCCACCTTTTTTCGCGAAGGGCGGCGCCGTCCCCTCCTGCCGACGGCGCCGCCCATACCATCGATCGTTCCCGGGCGTCCACGTGCTACCGGGTCCGCCTCGCTACCGGAATACCGCCGCGTACAGCACAACCGAGCTCGATGATGACCGTCCGGAACGAATTCGATTCTCGCGAAAGGCCGGTCCGGCAAACGGCGGATCCGTCGTCAGCGGATCGTGCGCGCGACCGACGGCAGCATGACCGCCCGTCGGCATCAACGGGCGATCCACCCTCGAAGCAAGCCGCCGACACCGCAACACCCCGCGCAGACAACTGTCGATACGCGCGGCGGCCGCTGGCAGCACACCGCCCACCGGCACCAGCGGGCGATCCACCCCTCGAGGCGGGGCCGACCGCGCCGCGAAACCGCCACATCGTGGAGCGAAAGTATTGCGAGGCAGCACAATCGGTGGTCCGGGAAGCGTTTTCGGTCCCCGAGGACACTCGCGCGTCGATAGCCACTCTCGCACCGCTCTCCCGCTGCCCCGGGCCGCGCGCATCGACGGGACGTCGGCGTCTACGCGGAAGCAGCAAGCTGAAGGTGCACTCGACGACACGGACGTAGACATTCGAGCGGCGCAACGATGTCCGGCCCACAGCGGTTTCAGCACGCGGCACGCTCAATGCGGCAGCAGGGGAATCCCTCCGCCGAGCCGCCGAGCCACGGAGCCGTAGCGGGCGTCGAGCCGCAGCCATGTCCTGGTCGCCCGGACACGCACGATCTCGGTGGGCGGAATACGGCGGGCGTCGGCCTTCTCCCCCGAATGCGGGATGAAGTCCATGGCCGTGAGGGCGAAGACGACCCGCATCGGCACCTGCACCCGGGCGCCCGCGCCGGACACGGTCAGCACCGCCTGATCGAGCAACGAGGCGGGCGGGCCGTGACTGCTGCCGTGTTCCTTCGCCAGCTGCGCACCCTGCTCGGCGAGTTCCACCAAGGTGCGCGCGGGCACGTCGTCGACGTGCGCGAAACCGTCCGTGGGCGGCAGCGCGCCACGCCACGCGGAATCCATCGAGAATCCCAGGTCGATCGGACCGCCGCTCGCCGAACCGGCCAGCACGAGATCGGCGCCGACGGTCACGTCGTCGACACCGAGCTCGGCGACCACCGTGCGCATGGCCAGCGCCTCGAAACCCGTCGCCACCCAGGCCGCGACGTACTTCTCCCCGCGGCGGCGCAAGCGCACCACCGCCGCCGGGTCCAACCGCACGGCCCTGGTCAGAAACGTCGCGAGGTTTTCTCGCTCCGCCGGATCCGGCACATGTAGCACTCGTTGTTCCGCTATCACGGCAGCACCGCCGTCAGCACTCGACGATCATCGACGCGCGGCCACTCACTCCATCCATTCGGACAGGTAATCACGCTCGGCGTCGGTGAGCCTGCGCAATCGCTGCGCCCGCATGTCGAACGCCGCGATCTGCGTGGACGCGACCACGGCCGCGGGCGAATCGGGCTGCGCGCCCGCCGCCCGCACCTCGTAGCCGATGGTGAAGTCGACCGCGCGCAACTGCTCGATCCACATGGCGATATCCAGCGGCGTGTCCTCGTGCCGCAGCTGGCCGCGGTAGCGGACCCGCAGGTCGGCGAGTACGCATCCCTCGCGCAGCGGGGCGGTCGGCCGGCCGTCCTCGAACAGCCACGGAATCCGCGCCTCCTCCAGCAACGTCACCATCCGGGCATGGTTGACGTGCTGGAACACGTCCATGTCCGACCACCTGACGTCCACCTTGGCGTGGAAACGCCTGGGCAGCACGAGGCTGCCCGCCGCTTTCCCACTTCCGCTCACCGAACTCGTCAACGTGGTACCTCCGATTGAGCGCCCACCCCGCTCACCATGCTCCGCACTTGCCGCGCTGCAACCGACAACGTGGCGAGATCGTGGGTTCCGGACTCGAACAATTCCGACAGCGCCGCCCTGGCTCGGCCGAGGCGGGACTGATTCTTCGACTCCCAGTATGCAATCTTCTCATCCGCCGTCTCCTCGGGGTCGCCGCCGGAGAGCACGTCGAGGGTGAGCGAGCGCAGCGACCCGTACATGTCGTCGCGCAGCGCGAGCCGCGCCAGCGCGTGCCAGCGGTCGCCGCGTTCGAGGTGGCTGACCGCCTGCAACAGCCAGTCGATCTTGAGGTGATCGTTGAGCGCGTAGTACAGCGACCCCACCTCGTCGCCGTCCCGGTCGGTGATGTCGGCGATGTCCACGATGTCCAGCAGCGGGAACAGGTGGAGCAGGCCGAAGACCTCGGTGGCCAGATCGGTCGGCGCGCCGCGGGCGATCAGCTCGGCGGACCGCTCGGTGAGGGTCGACACGTGATGTCCGCGCAGCCATCCCGGCACCTTCGGGGCCAGTTCGCGCACGTCGGCGCGGTACCGGCTGATTTCCGAGCCCACCGCGATCGGCTGCGGCCGGTTGCTCAGCAGCCAGCGGGACGCCCGGTCCAGCGTGCGCTTCGTCTCCAGTTCGAGCAGGTCGCGCACCGACGTGGGCGCGTCGCACGCGCGAATTCGTGTCCACGTCTTGTGCAGGTCGAAGATCCCGCTGGCGGCGGCGAAAGCGCGCACCGCGTCGGTGGTGGTGGCGCCGACCTCCTCGTTCAATCGGTGCGCGTAGGTGATGCCGCCGTAGTCCACCATCTCGTTGGCGATCATGGTGGTGACGATCTCCCGGCGCAGCCGGTGCCGCTTGATCGCCGCCCCGAAACGGTCGCGCAGCGGTGTCGGGAAGTAATCCGGCAGCCGCATGGCGAAGTACTGGCTGTCGGGCAGGTCGGAATCGAGCAGATCGGCCTTGAGCGAGAGCTTCACGTGCGCCATCAGATTGGCCAGCTCCGGCGATGCCAGCCCGGAGCCTTCTTCCAGCCTGCGCTTCATCTCCTGATCCGAGGGCAGCGCCTCGAGTTCGCGATCCAGGCCGCGCCGCTCTTCGAGATCCTCGACGAGCCGCATCTGCACGCTCAGCATCTGCGACGCCTCGGTGCGCGAGATACCCATGAGGAAGTTCTGCGCCACGTTGTCCCGCAGGACCATCTGCGCGACCTCGTCGGTCATCGATGCCAGCAGCGGATTGCGGTCGTCCGGCGGCAGCTGACCGCCGGAGACGACGGCATCGAGCAGGATCTTGATGTTGACCTCGTGGTCGGAGCAGTCCACGCCCGCCGAGTTGTCCAAGGCGTCGGTGTTCATCTTGCCGCCGTTGCGGCAGAACTCGATGCGGCCCAGCGCCGTCGCACCGAGGTTGCCGCCCTCGCCGATCACCTTGACCCGCAACTTGCTCCCGTTGACGCGAACCGGGTCGTTGGACTTGTCGCCCACTTCGGCATTGGTCTCGGTGCTCGCCTTGATGTAGGTGCCGATCCCGCCGTTCCACAGCAGATCGACCGGGGCCTGCAGAATGGCACGGACCAGATCCGGCGGCGACAGTGAGACGACGTCATCGCCGAGGCCAAGCGCCGCCCTGGCCTGCGGGCTGATCGGCACGGCCTTCACGGTGCGGTCCCACACACCTCCACCGGAACTGATCAGCGACGTGTCGTAATCCGCCCACGACGATCTCGGCAGCGCGAACATCCGCTGCCGCTCCCGGTAGGAACGCGCCGCGTCCGGATCGGGATCGAGGAAGATGTGCCGGTGGTCGAAGGCGGCCACCAGACGAATGTGCTCGGACAGCAGCATGCCGTTACCGAAGACATCGCCGCTCATGTCACCGATGCCTACCACGGTGAAGTCCTGAGTCTGCGTATCGATGTCCATCTCGCGGAAGTGCCGCTTCACGCTCTCCCACGCGCCCTTGGCCGTGATGCCCATCGCCTTGTGGTCGTAACCCGCGGATCCACCGGAAGCGAACGCGTCGCCCAACCAGAAGCCATAACTCTGGGCCACATCGTTGGCGATGTCGGAGAACGTCGCGGTGCCCTTGTCGGCCGCCACCACCAGGTAGGTGTCGTCACCATCGCGCCGCACGACTCGGGCGGGGGGCAGCACCTCCCCGCTCGCGCGGTCCACATTGTCGGTGACATCCAGCAGGCCGGAGATGAAGGTGCGGTAGCAGGACACGCCCTCGGAACCCAGCGCCTGCCGGTCCGCGACCGGATCGCCCGTGGCCGCCGGCGGTTGCTTCACCACAAAGCCGCCCTTCGCGCCGACCGGCACGATCACCGCGTTCTTCACCGCCTGCGCCTTGACCAGACCCAGGATCTCGGTACGGAAATCCTCCAAGCGGTCCGACCACCGCAATCCGCCACGCGCCACCGGACCGAATCGCAGGTGCACGCCCTCCACCCGAGGCGAGTACACGAAGATCTCGAACTGCGGCTTCGGTTTCGGCAATTCGGCGATCTCCCGCGGTTCGACCTTCACCGAGACGTAGTCGCGCGGCTTGCCCTCCGCGTCGGTCACGTAGTAATTGGTGCGCAGCGTCGCCTTGATCAGGCCGAGGATCGCGCGCAGGATGCGGTCCGCGTCCAGGCTGACCACCTCGTCGATCCGGCCGCGCACCTGCGTCTCGAGTTCCGCGGCGTGCTCGGCGGAGACGGTGTCGGGATCGAAGCGCGCCGCGAACAGGTCGACGAACAGGCGCGCGATATCCGGATAGGTGAGCAGCACACGGCAGATATTGGCCTGGCTGTACGGAAAACCCGCCTGCTGTAAATACTTCGCGTAGGTGCGCAGGATCGAGACGGCCCGCCACGGCAACCGGGCGCGCAGCACGAGTTCGTTCAGGCCGTCCGCCTCCGCGCGGCCGTACCACATCGCCTCGAAGGCTTCCACGAACCGCTCCCGCAGCCCGCGCACTTCCGCCTCCAGCACGTCGGCGCGCTTGGAGGACTCCAGCAGTTCCGCGTCCAGATCTCGATCGAGCGAACTGCGCAGCAGGTCCGCGCGGGCGAGCAGGCCGAAGTCGTAGATCCACCGCTCACCGCCTTCGGCGCCGTCGGCGGCCTCCAGCTCGATCTGGTAGGGCCGCTCGTCGACCACCTCGACGCCGAGGCTCTGCAACAGCGGAAGCACCTGGCTCAACGAGATCCCGCTGCCACCGATGTAGAACGTGAAGCGCCATGAACCCGGCGCCGAACCGGGCTTGCGGTACAGGTATTGGTCGATACCGCCGTCGCGCAGCCGCTCCAGGCGCACGATGTCCCGCAGCGCGCGGGGCGCGGCGAAATCCTGCTTGTAGCCCTCGGGAAAAGCTTCCGCGTACTGCTGCACCACGGCGGGGTCGAGCACCGTCGACGTGCTCACCTCGTCGTTCAGGCGGTCGTCCCAGGTACGAGTCGCCTCGGCGAGCAGGTTCTGCAGACGCAGCCGGTTGGGCTCGGAAGTGTCGGCGACGGGCGCCGTCCGCCGCGGGGCGCCGTGCTCGGCTTCCGGCATGCGCACCGTGAAATACACACGCGCCAAATCGCTTTCGCCCACTCGCGCGGAGTAGTCGATGGATACCCCACCCAGTTCGCGGACCAGGATCTCCTGCATCTCCAGCCGCGCCCTGGTGGTGTAGCGGTCACGGGGCAGGTAGACCAGGCAGGCGACATAGCGGCCGTAGGTGTCCGCGCGCAGGAAAAGGCGCACCTGGCGGCGCAAGCCCACGCTCAGTACGGCGGTGGCGGTGCGGCGCAGCGTCTCGCCGTCGGCGGAGAACAACTCGGTGCGGGGGAACGACTGGATGACCTCGAGCATCGCCTGACCGGAGAACGATTCCAGGTCGAATCCGCTCTCCTCGATCGCCGTGCGCACTCGGCGCTCGATCACCGGGATGTCCAGGACGTTCTCGTGTACGGCGGTGACCGTGAAGACGCCGATGAACAAGTGCTCGCCGATCACCGCTCCGTTCGCGTCGAAATCGGCGACGCTGACGAAGTACGGGTACACCGCACGATGCACGGTAGCCGGAACGAGTCCCTGCGTGAGGGTCAGCAGCGGACGGTCGCCGCCGTTGACCGGCACGTGGAAGTCGGTGCCCACGTCCGGCCGCAGTACGCCGAGGCAGGTGGCGGGCAGGACGGTGGTCATCTCCCTGCCCTGGTCGCTGCTCAGCCGGTAGCGCGCGTATCCGAGGAGGGTGAAATTCCCCCCGGCCAGCCAGCGCAGCAAGTTGGCGGTGTCGGTCAGTTCGGCCGGTTCGAACGGCGCCGTCCCGGATCGCGCGGCCCGCTCCAGGTCGTCGGCCAGCTTGCTCTGCGCGTCCTTGATGGCCTCGGTGTCACCGATCACCTGACGCACGTCGTCCACCACGTCCGGCATCGCGGATTCGACCTTGGCCAGCAGCGCCGCGCTGGTCGACGGGTGCAATTGCACGTGCATCCAGGATTCGCGCAGCCCGGCTGCGCCGGTGCCGTCTACCTCGTGCGCGGCGGCGTGCGTCAACCTGCCCTGCTCGTCCCGCTCGACCTCGAAGATCGGGTGGATGATCTCGCTGACGCTCACGCCGATCCGGCTCAGCGACGAGCTGATCGACTCGACCAGCAGCGGCATGTCGTCGGTGACGATCTGTACCGCCGCACCGATTCCGGAAGCGTCATCCGGGTGGTAAACCCGGACCAGCGCGCGACCCGGGCGGCGAGTCACGGCCAACTCCAAATGCCTGCGGAAGATCTGGGTGATGCCGGTGATCGCACAGTCCACATCGCCCGCGTCGACGTGGCGGAAGTACGCTTCCTCGAGCGTCGCGAGTTCGCCGCGCAGTGACTGCGGCAAACCCGCGGCCCACGCCGCGCTGGACAATTCGGACGAGACGGTCATTTTTCGCCAACTCCCTCGGATATCGGTTCCGTAACAAAGTGACGCCGGTCCGAGAGTAACTGTGCGCCGAGGACGCGTGGGTGAATTCCTTTCGACATGCAGGAGTTCACCGCGACCGCGCAGTTCGCCGCTCGTGTGCCGAGATCGCACGCGATGACCTCGGGCACAGCACAGAATCGGACCCGCGAACGTCAGGTGAGCGCTACAGGTCGTATCCGCGGCGGCAGCGGCGCCGCACCGGTACCTCGGGTCAGCTCGGCCACCGCGCCGGCGACCGAAGCCACCGATTGCTCGAACTGCGCCTGCGCATTCACATCTCCACCCTAGCGAGCTACGCGCGGGTAGGTGTCACTCCTGTTTCCGCGTTCGGCGACAAAGACTTTTCGCGCCGTCCCGCCGAGAGCGTTCGTCGCCCGCTCCCGGCTCTGTTATCCGGCCTCGCCGCCTCCCACGGCGCACCAGCAAACGCTGGGCAGCAGCAGAAATCACCGCCCGGCCTCCGTGCGTCCTCCCGCGGTGGCAGCGGAACACGCACGGCGAAATCGACTCGCCGACATCCGGTCCGAGCGCCGCCCGCATCGAACCGTGGCGGACAGCCGTGGTCGGGCCACCGGATCAACCGGCAAGAGGGAAAGCGAACCCGACCGAGGTTGCGCACGAATCTTTCGCCGCTCCGGGCAGGGTGGGTGCGTACTACGTCGTGCACCCACCCGCCGCGACGAACTCAGCCGCGGGTCAGCTTGCGGTGCGTCACCCGATGCGGGCGGGCCGCGTCCGGACCGAGCCGCTCGACCTTATTGGCCTCGTAGGCTTCGAAGTTGCCCTCGAACCAGAACCACTTGGCCTCGTTGTCGGAGTCGCCCTCCCACGCGAGGATGTGGGTGCAGGTGCGGTCGAGGAACCAGCGGTCGTGCGAGATGACCACGGCACAGCCGGGGAACATCTCGAGCGCGTGCTCCAGCGAACCCAGGGTCTCCACGTCGAGGTCGTTGGTCGGCTCGTCGAGCAGGATCAGATTGCCGCCCTGCTTGAGGGTCATCGCCAGATTCAGCCGGTTGCGCTCACCACCGGACAGGACGCCCGCCGGCTTCTGCTGGTCGGGACCTTTGAAGCCGAACGCGCTCACATAGGCGCGCGACGGCATCTCCTGCTGGCCGACCTCGATGTAGTCCAGCCCGTCGGAGACCACCTGCCAGACCGTCTTCTTCGGATCGATGCCCGCGCGGTTCTGGTCGACGTAGCTCAGCTTGACCGTATCGCCGACCTTCACCTCGCCGCTATCGGGCTGCTCGAGCCCCACGATGGTCTTGAACAGCGTGGTCTTGCCGACGCCGTTCGGTCCGATCACGCCGACGATGCCGTTGCGCGGGAGGGTGAACGACAGGTCCTTGATCAGCTGGCGATCGCCGAAGCCCTTGTCCAGGTGCTCGACCTCCACCACGACGTTGCCCAGACGGGGGCCCGCGGGGATCTGGATCTCCTCGAAATCCAGCTTCCGCATCTTCTCGGCCTCGGCCGCCATCTCCTCGTACCGGCCGAGACGGGCCTTGTTCTTGGCCTGCCTGGCCTTCGCGCCGGAACGCACCCAGGCGAGTTCTTCCTTGAGCCGCTTCTGCAGCTTCTGGTCCTTCTTGCCCTGCACCTCGAGCCGCTCGGCCTTCTTCTCCAGGTAGGTGGAGTAGTTGCCCTCGTAGGGGTAGGCGCGGCCGCGGTCCAGCTCGAGGATCCACTGGGCGACGTTGTCCAGGAAGTACCGGTCGTGGGTGACCGCGAGCACGGCGCCTTGGTACTGCGCCAGGTGCTGCTCGAGCCAGTTCACGCTCTCGGCGTCCAAGTGGTTGGTCGGCTCGTCCAGCAGCAGCAGGTCGGGCTTGCTCAGCAGCAGCTTGCACAGCGCCACCCGGCGGCGCTCACCACCGGAGAGGTTGGTGACCGGCTCGTCCGGCGGCGGGCAGCGCAGCGCGTCCATCGCCTGCTCGAGCTGGGAGTCCAGATCCCACGCGTCGGCGTGATCCAGATCCTCCTGGAGCTTGCCCATCTCCTCCATGAGCTCGTCGGAGTAGTCGGTGGCCATCAGCTCGGCGATCTCGTTGAAGCGATCCAGCTTCACCTTGATCTCGCCCATGCCCTCCTCGACATTGCCGCGGACGGTCTTCTCCTCGTTGAGCGGAGGTTCCTGCTGCAGGATGCCGACGGTAGCGCCCGGGGCGAGGAAGGCGTCACCGTTGTTCGGCTGGTCCAGTCCGGCCATGATCTTCAGCACGCTGGATTTACCTGCGCCGTTCGGGCCGACGACGCCGATCTTGGCGCCGGGAAGGAAGTTCAAGGTGACATCGTCGAGCACGACTTTGTCGCCGTGCGCCTTGCGAACCTTCTTCATCTGGTAAATGAACTCAGCCATAAGTGTGAAGCCTATCGGTGCGTGAGATGAGGGGACGAAGCAGAGCTACCCTGCCGCCGGGACGAAACCGGTCGTGCGATCAAGCGTCGACAGGCTCGGGTGCGCTGCTGCGTGGCGGTGCCGAACCGGCGGCTGCGACATTCTCCCCCGGCGCATCGCCGTCCGGTACCCGAGCTTCAGCGCTCGGCACCTCGGAAGTATTCCGCGACGGCAGGTCGGACAACCGTGTCAGCCGCGCCACACAGCGCGACAGGTCCGGTCCGACCACGGTAGCGCGCATCTCCAGGTCCCGTCGTTCCACACCGTCCTTGCTGCGGTACTCATGGGAGCGCAGGTGGCCGTAGGCGATGACCGGATCGCCGCGCCGCAGGGACGCGTCGACCCCCGCCACCAGCCTGCGCCAGCAGCTGACCGTGAGGTACAAGGTGCCGTTGTCCACCCATTGCCCCGACGCGTGATCCAGCCGGCGCGAATTGCTCGCCAGCCGGAAGGTGACCACCTGCTCGCCGTTGGCGAGGTCGCGCTTGACCGGATGAGTGGCGATCGTTCCGATCACGGTCGCATGAGCCTCGTACATGATTACGCCCCTTCACATTCGGATCCGGGCCTGCCCGGGAATCTCCTCCCCCTCCAGGAGGGCTCTTCCAGGGTGCGCCGATCCGCGGGCGCCGAGCGAGCCGATCCGGGAATGTGCACAACTTCCGAAGTTGTGAAGATTGGGCGTTTCACGCAGGGGAGATCAGAACACCGCCACGTCGGTATTGGCGCCGCAGAGCACGATGACCGGGCGCTCGTCCGGCTCCGGAACATAGGCTCCGCTGTGCACCGCGGCCAGCGCCGCCGCGCCGGTCAGTTCCACCAGGATGCGGAATTCGCGCCACAGATACTCGCGCGCCGCGCTGATCGCGTCGTCGCTGACCAGCAGCGACCGCACACCGTGCCGACGCGAGACGTCGAGGGCGATATCGCCGATCCGCGTCGGGCCCAGCGCGTCGACGGTGATCCCGGACCCGATGATGTCCACGGGGTGGTCCGCCGTCAACGCGGCGCGCAGGATCGCGGCGCCCTCGGGCTCCACCCCGATGACCTGCTGACGGCGCCCGACGGCCGCCGCGATCCCGGCGACGAGTCCGCCGCCGCCCACCGCGGCCAGCACCGGCGGCCGACCGCGCACCTGCTCCTCGAGTTCCAGCCCGACCACACCGATGCCCGCGACCACCGCGGGCAGGTCGTAGGCGTGCAGAAGCAGCGCGTCGCGTTCGGCGGCCAGCTCGGCCGCGTGCACCGAGGCCTCCGCGTAGGTGGTGCCGTGCCAGAGCACATCGGCGCCGTGCGACCACATCGCGGCGACCTTGGTGTGCGGGGCGGTCTCCGGAACGACGACCGTGCACGACTTGCCCAGTCGCGCGGCGGCGAGCGCGGCCGCGATACCGGCGTTGCCACCGGAGGCGATCACGACCTGATCGGCCCCCTCGCCCGACTCCAGCAGCGCGTTGAGGCTGCCGCGGACCTTGAACGTCCCGCCGTGCTGGAGATGCTCGAGCTTCATCGTCACCGGCACCGGACCGGACGGGCTCGCCACGGACGTGTGGAAGACCGGCGTCTTGCGGATCTGCCCCGCCAACCGCTTGCGCGCGGATCGCACATGCGACCGTTCCACCCGCCCGACCGGTCTGTGTGGGGAGACCACGGTGGCGCGTTCACTCACTTACGCACTTCTCCATCTCGCTTGGCCAGTTCGGCGTACATCGCGTTGTATGCGGCGAGTGCGGCGTCGTTGTCGCGTTCGGCGGCTCGATCGGTACGTTGCGCGAGCCGCTTGTCGCTGCGCGACCATTGGATCAGCAAAGCCAGCATCACCACCACCAGAGGGACCTCACCACTCGCCCAGGCGAGGCTGCCGCCGGTGCGCTGGTCGCCGAGCAGATCGCCGTTCCAGCCGAGCCCGAGGCCGCGGTAGAACCAGCCGCCGAGCACCGTGGTCGTGCTCATCAGCGCGACGCCGAAGAACGCGTGGAACGGAAGCGAGCCGAACACCATGGCGAGCTTGGTCAGCGGTTCGACCCGCCTCGGCTTGGGGTCGATGCCGATCACCACCCAGTAGAACAGGTAACCGCTGAGCAGGAAGTGCGTGTTCATCAGCAGATGCGCGGCGTGCGAGTCGGCGTAGGCGTCGAAGATGCCGCCCAGATACAGCGCGTAGAACCCCGCGACGAAGATCGCCGAGGCCACGATCGGGTGGGTCAGGAAACGCGACACCGGGTTGTGCACCGCGGCCAGCAGCCATTCCCGGGGGCCGGGCACGCCGCCGCGGCCCGCAGGAGGCAGCGCGCGCAACGCCAGCGTCACCGCGCCACCCAGCGCGAACAGGATCGGAGCGAGCATCGACAGCGCCATGTGCGCTCCCATATGCACGCTGAACATCGCGGCCGAGTACCGGCCGACGCCGGAGGAGGTGGCGACGAGCAGCACCACGCACCCGGACAGCCAGGCCAGCGTCCGCCCGGCAGGCCACGCGTCACCCCGCGCTCGCAACCGCCGCACGCCCAGCAGATACAGCACCGCGAGCACGAGCGACAGCGTTCCGAAGACCAGATCGAACCGCCAGTCGAACATCATGTGGGCGATGCTGGGTGGCCCGGCCAGGTCGTAGCCCAGCTCCACTTCGACGGGGGTCGGAACGGAATCCGGGGGTGGCGGCGGCGTGCGACCGAGCCCGACCGCGAGGCCGATGGTCGCGGCGAAGATCAGCACCTCGACGCCCGCGTAGCGGACCAGCGCCGAGCGGTCGCGGGGATCGGCGGCGAGGGCGGGCAAGGCGGCGCGGCGCTGGAGATAACCGAACGCGCCGAGCACCGCCAGCGCCGCGGCCTTGGCGAGCACCAGCCTGCCGTAGGTGCTGCTGAACAGCTCGTCCAGCGGCACCCGGACCCAGGAGTTGATCACGCCGCTGACCGCGATGACGGCGAACGCCACCGTGGCGGTCAGCGAGAAGCGCCGCGCCGCCAGGTCGGTGTACGCGCCGCCGCGCAAGGCATGCGCCAGCACCGCGAACAGGCCGCCGACCCAGACGGCGGACCCCACCAGGTGCAGGATCAGGCTGTTGGTCGCCACGTCGTGCGACCCGCCCGAGGACGAATGCCCGGTCAACGCCAGCGGCATCATGGTCGCGATCGCGCCGCCGAGCAGAACCGGAGTCCAGCCCCAGCGCAGCGCGAGCCGGCAGCCGACCGCGACGATCAGCGCGAAGACGACGGTCGTGCGCCAGGCCCCGGCCAGCTCGATCTGACCGATCGCCCGCCACAGACCGTCGGGCCGCAGCACCTCCCCGACCGGACGGCCCGTGGTGTCCGAGACCGTGAGCGGCACGAGCAGCGCCGCGCAGCATGCCCAGACCACCGCGAAGTTCGATGCCCGGTGCACCGCCCGATATCCGCCGACGTCCAGCAGTCCGTTGCGCTGCGGCGGCACGAGGAAGGCCGCGAAGAGCAGCGAACCGACCGTCAGGGCCGCCGCCAGATCGGCGAGCGCCCGCACCGCGGGCAGGCCGTAGGTGGTCGCCACGCCCGGGTCGGGGATACCGAGCAGAGTCAGCGCCTGCGCCGCCGACAGCCCCACCACCAGTGCCGCGACCACGGTCGCGATGGCCCCGGCCAGCGCGGTGACCGTCGTGAACGTCGCCCCGGACCGGACAGCCTCGGCTTCGGGAGCGGCGGGCGAGGCGGGGGCGGACGACATACGACTGAGCGTAGTTCGGCGAGTAATCCGTGGCCCGGTCGGGTTTGTACCGATATCCTGACCGCGGATCACCACCGGCGCGTCACCTACTGTCTCGGGATGGCTGAAACGTTGCTAACGCTGAGAGTTTGACCACCTGGACGGTCGCTATAATCGACCCGCTGGACAGCACGGCCAATGTCGGCCATCGTGGAACCCGCTGCCTCCGTAGCTCAGTTGGATAGAGCAAGGGCCTTCTAATCCCTAGGTCGCAGGTTCGATTCCTGCCGGGGGCACAGCACACTGGAGACCCGCAGCTATGCGGGTCTCCAGTGCTATTACCCGGGGAGCGCGAAGCTCAAACACTCGGAGATTCTCCTCCCGCGCATCTCGGCGGCGGGCAGTGTCCGCGATCGAGCCGAAGTTGCCGCGAGACTTGCGAGCCGGTTGCAGGGCCGGACACCGCACCACTCCCCCGCGGCCCGCCGCCGACCAGCGCGAGCGCCCGTCGAGCCTCAGATCTTCGCGGGCGAGGAAGCGATGTCGTCGGCCAGCGGGGCCACGGCACCCAGGATCTCGGCGACCAGGTCGGCGGGCACCCCGGCCGCGGTGAGCGAGGCCTCCAGGTGTCCCGCCACCAGACCGAAGTGGTGCATGGTGATGCCCCGGCCCTGGTGCACCTGTTTCATCGGAGCGCCGGTGTACGGGAGGGGACCGCCGAGGGCCGCCGCGAAGAACTCGACCTGCTTCCCCTTCAACCGCGACATGTTCGTGCCGGTGAAGAACCCGGCCAATTCACCGTCGGCGAGTACGCGGGTGTAGAAGTCTTCCACGACGACCTCGAGCGCCTCGTGACCGCCGACCTTGTCGTAGATGCTGGTTGTCTTGCTCTTCCCGAGCCAGGAGGGCATTCGCATGACTACCAGGACACCACCGGACTGTTGCGTCCGGATTAGTGCGACGTCGCGGCTCGTTTGCCTTCATCGCAGCGCGATTACTCGCCCCTCACCGCCCCATCGGCAACGCTGTGAGACCTCCGCAACACGTCAACCGCAGACCGCCTCCATCGCTGCGGTCAACAGGCGAATGCCGTGATCGATCTCGTCGTCGGTGACCGTCAGGGGCGGCATGAGCTTGATCACCTCGTCCGCCGAGCCGGAGGTCTCCACGAGCAGTCCGCGGTCGAACGCGGCCTGGCCGACCTTCTCCGCCAGCGACGCGTCCCCGAAGACGACGCCGTGCACCAGGCCGCGTCCGCGCGCCGAGACCCCCTCGAACGCCTCGGCCAGCCCATCGAGCGCCCGCGCGATCCGCTCCCCCTTGGCGAGGGTCGCGAGTTCCAGCGCCGAGTCCGACCAATAGTGCTCGAGCGCCACACGACCGGTGACGAATGCCGCGTTGTTGCCACGGAAGGTGCCGTTGTGCTCGCCGGGCGCCCACTGGTCGAGTTCCGGTTTGAACAGCACCAACGCCATCGGCAGGCCGTAGCCGCCGATCGACTTCGACAACGTCACGATGTCGGGCGTGATCCCGGCGACCTCGAAGGAGAAGAACGGCCCGGTACGGCCGCAGCCCATCTGGACGTCGTCGACGATCAGCAGGATGCCGCGGGCCGAACACAACTCGGCCAGCCCGCGCAGCCATTCCACGCGGGCCACATTGATGCCCCCTTCGCCCTGCACCGTCTCCACGATCACCGCGGCCGGTTTGTCCAGACCGGAGGACGGATCGTCCAGCGCCCTGCGCATCCAGAGCAGGTCGTCGGCGATGCCGAGGTATCCGTCGTAGGGCATGGGCATGGCATGCGCGAGCGGCACACCCGCGCCGGACCGCTTGGCGGCGTTTCCGGTGACCGCGAGCGCGCCGAGCGACATGCCATGGAAGGCGTTGGTGAAGCTCAGCACGGTCTGCCGCCCGGTGACCTTGCGGGCGAGCTTCAACGCGGCCTCGACCGCGTTCGCTCCGGTCGGCCCGGGGAACTGGACTTTCCAGTCCAGGCCGCGGGGGCCGAAGACGTTGTCGCGCAGCGCTTCCAGCAGCCGCCGCTTGGCGACGGTTGACATGTCCAGGCCGTGGGTGATGCCGTCGCCCGCGATGTAGTCCAGCAGCGCCCGCTTGAGCACGGGGTTGTTGTGGCCGTAATTGAGCGATCCGGCCCCGGCGAAGAAATCCAGGTATTCCTTGCCGGTCTCATCGCGCAGCCACGCTCCGCTGGCGGTGTCGAAGACCGCGGGCCAGCAGCGACAGTACCCGCGCACGTTGGATTCGAGTGCCTCGAAAACAGTCATCTCGGTGACGGTCATCGGCGATCCTTACTCGTCGTGCGCGAGCGCTCCACAATCTGAAGTGACAGTGTTTCTAACATCCGCGACGCCTGGATGTGGCCTTTTCCCCCAAACAGCGCAGAGGCCTTTCCCGTGCCCACCTGGGCCGGTAGGGTTGACTCCTTGTGCGCGGGAGACCGGAGGGGGGCGGACAGCGTGCCGTCGGGGGAACGATTTCGCAGCGCCGTCGCCCTCTACACATCGCTCATGGGCGCCGGATTCCGCAGACAGTGGCAATACAAAGCGGCGATGTTCGCGGGACTGTTCACCAACTGTGTATTCGGGTTCGTCCGCGCGGCCGTCCTCGCCGCGGCAGTAGACGCCGGTGGTGAATTCGGCGGGTACGACCGGGGCAGCATCGGCGCCTACGTTTGGCTGTCACAGGGGCTGCTCGGTGCGTTGCAATTCATGGGATCCCTCGGACCACTGGATGATCGGGTGAAGAACGGTGACATCGCCATCGATTTCCTGCGTCCGGTCGATATCCAATGCGGTTATCTCGCGGACGATCTCGGGCGAGCGGCGTGCACCTTCCTGCCGCGCGGCATACCGAGCGTGCTGGTGGGCACGCTCACCTTCGGGCTGGTGATGCCGGTCTCGGCCGGCCCCTACCTGCTCGGTGCGGTGAGTGTCCTATTGGCCGTGGTGATTTCGTTCCTGTGCCGGTTCATCGTGGTGCTGATCGGCTTCTGGGTCGTGGAGACCCGCGGCCTCCGGGTGCTGTACTACACCGGCGGGACCTTCCTGGCCGGGCTCTTCGTCCCGGTGCACATGTTCCCCGCGTGGCTGGGCGCGCTCGCGGCCGCCACACCTTTCCCCTCGATCCTGCAGTCTCCGATCGACGTGCTCTCCGGCCGGATCACCGGTGCGGAAGCCCTTTCCGTCGTCGGCGTTCAAGTGTTCTGGGTGCTGGTGGCCGGGATCGCCGGGCGCGTGCTGCTGATCACCGGCCGGCGCAGGCTGGAGGTGCAAGGTGGTTGAGGTCGCTGCCGCGCGCGCCGGCTCGTGGTCGACACCCTACGTCGCGGTGTTGCGCTCCAGGATCCGCGCACAGCGCAGTTACCGATTGTCCTTCGTCAGTGAGCTGTTGAGCGCCCTCCTGGTCGGCCTGGTCGAGTTGGCCGAAGTCTGGCTGATCTTCCGCGCCGCGCGCGTCCTCGGCGGACTGGATCTGGACGGCGCACTGTTGCTGTTCGGATTGAGCAACACGAGTTTCGCACTGTCCCAAGTGCTGTTCGGCCACCTCGACACGCTGCCGGTCCTGATCAGGATGGGCCAGCTCGACGCCTATCATCTACGACCGCAACCGCTGCTGCTGCAACTGATCACCAGCGATGTCTCGCTGCGCAGGTTCGCGCGCGCGTCCGTCTCGATCGTCGCGCTGGCGGCGGGCTTGGTGCGCAACGACATCGCCTGCGACGCGACCACGGCCGCGCTGCTCGCCCTCACCCTCGTCGGCGGCATCGCGCTGTTCGGCGGCGTGTTCGTCTGCGCCGCGGGGTTGCAGTTCTATCTGATCGACGGCTCCGAGCTCACCAACAGCTTCACCTATGGCGGCTCGTTCGCGGCGACACAACCCGCGTCGGTGTTCCCCACACCCATGCGATTGCTGTTCGGGTTCGCGATTCCGGTCGCGTTCACGGCCTACCTGCCCACCCTCGCGCTGCTGCGCCTGCCCGGCCCGCCGCTGCTGCCCGCCTGGCTGGCCTGGCTGACTCCGGTGGCGGCGCTGTGGGTCTGGCTGCTTGCGCTCGGTCTGTGGCGCTCGGGCACTCGGCACTATCAGGGAGGCGGAGGATGAGAACGAGCCGGCGCCCCGGCCCGGAGGCGATCATCGATATGGAGGACCTCACCAGGCAGTTCACCCTGTATCGCAAGAACGGCCGCCGCTGGCGCAGGCGCCGTGAAACGCTCACCGCGGTCGACGGGATGACCGCCCGGATCGAGCGGGGCGCCGCCGTCGGCTACATCGGCGCCAACGGTGCGGGCAAGTCCACCACGATCAAGATGCTCACCGGCATCCTGGTGCCCACCTCCGGCACCGTGCGTACCTGCGGGCTGGACCCGGTGCGGCAGCGACGCGAACTGGCCGGCCGTATCGGGGTGGTGTTCGGCCAGCGATCCCAGCTGTGGTGGGATCTGCCGCTGCGCGAATCGTTCTCGATCCTCGCCGCGATCCACCGATTGGCGCCGGATGCCGCACGCGAGCGCGCAGACGAACTGATCGAGCAACTGGAAATGGCCGACACCCTCGACACACCGGTGCGCCAGCTCTCGCTCGGCCAGCGCATGCGCGCGGAAGTCGCCGCGGCCTTATTGCATTCGCCCGAGCTGGTGATCCTCGACGAGCCCACGATCGGTCTCGACGTGCTGTCGAAACAACGGCTGCGCGAGTTCCTCAGGGCCGAGCGCGCCGAGCGCGGCACCACCCTGCTGCTCACCACCCACGACATGGGCGACATCGAAAGGCTCTGCGAGCGTGTGCTCGTCGCCGACCATGGCCGCCTGGTCTACGACGGGTCGCTCACCGGCTTGGCGGTCACCGTCGGGGCGCGCCGGGTCCTGGTGGTCGACTTGGCCGGACCGGCGCCCGACCTCGACGATCTTCCCTCGGCCCAGCTGCTGGGCACCGAAGGTGACGGCATGCGGCAGCGGCTGGCCTTCGATCCGGAACGGATCACGGCCGCGCAGCTGCTGGCCGCGGTATCGGACCGTGCCGAAGTGCGGGACCTCTCGATCGAGGAGCCCGAGATCGAGGACGTGGTCCGGCGGCTGTACGAATCCGCCCGCTGACTTCGCGGGCGGATCCGGCGGGGGCGTCGGTATGACGTCAGTCGGTCTCGCGGGCGCCCTGGTCGAGCCGGAACGGCGGGTACTCGTCGCGCATCAAACCGGCGTAGGCCTGCACGCGGATGATCCAGCGATTGAGACCCATCACGAAGTCGTAGACACCCTGCGGGTAACGCGCCGTGAACAGCAACGCGACCAACGCGACGATCAGCAGGATGCTCAGCAACGAGATCGAAGCGCCGCCCCAGTCGTCACCGCCCCCGATCAGGACGCCGCCGCTCACCATCGCGCCGACGATCAGGTAGTGCGGAATGGCCAGCAGCCACCACTTCACCAGCACCAGGCCGCGGTGCAATGTGTCCGGATAGTCGATCTCCAGATCGGCCGGATAATTGTCGTCCGGCTTCAGGCCGAACGGCGGGTACTTGTCCGTGCCGAGTACCGAAAGCGCGTAGAACATCACCCGCCACCCCCAGCGCATCACGCCGACGTTGAAGTCGAACAGCCCCCGTGGATACCGGCCGGTGATCAGGATCGCGAAGAAGGCGACGACCGTGAGCACCGCGTACGCGATATGCAGGAAGAACAGCACGACGTAGTGCGGTATCGCCAATAGCCACTTGACCAGCCACAGCCACCGCGACAGCGCGGGGTCCAAGTCGCCGCGCACACGAATCGGATCGGGCGGCACGACGGCCTTCTCGAGGTCCATGATCGACACTCCTCACGGTAGCTGTGATCCAAGCCACAACCAGTACAGATGTACTGATTGTCGCGTATCCAGCTGTCCGCGAACGGCACCATCCGATACCGACACGCCAACGAATAGGGGTGCACGACGGCCCGCGGCGAGCGGTGAGGCTGCGCCGCAGTCGAAATCGACTCCAACCACGCGCGGTACGGCATCACCGTTTCCCACTACTGATCCTCGCGGGCCGCGACTTGTACCATCGGAAATCGTGACGTTCGGCGCGCTGCGACTACCGGTGACCCGGATGATCGTGGCTCTCGCGTACACCGTCTGGGTGGTTGCCATGGCGGTGCCGCAGTGCCACGTCTTCACCCACGCGGTCGCGCCACACGCCCACATCGAAGCATCCGGCCCGCTGGTGGCCTCGCCCGCGATTCTGGCCGACCTGCACCAGCACGCCGCGGGGCCGGACCGGCACATGCCCGCCGACGGGGTGCTCGTCGCCCTGCCGCGCGCTGTCTCGCTGCTGCTGTTGTTGCTGGTCGCCTGCGTGTCGGTGTTGGTTGCGGCGCCCGCGTCCGTGTTCGGTGGCGGCGTGCGCGCGCCCCCGATCGCGGCCATCCCGGTGTGGCCGGGCAGAGACAAACTCACTCGATTCGGCATCGATCGGAACTGATCGGTCAGCGTCAGGCCGCAGCCTGCCGGGGCCCGGCCGGTGTTCGTGCGAAGTCCGCACTCACACCTTCGCTACCAGTAGCGACCGCACAGAATCGACGATTCCCCATGACTTCTGCGCTGCAGAACCCGGCTGTGCCCGATCCCGCTCCGCGCGAGCCGCGGACGCGTCCCTCGACACCACTCGCGAGCCCGGCGAGTCTCCTGACCACCGCCCAGCGCTGTCCGCGTCCGGACACCATGGTGGGCAACACGCCGGTCCTCTGGATCACCGAACCGCTGGGCGACACCACGCCACCGGAGGGCCACGGCTTCTGGGCCAAGCTCGAAGGCGCCAATCCCGGCGGGATGAAGGACCGGCCCGCGCTACACATGGTGGAGCGCGCCATCGCGCGCGGCGACCTCGCACCGGGCGCGCCGATCATCGAATCGACCAGCGGCACGCTCGGTCTGGGCCTCGCGCTGGCGGGCATGGTGTATCACCACCCCGTCACACTGGTCACCGACCCCGGCCTGGAACCACTCATGCACCGCATGCTCGCGGCCTACGGTGCGCGGATAGAACTGGTCGCCGAGCCGCACCCGACCGGCGGCTGGCAACAGGCGCGCCGCGACCGCGTCGCCGAACTGCTGGCCCGAGATCCCGGGGCGTGGTGCCCCGACCAGTACCGCAACCCCGACAACCGCGACGCCTACGAAACCCTGGCGCTCGAGCTGGTGGCCCAGCTGGGCCGGATCGATGTCCTGGTCTGCTCGGTCGGCACGGGCGGCCATTCCGCCGGAATCGCGCGCACGCTGCGCCGATACTTCCCGCACCTGCGTCTGGTCGGCGTCGACGCCGTGGCGTCCACGATCTTCGGGCAGCCCGCGGGACGGCGGCTGATGCGCGGGCTCGGGTCGAGTATTCATCCGGACAACGTCGACTATCCGGCGTTCGACGAGGTTCACTGGGTCGCGCCCGCGGAAGCGGTGTGGGCCTGCCGCAGGCTCGCCGCGACACACCATGCCAGCGGCGGCTGGAGCGTCGGCGCCGTTACCTTGGTCGCCGGTTGGCTGGCCCGCACCAGCGATCCGGCCACACGGATCGCCGCGATCTTCCCCGACGGCCCGCTGCGCTACTTCGACACCGTCTACAACGACGAGTACTGCCGTGCGCACGGCTTGCTCGGCGTCACGCCGCCCGCCGCACCCCTGCGCATCGCGCATCCGGCCGACGCCGTCGCCGACTCGTGGACCCGCTGCACGACGGTCGTCGATCCACGCGGTGGCGCCGCTGCGGAGCGGACGCGATGATCGAGCTGATCGCCACCTTCCGCGGCTTCAACCGCCCCAGCCGCATGCTGATGGTCAATCAGTTCGCCATCAACACCGGGTTCTACATGCTGATGCCCTACCTGGCCGGTTACCTGGCAGGCCCGCTCGGGCTGGCCGCGTGGGCGGTCGGGCTGGTCCTCGGCATCCGGAACTTCGCCCAGCAGGGCATGTTCCTGCTCGGCGGCACGCTGGCCGATCGACTCGGCTACAAACCGCTGATCGTGACCGGATGCCTGCTGCGCACAGGTGGTTTCGCGCTGCTGGCGGTCGCGGATACGCTCCCGGCGCTGCTGGTCGCGTCGGCCGCGACCGGTTTCGCGGGCGCGCTGTTCAATCCGGCGGTCCGCGCGTATCTGGCGGTGGACTCGGGGTCCCGCAGGGTGGAGGCGTTCGCCGTGTTCAACGTCTTCTATCAGGCGGGCATATTGCTCGGCCCGATCGTCGGACTCGCGCTGATGGCCGTCGACTTCCGCGCGACCGCCACGGGCGCCGCGGTGGTGTTCGGCGCGCTGACGCTGGCCCAGTTACGCGCGCTCCCGCAGCACACGGCGGCGCCGAAAACCACGTCCGTGCTGGACGATTGGCGCGTCGTACTGGCCAACCGCCCGTTCCTGCTGTTCGCCTCGGCGATGATCAGTTCCTCGGTGCTGGCCTTCCAGGTCTACCTGGCGCTGCCCGTGCACGCGGCACGGATCGCGGGCGACTCGGCGACCGCGCTGATGACCGCGGTGTTCGTGCTGTCCGGGTTGATCGCCATCGCCGGGCAGCTGCGCATCACCCGCTGGTTCGGGCAGCGCTGGGGCCGCGCGCACAGCCTGGCGCTGGGTATGGTGATTCTCGCGTCCGCGTTCATACCACTGGTGGTGATCCCGGGCACCGGCTCGGGCGTGTGGCCTGCGATCGGCGCGCTGCTGCTGACGGCCGTCGTACTGGGAATCGGTGCGGCAGCGGTCTTTCCGTTCGAGATGGACACCGTGGTCGCACTGTCGGGCAACCACCTGGTGGCGACGCATTACGGCCTCTACAACACGATCGTCGGCGTCGGCATCTTGCTCGGGAATCTGGGCATCGGAACGCTGCTGGATACCACGCGCGAGGCCGGTCTGAGCGCACTGGCGTGGGCGGCGCTGGTCGCCGTCGGCACGGTCGCGGCGGCGGCATTGTTCGCGCTCGCCCGTTCCGGACGGCTCGACGCACCGGTCCCGGTCGGCTGATCGAGCGGGCCGTCCCGGGTGCGTGCGGGCCGGGACGGCCTGGTCAGGCAGGTCCGTTCGACTGCGCCGAATACAGGCTGACCTCGCCGTCCTCACTGAGAAAGGCGTTGACCAGCATGGTGCGGTTGGCGCGCAGTTCCTCGTGATCCGGCGCGCTGGTGGTGATCGAGATCTGCGGGATGACCGCCCAGTTGACCACGTAGCGCTCCGGCGGGCCGTCGTCATCGGACAGCCGGGCCAGACGGAAGACCGAGACGGTCTTGCGGACGATCAGATTGCGCACGACCTCGGCGATTCGCTCAGGGTCTTCCAGTGCGAACATGAAGCCGAATGTCAACTCGGGCGATGACACGTAGGCGGGCACGAAGACCGAGGTTAGCCGATCGGACGCGGATGCGCAGCGCTCGGGTCGAATCGGGTTGCCGCGCATGCGCTCGAACAATTCGAGAGCGCGCAACCCCTGTGCAGAGCCGGTTGACCGATCCGTAACGGAACATAACGATTTCCCGGCAGCTCTCGGATTCGTACACCAGAGTATTGCGTGGATTCGGCTATCGCGCTTTCCTGAAAGTGTCCCGATTGCTCGGACGTCTTCTCTCGCATCGTCGCGGATTTCCCGGTTTCTCTGCCGTGCTGGTGGACCGTGGGACGACATCCGGATGCGGGACTGCGCCGGAGCCGAGGGGCGCCCCTCCCCGAAATCCCCCTCGGCCCTGGCGTATCCAGGATTCGCCGCGTCGCCGGAGGTATGCCATGCCCACCGAATACGCTCAGCGCGGCCTCGGAGCCGAGGAGCTGCCACCGCCCGCCGCACTGCTTCGCGCGCTCCGCGAAGCCGGCGAGAACCAGCACCGGCACAGCGTGCTGCGCGCCGCGCGCATGCTCGTCGACTGCCACGAGCGACGGCAGCTGGCGCTCGAGCGAGCACACGCGCCGGCGGCGTCCAGCGCGCACGTCGCGGCATGCAGCCGGCAGCTGGAGGACATCGACGGCTGCCGCGCCGAATGGATCGGACGAATCGACGCCTGGGTCGCCGCCAACGTGCAGCACCGGGAGGGCGCCTCGCTGCATACCGAGACACTCGGGGCGGTGATCGATCGAATCGCGGCGAAATGGGTTGCGGTTCGTCACACTTTGGGCGACGAGATCACAGGTGGGCCGCATCCGGCGCAGGTGGACGGGGAAGCCCACCTGCGGTGGACGAGGCTGGCCGAACTGATCGACGGCTACCAGGATCTGATCACCGACGTCACCGAGCACCGGCGACGGCTGCCGGTGTGGTGATCAGCGCGGCTCGTCGACTCCTGGTTCGACCACTTCGGCGTCGAGGAACTCTTCCGTCCGGCTGACCGGCGGCTTCTCGACCGGGACCTCGGCCTCGTCGCCGAGATCGGTATCGAGGTCCCGCTGCGCCACGGCGTCCCGGCGAGCCGCGGCCGCCGCCTCCCGCATCTCGATCGTGTCGGTGATCCACTCACCGATCTCCCGGGTGACCTCGGCGACGGTGCCCGTGATGATGCCCGCGATATTGCCGACATGCTTGGCGCCGGAGGAGGTCATTTCCTGAATGAGATCTTTGTTGCTTTCGAATTTCCCGATCATTCACACGCCCGCTTCGCTCGCCTGCCGCTGTCGCATCACGATAACACCGGGAGACGGCTCGCTCTCGACCCAGCGCGGCGGCAGTGCGAGCTTGAAAATCTTCTTCCACACCGAGCCGATCTGCTTACCGAGCGGGCCGGTGTTGTACGGCAAACCGTACTTCTCACACAATGCGCGCACGATCGGCGCCATCTCCGGATAACGGCTCGCGGGCAGGTCCGGGAACAGGTGGTGTTCGATCTGGTGCGACAAATTGCCGGACATGAGGTGGAACAGTTTGCTGCCGCTGATGTTGGCCGAGCCGAGCATCTGCCGGATGTACCACTCGCCGCGGGTCTCGTCCGCGGTCTCCTCCTCGGTGAACGTCTGTACGCCGGTCGGGAAGTGACCGCAGAAGATGATGGCGAAGGCCCACACGTTGCGCACCAGGTTGGCGGTGACGTTACCGGCCAGGGTGTGGAAGAACAGCGGCCCGGTCAGGGCGGGGAACACCAGGTAGTCCTTGAGCACCTGCTTGCCCGCCTTGCGCCACTGGCCGAGGAGCAGCTTCTTGACCTCCGGCCACTTCTTCTTGCCCGCCAGGATGTTCTCGACCTCGAGGTCGTGGCCCATCACACCCCACTCGAACAGCATCATGAGCACGAAGGCGTACAGCGGCTGCCCGAGCCGCAGCACGTTCCACTCCTGGGCCTCGTCCATGCGCAGGATGGAGTAACCGATGTCGCGGTCCTTGTTGTGGATGTTGGTGTAGGTGTGGTGCAGGTAGTTGTGCGAGTGCTTCCACTGGTCGGCCGGGCAGACCGTGTCCCACTCGAACACACGGGAATTCAGGCCGGGCTCGCGCATCCAGTCGTACTGGCCGTGCATCACGTTGTGGCCGATCTCCATGTTGTCCAGGATCTTCGACACACTCAGCGCGGCCACGGCGGCGAGCCAGACCGGCGGAAGGAAGCCGAGATACATCAGGCCGCGCCCGGCGATCTCGAAGCCGCGCTGCGCCTTGATGATCGAGTACAGGTATTCCCGGTCGCGCTCGCCGAGGTCGGCGACGATCGCGGCGCGCAACTCGTCGAGTTCGCGGCCGAGTTCCTCGATCTGGTCCGGGCTCAGGACCAACGGTCCGTTGTCGGTTTCGGTCAGGATGGTCATGATCGGTTCCCCTTCTTCGATTAGATGTCGACCTCGACGTCGCCGACCGGCGCGCTGATGCACAGCTGGATCGGCTGGTCGGGGTCGCTGTCGGTCTCGCCGGTGCGCAGATTGCGCGTGCAGCCGGAGCGGCGCACCGCCGTACAGGAGAAACAGATCCCCATGCGGCAGCCGTACTCGGGGCTGAGCCCGGCCGATTCGGCCTGTTCGAGCAGCGGGGCGCCGTTGTTCTGCGCGGTCACGCCGCTGGCCGAGAAGCTCACGGTGCCCTGCGCGTCCGCGGCGTCGGCCGGGGCGAACGAGAGGGTGAACTCCTCGGTGTGCAGCCGGTCTTCCAACTGCTCGGCCTGATAGATCGTGCGCACCGCGTCCATCAGCGACTTCGGGCCGCAGACATAGGTCTGCGCGTCGGCGAACCACGGCGCCACGCGCTCCAGTTCGTCGTAGTCGAAGTATCCGCTGTTCTTCGGTTGGTTCAGGTCCACCCACGGTGCGGCGGGGTCGACCCGCGCCAGGTCCGGTGCGCGATGCGGATACCGCAGCTCGATGCGGAAGTTCGGGTGCCGCTGCGCGATCGCGTCCAGTTCGGCTCGGTGCGGCAGCACCGCGGGTGACTTCGCGTAGTGCAGGAACACCACCTCGCCCGGGTGGTCCTCCGCGGCGAGCGTGCGCAACATGGACAGCACCGGCGTGATGCCGCTGCCGCCGCTGATCAGCAATATGCGCTGCGGCCGCGGTTCGGGCAGCCGGAACACGCCGTCGGCGGGGGTCAGGTCCACCACCATGCCGGGGGCGGCGTGGCGATAGAGGTACTGCGACACCAAGCCGTCCGGATGCGCCTTGACGGTCAGCTGGATGGTGCGATCCCGACCGCCTTCCGGGTTCACCGGCGAATAGCACCGCGTGTGCCGCACACCGTCGATGACCACGCCGATCTGGACGTACTGTCCGGCGACATGGCCCTTCCACTGCCGGGTCGGGCGCAGCGTGAGCGTGACCGAACCCGGCGCCGAGCGGCGCACGTGAGTGATTTCGGCCCGCATGTCCCGCACCGTGAGGGTGGGGCGGACCAGTTCAAGGTACCGATCCAGCGGGTGTGGCGAGGTCAGGGTCTGCACCAGGTTGATGAGATCCACCATTAGTTACTCCGTGCCTTGTCGGGCTGACGACGTGCGACCGGCTTTCAGTGCACGTCTGTACACTCAACTAGTGTGACGGATGACCGGGGTTAGGTGTCAACCGGCGAAACGTGTGACTCGAACTACATTTAGGGATAGGTCGAATGGTGAACGGATGTATGCTCACCGGGATGAATGAGCAGGCAGCTACCCGAGGCGAACGCAAGGAGCGGACCAGGCAGGCACTCCTGGAAGGCACCCTCGCGCTGGCTGCCGAGCGCGGATTCGCCGCGCTCAGCCTGCGGGAGATCGCCCGCTCGGCGGGCATCGTGCCCACCGCGTTCTACCGGCACTTCGCGTCGCTGGAGGACCTCGGCGCCACCCTGGTCGACGACGGTGTCACCGCGCTGCGACTGGCGCTGCGTGAAGTCCGCCGCAACGCGGACGCGAGCCTGTCGGACACGGTGCGTTTCGTATTCACGCAGGTGGGGCCCAAACGTGAGCTGTTCGGCTTCCTCACCAGGGAGCGCCACGGCGGGTCCGCGGCGCTGCGCACGGCCATCGCCCGGGAGATCCAGCTGATCGTGCGCGAACTGGTCGCCGACCTCTCCCGGATCCGCGCCCTCGACTCCTGGACGCCACGCGATCTGGAAATCGCCGCCGACCTCATGGTCACCACGGTGACCGACGGGATCGCCGCCTACGTGTCGGCCGCACCGCGCGACGAGCAGACCATCATCGACCGCACCGTCCAGCAGATGCGGTTGATCGCGCTCGGCATGGGGAGTTGGCATCCTCCGAAGCGGCGCTGATCCGGCGACGGACAGCCGAAGCGCTTCTCACTCGCCCGCCACGCTCACTCGGCGAGCCGCGACTCCTCGGCGTCGTCGCGCTCCGCTACGACCGGATCCGGCGGCCGCACCGGCAGCAGCACCGCGAGCCCTGCCGCCAGCACGACCAGCAGGCCCGCGATGCCCGCGCGGTCGGCGTCGAACAGCCAGACGAACAAGCCGAACAGGCTCGGCGCGAGGAAGGACACCGCGCGCCCGGTGGTCGTGTACAAGCCGAAGAGCTGACCTTCGCGGCCGGGCGGTGCGAGGCGGGTCAGGAACGAGCGCGCCGCAGCCTGCGCCGGTCCGACGAAAACGGTCAGCAGCAAGCCGAAGATCCAGAACATCAGCGGCCCGGACACCACGGCCAGGGCCAGCCCGCACACCAGCATGGCGGCCAGGGACACCACGATGACGATCTTCGGCCCGACCCGGTCGTCGAACCGCCCCGCGACGATCGCGCCCAGCGCGGCAACGACATTGGCGGCTATGCCGAACAGCAGCACATCCGAGTCGGCGATGCCGTAGACCCGCACGGCGAGCACCGCCCCGAAGGTGAACACTCCGGCGAGACCGTCCCGGAACACGGCGCTGGCCACCAGGAAGCCGACCGTGCGCCGGTCGGTGCGCCACAGCTCGCGCAGGTCGCGCCACAGCACCCGGTACGAGCCGAGGAATCCGGCGCTCGCCGCACCGGGATCGGCGTCGGTGCGCGGCAGTTCGGGGACCGCGAACAGGACCGGCAGCGCGAAGGCGGCGTACCAGACGGCGGCCAGCACGGCGACCAGGCGGATGTTGAGTCCGTCGTCGGTGGGCATGCCGAGCAGCCCGCGGTTGTCGCCCTCGCCGGAGATGAAGCCGAAGTAGCAGATGAGCAGCAGGAAGATGCCGCCGAAATAGCCCATCGCCCAGCCGAATCCGGAGACCCGGCCGACCGTCGCGGGCGTGGACACCTGTCGCAGCATCGCGTTGTACGGCACGTTCGCCAATTCGAAACAGGCCGACGCGAATGCCAGTAAGGCCAGACCGAGCCACAAGTCGCGGTAGTCGTCGTGCACGAAGAACATCAGCGTCATCGCCGCGATAGTCAGCGCGGTCAGCGCACCGAGGGAGCGTTTGCGTTTCGCGGACGCGTCGAAGCGCTGCCCGCTGACCGGCGCGGTCAACGCCACCACCAGGCCCGCGATGCCCAGCGCCCACCCCAGCCACGCGCTGGCGGAGACACCGCCGGGTAGGTCGTCGCCGACCTTGTCGGTGAGATATACGGAGAACACGAAGGTGAGGATCACGGCGTTGAATGCCGAGGACCCCCAGTCCCACAGCCCCCACGCCACCACCTGCCCGCGCCCGGCGGCCTGCCCGACTGTCGCCCGGGCGTTCACCTCGGTCATGCGCGCAGCTTAATGCGCGCGGCCCTTCGAGGCCGGGGGATGGAAGTTCCGGCCCGCGAACCCGAAGTCCGCTATGCACTTAGTTGCATAGTACCGAATGTCACGGCTATTCTCACCGCATGGCACTGGAGCATGCGTTGCTGGTATCGCTGACCGAGCGCGCCGGCTCGGGATACGAGTTGGCGCGGCGCTTCGACAAGTCCATCGGATACTTCTGGAGCGCGACTCACCAGCAGATCTATCGCGTGCTCAAACGCATGGAGGAGTCCGGCTGGATCGACGGCGAGTCGGTGGTCCAGGAGGGCAGGCCGGACAAGAAGGTGTACTCGGTGAGCGAGGCGGGCCGCGCCGAACTCGCGCGCTGGATCGCCGAACCGAGCGACTCCGGTACCCCGCGCAACGAACTCGCGGTGAAGATCCGCGCCGCCGAACACGGTGACATCACCGCGTTGCGGGCCGAAGTGGCCCGCCATCGCGACCAGCACGCCCAGCGACTCGAGCTGTACCGGCAGATCGAGAAACGTGACTTCCCCGCCCCCGACCGGCTCGCCGGGACGGCCCTGCACCAGTACCTCGTCCTGCGCGCGGGTATCCGCGTGGAGTCGGGGTTCGTCGAATGGTGCGACGAAGTACTGCACGCACTGCACCCGCGCGCGACAGCCCCGCACGCGGATTGACGGAGAAAGGCGACCGCACCGATGAGTTCCTTCCCCCATTTGTTCGAGCCGCTCGATCTCGGCTTCACCACCTTGCGCAACCGAGTGGTGATGGGGTCGATGCACACCGGCCTGGAGGATCGCGCCTGGGACACCCACAGGCTGGCCGCCTACTTCGCCGAGCGCGCACGCGGCGGCGCGGGCCTGATCATCACCGGCGGCTACGCGCCCAACCGCGCGGGCTGGCTGCTGCCCTTCGGCGCCAAGCTGACCAACAAGACCGAGGCATACCGGCATCGGGCGATCACAAAAGCGGTGCACGCCGAAGGTGGCAAGATCGCCATCCAGATCCTGCACGCGGGTCGCTACTCCTACATGCCGGGCAGTGTGTCGGCATCGTCGATCAAGGCGCCGATCAATCCGTTCCGCCCGCGCGCGCTCTCGGCCAAAGGCATCGAGCGGACCATCGACGACTACGCCCGCTGCGCGAAGCTGGCCCAGTTCGCCGGCTACGACGGCTGCGAGATCATGGGTGGTGAAGGCTATTTCATCAACCAGTTCCTCGCACCGCGCACCAACAAGCGCACCGACGCGTGGGGCGGCTCACCGGAGAACCGGCGGCGGATCGCGGTGGAGATCGTGCGCCGCACCCGCGCCGCGGTCGGCCCGGACTTCATCATCGTGTTCCGGTTGTCCATGGCCGAGCTGGTGGAGAAGGGGCAGACCTTCGACGAGATCGTCGCGCTGGCCCAGGAACTCGAAGCCGCCGGGGTGAACATCCTCAACACCGACATCGGCTGGCACGAGGCGCGGGTACCCACCATCGTGACCTCGGTGCCGCGCGCCGCCTTCGTGGAGTTCACCGCGAAGATCACCGCGCGGGTGGGCATCCCGGTGTGCGCGTCCAACCGGATCAACATGCCCGAAGTGGCCGAGGAGATCCTGACCCGGGGTGACGCGCAGCTCGTTTCGCTGGCCCGCCCGTTCCTCACCGATCCGGAGTGGGCGAACAAGGCCGCGCAGGATCGCGTCGACGAGATCAACACCTGCATCGCGTGTAACCAGGCCTGCCTGGATCACGCCTTCCAGCGCAAGACCGTGTCGTGTCTGCTCAACCCGCGCGCGGGCCACGAGACCGAACTGAAGCTGCTGCCGACCCGTCGCGGCAAGCGCGTCGCCGTGGTCGGCGCGGGCCCGGCCGGGCTTTCGGCGGCGGTGAACCTCGCCGAACGCGGCCATCACGTCGAGCTGTTCGAAGCCGACGACAAGATCGGCGGCCAGTTCGACATCGCTCGCCGCATCCCCGGCAAAGAGGAATTCAGCGAGTCGATCCGCTACTACCACCGGATGCTCGAACTCACCGGCGTCACCGTGCACCTCAACAAGCGGGTCGGCGCCGACGAACTCATCGCCGGAGGCTACGACGAGGTGGTACTCGCCACCGGTGTGCGGCCGCGGATCCCCGACATCCCCGGAATCGACCACCCCATGGTGCTGTCCTACGCCGAACTGGTCCGAGAGGAGAAGCCGGTCGGCAAGCGCGTCGCCGTGATCGGCGCGGGCGGCATCGGCTACGACGTCAGCGAATTCCTCACCGTCGAGGGTCATCCCACGCTCAAGCTGGACGAGTGGAAGGAAGAGTGGGGCGTCACCTCCGACGACGAGCAGGTCCGCGGACAGCTCACCGCGCCGAGGCCGGCTCCCGCGGCACGCGAAGTCGTTCTGCTGCAACGGAAGACGTCCGCGTTCGGCAAAGACCTCGGCAAGACCACCGGATGGGTGCACCGCGCCGCGCTGAAGGCCAAGGGCGTCGAACAGATCGGCGGCGTCAACTACGAACGCATCGACGACAACGGCCTGCTCATCAGCTTCGGGGAGAAACGGCAACGGCCGCAACTGATCCCGGTCGACAACGTCGTCGTCTGCGCGGGCCAGGAGTCCGTGCGTGAACTGGAGGCCCCGCTGCGCGCCGCCGGCGTCAGCCTGCATCTCATCGGCGGCGCGGAGCTCGCCGCCGAACTGGACGCCAAACGAGCCATCGACCAGGGCACCCGGCTGGCCGCACGGCTCTGACCGGGCACGGCGGCCGGGCCGGATGCCCGGTCGCCGTTGCCGCGGCGTGGAATACCGCCTCGCCCGGGATCGCGCGGCAGCCTCCGTCGGCGTCCCCTCGCGCGGCATCGCCTAGGCTGCACGGGGTGAGCCTGCCCTCCCCCACCTCCGAGAACCGCGCGGTCGTCACCGGCGCCTCCTCCGGCATCGGCACCGCGCTCGCCGCCGACCTCGCCGCTCGCGGCTACTCGCTGATCCTGGTCGCTCGCCGCGAGGAGCTGCTCACCGAGCTCGCGCAGCGGCTGACCCTGGCCCACGGCATCACCGCCGAGGTGCGCGCCGTCGACCTGGCCGACCGCGACCAGCGCGGCGTGCTGGTGGAGGAACTGGCCGCCCGCGACATCGCCATCCTGTGCAACAACGCGGGTATCGCGACCTTCGGCGCGGTCGCCGAACTCGACCCGGCCTACGAGCGCGCGCAAATGGAACTCAACGCCGTCGCCGTGCACGATCTCACCCTGGCCGTGCTGCCCGGCATGCTGGCCCGGGGCGGTGGCGGCATCCTGATCAGCGGCTCGGCAGCGGGCAACATGCCGATCCCGAACAACACCACCTATGCCGCGAGCAAGGCGTTCGCCAACACCTTCTCCGAATCGCTGCGCGGTGAGCTGAAGGGCTCCGGCGTGCACGTCACGCTGCTGGCGCCCGGCCCGGTGCGCACCGAACTCCCGGACCCCGCCGACGCCTCCATCGTCGACCGGATGGTGCCCGACTTCATGTGGGTCTCCTCGGAATACACCGCGAAGGTGTCGGTCGACGCGCTCGCCCGCAACAAGATGCGCGTGGTCCCCGGCCTGATCAGCAAGGGCATGAGCGTGGCGGGCCAGTACGGCCCGCGCGCGGTCACCGCTCCCATCGCGGGCGCGTTCTACAAGAAGCTCGGCGGCTGACCTCGCTCAGCGGCGCCTGGTGCCGAACAGGCTGCGGGTGATCTGGCGGCCTGCCGCGCTCGCGGCCGAACGCAGGAAGCTGCGCACCGCGGGGTTTTTCATGATCCGCTCGGCGGCGGACTCCTCTTCCTCGCGGGTCGCGGCACGGCCGGGCACGGGAGCGGGTTCCGCCTCCGGCGCCGCCGCGGCCATCTTCGCGGCGAGCAGTTCGTAGGCCGACTCCCGGTCGATGGTCTTGGCGTACTTCGAGGCCAGCGGGCTGGACAGCGCCCGCGATTTGATCGCGTCCGCACCGATGGTGTCCATCAGCGACCGGGGCGGCCGCAGCCTGGTCCAGGCCACCGGCGTCGGCGCGCCCTGCTCGGAGAGCACGGTCACGATCGCCTCGCCGGTGCCGAGGGAGGTCAGCGCCTGCTCCAAGTCGTAGACGCCGGTTCTGGGGTAGGTGCGGACGGTCTTTGCCAACGCCTTCTGGTCGTCCGGGGTGAATGCGCGCAGGGCGTGCTGGATGCGCGCGCCGAGCTGGGAGAGCACCTGGTTCGGGATGTCGGTGGGCAGCTGGGTGCAGAAGAACACGCCAACCCCCTTGGAGCGGATCAGCTTGACGGTCTGCTCCACCTGCTCCAGGAACGCCTTCGAGGCGTCGGAGAACAGCAGATGCGCCTCGTCGAAGATGAAGACCAGTGCGGGCTTGTCGACGTCGCCGACCTCGGGCAGCGTCTGGAACAGGTCGGCGAGCACCCACATCAGGAAGGTGGAGAACATCACCGGCCGCGCCGCCTGTGCGCCGAACTCGAAGAGCGTGATCACCCCTTTTCCGTCCACGACCCGCACCAGGTCGGCCGGGTCGAGTTCGGGTTCGCCGAAGAACGTATCGCCGCCGTCGGCCTCCAGATTCACCAGGGCACGCAGGATCACCCCCGCTGTGGCCGCGGAGACGCCGCCGATCCCCTTCAGATCCTCCTTGCCCTCGGGGCTGGTCAGATGCGTGATCACGGCGCGCAGGTCCTTCAGATCCAGCAGTGCGAGGCCGTTGCGGTCCGCCCAGTGGAAGATCAAGCCGAGGGTGGACTCCTGCGTATCGTTCAGCTCGAGCACCTTGCTCAGCAGCACCGGGCCGAAGGAGCTGATCGTGGCGCGGATCGGCAGACCGGCTCCGGTGGTGCCCAGTGAGACGAACTCGGTCGGGAAGCCGGTCGGCGCCCAGTCCGCGGCGGCGGTCTCCGCGACGCGTGTGGCGAGCCTGTCGCTCGATCGCCCCGGCTCGGCCAGACCAGACAAGTCGCCTTTGATGTCGGCCAGCACCACCGGAACACCGGCGCTCGACAGCTGCTCCGCGATGCCCTGCAAGGTTTTCGTCTTCCCCGTACCGGTGGCCCCGGCGACCAACCCGTGCCGGTTCAACATCGGCATCGGAATACGGATGCGGGCGGCGGGATCCACCGTTCCGTCGACCACGACGGTGCCCAGTTCCAGCGCGAGGCCTTCGAACGCGTAACCCGCGGCGATCTCTTGCGCGGCGGAGCCGTCTCTCCGCTCGCCGGACGGCTCGTCTCGCGCCACGGGCGAACCCGCTCCCGCCTCGGCGGCGACCGTTTGTTCGGCCAGCTCGCGTTCAGCGGCCTCCGCGGCAGCGGCCGCCTCGGCCGCGACCCGCGCCGCCTCGTCGGCCGCCTTGCGCGCCGCGGCCGCCTTCTCCTGAGGGGTGGTCATCGCACGTCCTCCGTCCTGGCTCGACTAGAACTGCTTCACGCAGTGTTTGCTGTCGCACCGAAAACGCTGGGTGCCGATCTGAAGGAAACTGTATCCCCGCTGGTCAGGTTCATGGCCGTATCGGCGACTGAACGGTTGCCGTGCCGTACCGCCTGCTCGGGACCCCGGCCCGGCTAATGTTGCACGGGTGTCCGACAAATACATGGTGTGGATGGATTGCGAGATGACCGGCCTGCGCTTGGACAGCGACAAGCTGATCGAGGTGGCCGCGCTCGTGACCGACAGCGATCTCAACATCCTCGGCGAGGGCGTGGACATCGTCATCCACGCCGACGACGACGCGCTGGCCGCGATGCCCGCGGTGGTCGCCGACATGCACGCGCGCTCCGGCCTGACCGAAGAGGTCCGCCGCTCCACCGTCACCCTGGAAGAGGCCGAGCAGCGGGTGCTCGACTACATCCGCCAGTACATCCCCACCCCGCGCACTGTGCCGCTGGCCGGTAACTCGATCGCCACCGACCGCGGTTTCATCGCCAGGGACATGCCCCTGCTCGACGCCCACCTGCACTACCGGATGGTGGATGTGAGTTCGATCAAGGAGCTGTGCCGCCGCTGGTATCCGCGCATCTACTTCGGCCAGCCGGAGAAGGGCCTGAGCCACCGCGCGCTGGCCGACATCCAGGAGTCGATCCGGGAACTGGAGTACTACCGGCGGACCGCGTTCGTCGCGCCGCCCGGCCCCTCCACCACCGAAATCGCCGCCATCGCCGCCGAGGTCTCCGAACTCGCTCCGGAGCAGGCCGAATCAGCCCAGGTCAACGCCTCGCCTGACGCCGATTAGGGAGTGGGCGGGTTGACACGCTAATATCTAGCCCGCCGGTTGTTAACCGGCGATGGTGAGCGTAGTTCAGTTGGTAGAGCACCAGGTTGTGATCCTGGCTGTCGCGGGTTCGAGTCCCGTCGCTCACCCCAGGAGCCCGGACGGCCCCGAGAAATCGGAGCCGTCCGGGTTTTTCTTTGCGTCTCATTTCACGGCGCACGCCCCCCACAATGTGAAACGAATATCGTCCAGAATCCGCGACGTCTCCGTAGACTGCGATCCACGTGGGAGGGTGTCGCTGGGGCGCCTCCCGGTTCGATCAGAAAGACACACCTCGTGATGCGTTCCGCGGTTATCGCAGCCTTCGTCGGCGCCACCCTCCTCACCGGATCCAGCGGAACCGCGGCCGCGGGCATCGGGCTTCCGCCACTGCCCGACTCCGGCTCGGCGTCGAGCGGATCGGCGGGCGGGCTGGCCACCACCGGCTCCGCGGGCAGCGGCTCGGCGGGCAGCAAACTGCTGTGCGCAGCGACCGGCAGCGCGATCGCGATCCTGGGCGACGCCCACTTGGGCTGCAACATGCTGCCGTGAACACTGCCCCGAAATGCCGAACGGGCCACCGGATTACGCTCCGGTGGCCCGTTCGGCGTCCTGCTTCGGCTCAGCGATTGTCGTCCGCGTTGCCCGCCTTCCAGACCGGCCAGGGGATGTTCCAGTCACCCAGGCCGTCCACGCCGGACAGGGTGCCGCCCACGGTGTTCTTCACAATCGTGATATCGCCGCGCTTGGCGTTCTGGAAGACCCACTGCGCGTTCGCCGGGCTGAGGTTCAGGCAGCCGTGACTGGTGTTGCTGTACCCCTGCGCACCCACCGACCACGGCGCCGAGTGGAAGAAGATGCCGCTGTAGGACAGTCGCGTCGCGAAGTCCACCGGCGTCTTGTACCCGTCCGGCGAGCTGACCGACACGCCGTAGGTCGAGGAGTCCATGATGATCTTCTCGTGCCGGTCGGCGACGATGTAGATGCCGTTGTCGGTGGGCGTGCTGTCCTTGCCCATCGAGGTCGGCATGGTGCGGATCACCTGGCCGTTCTGCTCGACGACCACCTGCTTGGTGTTGTCGTCGGCGGTGAAGACCACCGCGTCGCCGATGGTGAAGAACGAGTGGATGTTGTCCTGGCCGTACAAGCCGTTACCGAGATCACGCCCGTAGACGTTCACGTCGATGGTGACCTTCGTCCCCGGCGCCCAGAAATGCTCCGGCCGCCACCGCACCTCGCGATTGTTCACCCAGTAGAACGCGCCCTCCACCGGCGGTTCGGTGGTGATCTTGATGGCGGACTGCGCCGCCTTCCGGTCCGGGATGTTCTCGTCGAACTGGACGGCCACCGGCTGGCCGATACCGACCACCTCCCCCTCGCCGGGGACCAGGTACGGCTTGGTCTGGTTACCGGGCGAACTCGTGGTGAAGCTCAGCGTCGCGGTGTTCGCCCCGCCCAGGCCGATCGCGTCGGCCTTCAACCGGTAGGTCTTGCCGTATCCGAGCACCTCGGTGGTCTCCCACGACCGGCCGTCGGCGGCGAGCTTGCCCTCGATCGACTTGCCCTGCGGGCTGACCAAGGTCACGCCGGTGAACTTGCCGTCTTCCACCTTGAACGTCATCGGGACGCCGGGCGAGACCCCCACCTCGCCGTCCTTCACCGGCGACAGCAGCTTGGGCTTGATCAATTCGGTGATGGGGTTGCGGTCGATGACCGCCTGCGCCGCATCCGTGGCGTCGGATGCCGAACATCCCGTCAGCGCCAAGGCGGCGACCGCGACGACGATCACCGGTCCCGCGATAGTGCGTAGGGACCACCGCGCGGCCGGCTTTCGCTTCTGCCGACCTCGACCAACACTCATTTCCAACCCCGTTTCAAAGTCTCGGTGCTCCAGGACACACCGATGGCTTCGGATACCGACCGCTACGCCGCGTCACCCCGCCGTGGACGCGGGCGATCGAAACCACAATCGGACATTCTGCCAGTGCGTAACGTCCAGGCCAATGTGAACACCTCGTCCGTCACTGCAGCGTTACCACCTGTAGATCAACCCGGCGACCCCCGCCGTTACCGGCCCGAGGGCGCATCGCATCACAGCCGGTCAGGGCACGATTTCACTTCTGCGGCCCCGGCCTGTTAAGGTTTGTCCCGCACCGAAACACGGGGCACGCGCCATTAGCTCAATTGGCAGAGCAGCTGACTCTTAATCAGCGGGTTCGGGGTTCGAGTCCCTGATGGCGCACATCACGTAAACCGTGCCCTTGTCAGTCATCGGCTGGCAAGGGCACGGTTTTCTCGTCTCCAGATTCGTCGCGGAACCCGTGACATCACCGTGACCTGGGCTTCTTCCCAGTTGCACCAGTGGTCTCAATTCGGACAGCAATACGCCCGCGAAGCCTCCGAAATCCAGTTGTACAGCCGAAAACTTCTGTGATGTACAGCACAAGACGTTTAACGGCAAACTCCCAGCTTAGATAACGATTCGGCTACCGCGTCCTGGGCTTTCCAAGATCGCCAACGCCTATCATTCAGGTTTCGTTCACCCTCTGTTAACCAAGCGTGACCATTCTGCAATCAGGTCACGAAGCGACCTGAAGTTTGGTCAGCCCGAGGAGTTGTAGACACCGATTCGGTAACGATCACCGGCAGGCAACTGCCAGCCACGTGATCGGCGGAGCGGAATCCGGCAACGGACCCGCGATCCACACTTCCGCCCCGTCTCTTCGCATCGAGATGCGAAGTCCCGCGCGACACCGCGGCCGAGCCCATCGAGGGCGATCCGGCGCCGCACACACGAACCGCGTCGCGTTCCGGGGACATCATCGTCCCCCACAACAAAACCACACAACAGCACATGGCCGTTTTCGGCGAACGCCCCGAGCGTACGCCGCAGGATCCGTGCTGCCCAACTGCGGCCCGGATCGAGTAAGTCCCCGATAAAGGAACCGATTCGAATGCCTGACAGACGCCTTTCCACCCTTCGTCGCCCCTCGCTCCGCGAAACCGTCACCGTGGCCGTCGCCGCCGCGGGTGTCGTCGCCGTGGCCGCCTGCTCTGCGGCGTCCGTGGCCGATGACAGCGTCCCGTCTCGCATCGCCATGGTGGCCGAGCAGCAGCCCGAGGCCGCCGCCGCGCCCGCGGTGGTCGCGGCCCCGGTCGCGGAGGCCATCCCCGCGCCGATGCCCGCTCCCGCTCCCGCCCCTGCTCCGGCGCCTGCGCCCGCTCCCGAGCCGATTCCGGCCCCGATGCCCGCCCCGGCCGCGCCGGTCTACGCGGACAACCTCGACGGCTGGATCCGTCAGGCGCTCGACATCATGCAGGCCAACGGCATCCCGGGCAGCTACGAGGGCATCCACCGCAACATCATGCGTGAGTCCACCGGCAACCCCCAGGCCATCAACCTGTGGGACTCCAATGCCGCCATGGGCATCCCGTCCAAGGGCCTGCTGCAGGTGATCGACCCCACGTTCGCCACCTACCACGTCGCGGGCACGCCCTTCGACATCTGGGATCCGGTCGCCAACATCGTCGCCGCCTGCAACTACGCCGCGCACCGCTACGGCTCGATGGACAACGTCAGCAGCGCGTACTGAGTCCGCCTTGCGCCGCGGCCTCCCCATCCGACGATGGGGAGGCCGCGGCGCATTCCGGCCGGTACGCCCGGTCGGCTAGGGTCGATGTCACCTGCGACCCGTGGACGTGCCCGTGACCGACTACGCACACAACGACGTGGCGGCCAAGAGCCGCGCCGAGAAAGCGCGACGGCTGGCGAGTTACCTCTGGCACCGTGGCATCACCGGCTCCGAGGTGCTCGCGATGACGGCATCCGTCCGGCGCAAACTGGCCAGGGCCGCCGCGACGAATCCGCCGAGCACGGACGAGACCTGGACTACGGTGGCGCGGTTGCTGACCGAGAAGGACGACTGGGCCGCCCGCCATCCGGAGCATCCCGCGGCTCGACGAGAGCACACCGACGAGAAGCTGCTCTGGGTGAAGCCGCCGATCACGCCGTGGTCCTGATCATCCCCGAAAGACGTTTCAGCACAGGATTTTCCACCTCTACTACAGACTTCCGTAGAGTGGTGTCATGGTTCCGTCGACACCGCCGTCGCGATGACCGAGCGCAAACCGGCGAAACAGACGTTCGAATCGTGGGTCGACAAGCAGATCCGCGAGGCGGCCGAGCGCGGCGAATTCGACAACCTGCCCGGCACCGGCAAGCCGATTTCCGGGGCGGGCACCGCTTACGACGAAGATTGGTGGCTGCGCGGCTATCTACATCGCGAAGGAGTCGGCAGTGAGGCGCTGTTGCCACCGTCGCTGCTGTTGCGGCGCGATATCGAGCACCTGCCCGAAGACGTGCGCGATGCGACCAGCGAACGGCAGGTGCGGGCGGCCGTGAGCGAACTCAACCGCCGCATCGTGGACTGGCTGCGGATGCCGGAAGGACCGTTCGTGCCGATCGCTCCGGTGAACGCGGACGACATCGTCCGGCGATGGCGCGAGTCCGCGCGGCCGAGGCGTGAGCAGCCGAGCCGCGCGACGGCGGCCCCTTCCCGAGCGGGGGCCGGCGAGGCCACCGTGCGGGCCCCGTGGTGGCGCCGATGGCGACGGCGTGACACCGAAGCCGGATAGCGTCCCCGCAGGAGAACGAACCGCGCCGCTCATGCGCCGAGTTCGGTCACTTGCTCCACCTCGGCGACCACTTTGTCCGCCAGCCCGCGCAGCACCCGCGCCTCATCCGCCGTCATCGGCTCGATGTATACGCGACGGACCAGATCGACGTGATTCGGCGCGGCCCGCTCCAACGCGACGCGCCCTTCCGGCGTGAGCTGGACGATGATGCCGCGGGCATCCTCTTCGGCGGGCCGCCGCTCGACCAGACCGCGCGCGTCCATCCTGGCCAGATGCTTGGACAACCGGCTCTTCTCCCAGCACACCTCGGCGGCCAGTTCCTTGGCGCGCAGACAACCGTTGGGGGCAGCGGACAACGCCACCATCAACTCGTAGTCCGCCAGGGACAGACCGTCCTCGGCCAGGCCGGCCGATATCGCCCCGTCCAAACGCTGGCGCAGCCGCACATATGCCTGCCAAGTCGCCTGCTCGTCGTCACTCAACCACCGGACCATGGGAATGAAGTGTAGTCACGGTTGGTTGACATGGACACTAACTCCCGAGGAGGTCCCCATGCCCGCCGTCACCGTTCCCGACATCATGGTCCTGCCACGCCTCCCCCGTCTCGACGCGACCCTGCGCGAACGGCCGGTCCGGAGCGTGGTCACCGCGCACAAACAGCGCGAAGGCGCGGGTTTCGAGGTGCGCAGGCCATTCCCCAGCATGGATCTGCGCACCGCCGATCCGTTCATCCTGCTCGACCAGATGGGCCCGGTCGCCTACGAACCGCACGAGGCGAAGGGCGCGCCATGGCATCCGCACCGCGGCTTCGAGACGGTCACCTACATGCTCGACGGCACCATGGTGCACCACGATTCACAGGGCGGCGGTGGCGTCATCGGCGAGGGTGACACCCAGTGGATGACCGCGGGCTCCGGCATCCTGCACGACGAGGTGCCGCCGGAGGAGATGGTCGCCTCGGGCGGGTGGTTCCACGGCATCCAACTCTGGGTGAACCTGCCGCGCGCGCTCAAGTTCGCCGCGCCGCGTTATCAAGACCTGCGCGCTCGCGAACTGACACTGGTGAGTTCACACGACGGCGGCGCGCTGGTCCGGCTCATCGCCGGGGAGGTCGGCGGGTTCACCGGTCCCGGTTCGACCTACACCCCGATCGCCTACGCTCACGCGTCGATCACTCCCGGCGGGATCCTGGAAACACCATGGCCGCAAGAGTTCACGGCGATGGCGTACGTGCTCTCCGGCAGCGGGGCGGTCGGCGCGGAACGCAGGCCGCTGAGCGAAGGACAGCTGGCGGTGTTCGGCCGCGGAGACGCGATCAGCGTGACAGCCGATGCGCGCCAAGACAATCGGACCGGAGCGTTCGAAGTGCTGCTGCTCGGCGGACGGCCGATCCGGGAACCGGTGGTGCAGTACGGGCCGTTCGTGATGAACACCCGCGCGGAGATCATCGAAGCGATGGAGGACTACCAGGCCGGGCGCATGGGAAACATCCCCGCACAGCACATCAGCAGCGCTGGTGGGCAGGATCCCCTAATGCCCTAGTTCCGTCCCCCCGAGGTTGACAAGAGAGCGGCCCGTCACAACAGTGGATGCGGCGTCCGGTCGGACGCCGCATCCACCGCAGCAACCACATAGAGGAATACATGAACGTTCGCCGGCTCTCCGTCAGCGCGGCCGTCGCGGGACTGACCTTTCTCGCGGCTCCCGCCGCCCTAGCCGCCCCTCCGTCCGGATCCGCCGGAACGGGTTCCTCGGCCGTCGACACCGGCTCCGCCGCGACCGGCTCGGCCGGTCTGTCGCAGACCGGTTCGGCCGGTGGCGCCTTCGCCAACTGCGACGACGCCCGCAACGCGGGCCGTGCGCCGCTGTTCCGTGGCGAACCGGGCTACGGCCCGCACCTGGATCCCGACGGCGACGGCTTCGCCTGCCCGACGGTCTGAACCGACCGCGAAACGACGACACCCGGTGGGCCATGCCACACCGGGTGTCGTCGTTTTTCCAGCTCAGCGGAAGATTTTGAGCAGCACCAGCCCGACGACCAGGGCGGCGGCGCCGATCAGGCTGTATTTCACCTTCGGCTCGTTCAGCTTCCCGACCACGATCTGCTTGGTGTCGTCCGCGATGCGATGCGGGTCCGCGCGTACCGCGAGTTCGTCGAGCGTGCTCGCCAGCCGAGTGCGGGCGGCCTCGATCTCCTGCTCGATCCGCTCGGTATCCCTTGCCACGTTCCACCCTCCTGTTGTCGATTGCCGCACCCGGTGCACGATCACGCCGCATGCTCGGCCTTTCGTGCGGCACCCGGGGCTCGCGGACGAGTGTATCCGCCGCCGGGCCGCATTATCCGGCCGCGCGCGGATCACCTGTCCGGACCTTCGGATACCGTGCTGGAGGTGACCACCAACCAACGACTCTCCCCGGGCGACACCGCTCCCGAGTTCACGCTTCCCGACGCCGACGGCAAGAACGTCTCGTTGTCGGACTACCGCGGTCGCAAGGTGATCGTGTACTTCTACCCCGCCGCGAGCACGCCCGGCTGCACCAAGCAAGCCTGCGACTTCCGCGACAACCTGGCCGACCTGGACGGCGCGGGCATCGACGTGGTGGGCATCTCCCCGGACAAGCCGGCCAAGCTGGCCAAGTTCCGCGACGCGGAGCAGTTGACGTTCCCACTGCTGTCGGATCCCGACCGCGCCGTGCTCACCGCCTGGGGCGCCTACGGTGAGAAGACCATGTACGGCAAGACGGTGGTCGGCGTCATCCGCTCGACCTTCTTGGTGGACGAAGCGGGCAAGATCGCCGCCGCGCAGTACAACGTGCGCGCCACCGGCCACGTCGCCAAGTTGCGCCGCGATCTGTCGCTGTAGCCCGCAGACAGCGAAAAGCCCGGCGCCGCAGAGGCGCCGGGCCGAGATCGGGCCACGGTTCGGGTGGATCAGGCCTGCCACACCTGCTGGGCGGCCCACTGCGCCATCAAACGCAGATGCTCGTCCCACCAGTCCGCGGCTTCCGGGGTGAATACGGCGGGCGGCGGGGCCTCGCCGGGGAACAACAGCGCGCCGTCGGGCGCGCCCACCACACGGTCGGCCGGGACCCCGGTACCCGGCACCAGCGGCGCCGAGGCGTTCGTCTCCGGTCCGATCGTGGCATCGGCGGGGACCAGCGGCAGCGGACGCGGCGCGGCACCCCAGCGAGGCTCCGGAAACTGCACTCCGGTCGCACCGGCATCGGCGCCGGAGCCGAGCGGCCCGTCGGACGACTCGTGCGCCTCGGTATCCGCGGGCCGGACCTGGTCTGCCGGATGTGACGCGCCGGCGCCTTCGATCCGGGCGTCCGACACGACGGTCGGCGCAGGCTGCGAGGAGTCGTTCAGCAGGTAACTTCCGCCGACGACCATTCCACTGGCCAGCACCCCGGCCGCGGCGAACACCGCGACTCCGCCGCGCGCCCGGTGCGGCTCGCTCACCGAGTCGGCGGAGGTGTCCCGCTCCAATCGCACGCTCAACGCCGCGCCCGCGGCAGAGGCGAAAGCCCCTATCGTGCACGGGATCACCGGCGCCCCGAATTTCTCGACCGCCGCCAGCACCACCGACCCGGCGCCCGCAGAGCCGATCAGCGCCACCGCGTCCGGCCGCGCGTCGGCCGCGTCCAACTGCTCCCACGCCGCCGCGACGCCCATGCCGAGCGACCGCGGCGTCGCCCGGCCCGCCTGCCCTACCGCGGCGAGCACCCGGCGGCGACCGCGGTCGACCAGGGTGAACGCCTGGTACCCGGGCACCACCTCGCAGATCAGCAGGTTGTCGTGGGCCTCGAGCCACGTCATCATGCTCGCCACGCTCAAGTGGGCCGATTTCACCGAGACCATCGAGGCGCTGTGCCACGGACCGGCCGCCAACCTGGTCACGATGGCGCGCCGCTCGGCGGCGTCCCGATAGGCGACCGCGACGCCCCCGATCGCCCACTCCGAGCCCAGCCCCGCGGCCAGGGCGCTCAGCGCGGCCTCGACCGCCGCGGCCACGTCGGCCTTGCCGTCACCGTCCGCTCGCACCACGCGCCGCAGTAGCACCCGGTCGGCGAGCTTCTTGCCGTCGGCGAGCGCTACCGCGTGCACGGCACCGCGTTCGGTGGAAACGCCGAGAGTCACCACAGATTCAGCTACCACTGATCACGCCTTCCCTCTGTGCATTGACCGAGCTCACGCTTGCCGAAAGCCATGAGCCGCATGGATTCCCCTGCTCGGAACACACGTCGCGATGCACGCGCGCTCGGTATGTGTTCGGCACCACATCGGTTACGGATGGGTAGCGGAAATCAAGCCGCCTGGATCCGAACGGCGGATGCGCGTATGGCCCGCTTGCCGCTACCGTTAGCCTGGTTGCGTGGACGTACGCGCGGAGGCCAGGTCGAAGCACCGTGTGGACCCTGCGTTGGAGTTGCAGGACGACCCACAGGAGCTCATGCCGCGACGCCGGCCGACGCAGGAACGCAGCAAACGAAAGTTCGACGCTTTGCTCCAGGCGTCCAGGGAGCTGCTCGTCGAGGTCGGGTTCGAATCGTTCACCTGCGAAGAGGTGGCGGCCAGGGCGGAGGTGCCGATCGGCACGCTGTATCAGTTCTTCGCCAACAAGTACGTCATCGTCTGTGAGCTCAATCGCCAAGACCTGGTTGCGGTTTCCCAGGAACTGGCCGATTTCCACGGCGAGATCCCGTCGTTGGACTGGCTGCGGCACATGAACCAGTTCGTCGACCACCTGGCCAACCTCTGGATGACCGACCCGTCCCGCCGGGAAGTGTGGCTGGCCATGCAGTCCACCCCGTCCACCCGGGCCACGGGCGCGATCCACGAGAAGCAGTTCGCCGAGGTCGTGTCGCAGATGCTGCGGCCGCTCACCCCGCGCACCCCGCGGGTACGGCGCACCATGATGGCCGAAGTGCTGGTGCACGTGGTCTATTCGATGCTCAATTTCTCGGTGCAGGACGAGCAGAGCAGCGCGGAAGCGGTCGCCGAACTCAAACGGCTGATGGTCGCCTACCTGCTCGTCGCGGAGAAGGAGTCGCGCACCGGCAGCGAGCGATGACGGTGGTCCCGGCGGGAACCGGGACCACCGTGCGGCTCACCCGGCGCTCTCGCGGCCCTCGATGAGGTCGGCCAGCTCACCCGGGTCCTCGAGCACCACCATCGCGGCGGCGGTGTCGCCGTCGTGGGTCAGCGACAGATGCACCCGCACCCTGGGCAGGAATTCGGCGGCCAGGCCGTGCAGTTTGATGCTCGGCCTGCCCCACGCGTCGTTGACCACCTCGATCAGCGGATACGGGTTGTCCCCGATCTGCGGGCGGCGGGCGAACCGGGACGATGCCCAGGCTTTGAGCACCGCCTCTTTCGCCGCCCACCGCGCCGCGTAGCTGCGCGCCGGGTCGGTCCCTTTGCTCTGGCAGTAGCGCCGCTCTCCCGCGGTGAAACTTTCCCTGAGCATGGTCGTTCCGGCGCGTTCGAGCTGTTCGGAGAACTCGGAGATGGTCACCAAGTCCAAGCCGATACCGAGGATCGTCATAGGCGGGCAGCCTACGACGTACTCGGCGAGCCCGCGCACGGACCCGGCGCGGCGAGTTGCCCCGCCGCGCTTCCGGTTACGCGCATCCGATGCCCTTCGCGCGGTAGGAGCCGTCCTGCGCCAGGCGCGCCTCCGGCGAGAGCAGCACGTCGGCCTCCAGCTGACGAGCCCGCTTGGCGGGGGTGCCGTCGCCGCCGAGCCTGCGATCCGCGGGACGCTCGTACAGCGGCGCGCCGCCGCACATCGCCTCCACGAACCGCTGCCTGCCCGCCAGCTGACGCTCCTGCGCCCTGCGCTGGTACTCCTCGCGCCGTCCCGGCTCGATGGCCTGGATGAACGCCTCCGGGTGCACGACCGCCAGCAGGCCGTTCACGTGGCCGAAGCCGAGGGAGGTGAGCAGACCGGCCTTGAGCGGAAGGCGATCGCCGAGCCGCAGCGGCTCGCGCAGCCACACCAGGTGCGGGTAGGCGAACATCTTCTCGTCGACGCAGTCCAGGCTGCGGTTCGGCGGGATGACGCCCTGCTCCAGCACCTGGCACAGGCCGATGAGCTGGAAGGCGGCCGCGCCGCCCTTCGCGTGCCCGGTGAGGGTCTTCTGCGAGACGACGAACAGCGGAGCGCCGTCCGAGCGTCCGATGGCCGTCGCGAGGCGCTCGTGCAGCTCCGACTCGTTCGGGTCGTTGGCAGCCGTCGAGGTGTCGTGCTTGGACACCACCGCGATCTCGTCCGGCGTCACGCCGAGCTTGCGGAGCTCGGTCGCCAGCCTGGACTCCGCCCCGCCACGACCGGCGCCCAGCGCGCCCAGACCAGGGGCCGGGATCGAGGTGTGCACGCCGTCCGCGAAGGACTGCGCGTAAGCCACCACGCCGAGCACCGGCAGACCCATCTCCAGCGCGACGCTGCCGCGCGCCAGCAGGACCGTTCCCCCGCCCTGCGATTCGACGAACCCGCCGCGGCGGCGATCGTTGGCGCGGGAGAAGTACCGGTCGCTGATGCCCTTGGCGCTCATGGCCGCCGAATCCGCGGTGGCCGACATGTCGCCGAAGCCGACGATGCCCTCGATGCCGAGGTCGTCGTAACCGCCCGCCACGACCAGATCGGCCTTGCCGAGCCGGATCTTGTCGACGCCCTCCTCGACCGACACCGCCGCGGTGGCGCAGGCCGCCACCGGGTGCACCATCGCGCCGTAGCTGCCGACGTAGGACTGCACCACGTGCGCCAGCGCCACGTTCGGCAGCGCCTCCTGCAGGATGTCGTTCGCGCGCGACTCACCGAGCAGGTTGTCGATGTACAGCGAGCGCATCGAGGACATGCCACCCATGCCGGTGCCCTGGGTGTTGGCGACCAGCGAGGGATGCACCCAGCTCATCAGCTCGGCGGGACTGAACCCGGAGCCGATGAACGCGTCCACCGTGCAGACGATGTTCCACAGCGCCACCCGGTCCACCGACGCGGCCATATCGGGCGAGATACCCCAGACGGTGGGGTCCCAGCCGGTCGGGATCTGGCCGCCGACGGTGCGCGAGAGCTTGGCCCGGCGCGGCACCCGGATCTCGGTGCCCGCCTGGCGCGTCACGGTCCAGTCACCCGAGTCGGCGACCGGCGTGATCACCGTGTGCTCCGGATCGGCGGCGTAGAAGGCGCGGGCCTCGGCCTCGCCGCCCACCGTGAACGACAGGTCCTGGTCGAGGAACACCGAGGTCATCAGCGGCGCCGAGTTGTCGGTCATGGCGCCGTCGTCCTCGTAGCGGCGCACACCGCAGCGGGCGACGACGGCGTCGTGGTAACGCTCGGCCAGTTCGTGCTCGGGCACGTAGTCGCCGGACTCGGCGTCGTACCAGCCCGGCTTCGGCTCGTTCTCCCAGATGACCATGCCGGTGGTCCAGGCCAGCTCCAGCACGCCCGCCGCCGACAGCTCGTCGGAGACCTCCATCTCGAAGCGAGTGCGCGCCGAACCGTACGGGCCGAGTTCGCCCGCACCGACGATGACCACCATGTCGGCCAGGTCCGTGGCCACCTCGCTCCACTCCGGCACCGGCAGCGCGGAGGTCACGGTCGGCGGCGCGGGCAGCGCGGCGATGGTGCGGCCCGCGTCGGCGTCGGTCTCCGCTTCCGCCTGCTCCGCGGCCTGCTTGGCCAGCGCGGGCAGGTCCAGCTTGGCCCGGGCGAGTCCGCCGGTCAGGTCGATCTGCTGCGGGCCGGTCGCGGTCACCTGACGGGCCCGGGAGGTGCACCACTTGAGCAGCTCGTCGGCCATCTCGGTGGTGGACCAGGTCTGCACGCCTGCCTTCTCGACCGCCTCGACCATCGGGTCGTTGTGGCCCATCAGGCCGGTGCCGCGCACCCAGCCGATCAGCGCGTGCACCAGGGTGACCCGGGCCGACCACGACTTCTCGGCCCGCCACTTGGCGACCACCGCGTCCAGCGCCGCCTTCGACTCGCCGTAGGCGCCGTCGCCGCCGAACATGCCGCGGTTGGGCGAACCCGGCAGCACCACATGCAGTTTCGCGTCCACGTCGTAATCGGCGCCCAGTTTGGACAGCCCGCCGATCAGTCGTTCGACCGACCAGAGCAGCACGCGCATTTCCATTTCGGCGCGAGCGCCCGCGTCGGCGAGATCACCGGCCACCCGCGGCGCCGCGAACGGCAGCAGCAGGGTGGGCGTCATCGCGTCCTTGATCTTGATCTTCGCGCCGCCCGCGCTGTCGACCTGCTCGGTGCCGATCCAGTCGATCAAAGCGTCGACGTCCTGGTAGGACGCCATGTTCGCGGGCACCACCCACAGGGCCGCGCCGTGGCGGGCGTTGTCCCGGTACAGCTTCCGGTAGAAGCCGAGGCGTTCGTCGTTCAGCGCCGAGGTGGTCACCACCACCGTGGCGCCACCGCTGAGCAGCCTGCCGGTCACCGCCGCGGCGATGGATCCCTTGCTGGCGCCGGTGATCACCGCGATGTCCGAGGACCACAGTCCGGGCTCTTCGGTGCTCAGCGCCGCCTCGGCGATGCGCTCGTACACGCCCGCGAGCACCGAGCGCGCCTCGTGCATCGCCCGCTGCCGCCACCAGTTCGCCTGCGCCGCTACGGCTTCGCCCGCGCCGATGAACCCGGTGACCGGTCCGTTCGCGCTGCCCGAGTCGTCGGCCAGCCACAGCCGGGCCAGATCCTCACGCGCCGTGGCCCACCGGTCGTCCAGCAGCACCGCCTTGCGGGCGTCGAACGCGGGCGCGACCAGGCGCGGCCAGTCCGCACCGAGTTCGGCCGACACCAGGTCGACCAGGGAGTCATCGGACGCTTCCGGAGCGGAGACCCGCTCGGACAGTCCGAGCTGTTCGAGCACCACGCGCGCGGCCGTGGCCAGCACACCGTCACGCCCGGTGATCTGCTCGGTGAACTCGCCCAGCGCCGCGGCGTCGACGGTCGCGCCGCCACCGCCGCCCGCCGATGGCAGCGACACCGCGACACCGCGGCGAGCCGCGACCGCCTGCACGGCGGCGTCGATGGCCGCGTCGACCGAGGCGGCGTCGCCCAGCGCGCCGGAGACCAGCCCGCCCAGATCACCGCCGCGCACGCTGGTGCCTTCCCTGGTGCCCAGCGACACCTCGGCGGTCACGTGGCTGGCCCACCCGTCACCGAGTTCCCAGACCTTCGTGACCCGATCCGCGATGGCGGCCGGACGCTTGCCGGACGGACCGAACACCTTGCGCAGATGATCGCCGATGGCATCGGTGAGCACCGTGCCGAAGGGACGGTAGGTACGGGCGAGCCGCTCCACCGTCGCCGACAGCGCGCCCATGTCTGCGTCGGCGGCGCCGTCGATCGCGCCGAGCGAGAGCTCGGAGCCGAGGTCGACCAGCAGCTGGTTGCGCCGGGAGGAGACACCGTCGCACAGGCCCTCGATGGTGTCCACCGGGCCGATCTGGTCCAGCCGCAGCTTGGTCCACAGCGCGATCAGCACGCGGGTGGCGTCGGCGGCGGTGAACGCGATGTCGTCCGGACGCGGACCGCCCGAGCTCGGGGCGGGCGCCGCCACGGGAGCGGCGGCGACGGCCGCTGCCGGAGCCGCGGTGGCCGCAGGCTCCTCTACGGGCTCGTCGACCGGCGCGGGGTCGGTGTCGGTCGCGTAGACGATCGCGGCCTCGCGCTCGATGTTGAGCACCTCGACCGTGGCGTCGCCGAACGCGGGCAGCTTCAGCGTCTGGGAGGCCAGGTTGGCCACCGTCGGCGTGGCGCCGAGACCGATCTCGACGAACCGCTCGACGCCCAGGCCGCCCTGCGCGGGATCGGTGAACAGCAGGTCCTGCGTCTCGATCCAGCGCACCGGGCTGGCGAACTGCCAGGCCAGCAACTCGACCAGTACCACGCGGCACAGCTCGGTCGGCCGGGCCGCCCAGCTGTCGAAGTCGGCCAGCACGGCGGTGAGCGGCTCGGACGGCACCAGGTCGGCGATCTCCTGGACGAACGCCCGCTCCAGCGAGAACAGCCTGGGTACCAGGTTCGGGATGTAGCGGCCGACCAGGACCTCCGGGCGCAGGTCCACCGGAAGCAGCTGCTCGAGCTTCTGCCGGAATTCCGGAACGCCCTTGCGCAGCACCGTCGAGTGGAACGGCACGTCGATGCCGGGGACCAGGATGAACGCCCGCTTGCCGCCGAATTCGGCACGGCGGCGGTCGATCTCCTCCTCCAGCGCGTTCAACCCGGCCACCGTGCCCGCGATCGCGTACTGCGACCCGCGCAGGTTCAGGTTGACCACCTCGAGGAACTCCCCGACCCGCTCGCCGACTTCCTGGACGAAGCCGACGACCTCCGCGTCGGGCAGCCCGATCTGCGAGGGCCGGATCGCGGCCATCCGGTAGTCGCTGCGGCCCTGCGCGTCACGCGGCACCAGCTCGTGCATCGCGGAACCGCGCTGGAACACCACCTCGAGCACCGCCTCCAAGGGGAGCACCCCGGCGACGGCGGCGAGCGCGTTGTACTCGCCGACGGAGTGACCCGCGAGCAGCGCATCCTCGACGAACGCGCCGGCCTCACGCAGTTCCGCCACCTGGGCGACACCGAGGGTCGCCATGGCGACCTGGGTGAACTGGGTCAGGTGCAGCACGCCGTCGGGATGCCGGTGCTCGACGCCCCGCGCCTTGAGGTAGGTCGGGTTGTCGCGCACCACGGCCAGGATCGAGAAGCCGAGCGCGGCACGGGTGTGCTTGTCCGCGCGCTCCCAGATCTCCTTGGCCGCCTTCGACCGGGAGCGGGCGTCGAGCCCCATCCCCTTGCGCTGGATGCCCTGACCGGGGAAGGCGTATACGGTCTTCGGCGCCGCGGTGCGACCGGTCGCGGTCATCACCAGTTCGCCTTCGGTCCGGCAGGAGACCTCGACGATCTCGCTGCCCGCGTCGACCGCGACGCGCTCGACGCGCACATCGATCTGCGCGCCGGGGCGGACCATGCCCAGGAACCGGGTGGTCCACGCGGTCAGCCTCCGCGCCGGCGTCGAAGCGGCCGGATCGACCGCCGACACGACGTGCTGCGCGGCGGCCGACAGCCACATGCCGTGCACGATCGGGCTGCCGAGTCCGGCGAGCTTCGCGGCGGAATCGCTGGTGTGGATCGGGTTGTGGTCACCGGAGACGGCGGCGAAGGCGTGCATGGTGCGCGGCGCCACGATCGTGACGTCGCGGCGACGCCTGCGCGGGGTGTCGGTGGCCGCGTCGGACACCGTGCCCGCCGCGCGCGGCGGATCGGTCAGTTCGCCCGCGCCGTTGCGCCCGCGGATCGCGAAACGCTCGGTGAGGGTGGCCAGCACCGGCATCGACATCCCGGTCTCGGGCTTGTCCAGCATGGCGGTGATCCGCACGTGCACTTCGACGACGCGGCCGAGGTCGGTGTCCAGGGTCTCCCCGGCCTCCGCGCGCACCGCCAGCACACTGGTCTCGGCGGGCAGCTCACCGGCGAGGTGCACCTGGTGGTCCAAGTGGACCAGGTCCAGCATGCCCTCGATGACGCTCTCGCCCTTCGCGGTGCGGGTCGCGCCCAGCACCGCGAACACGGCGGGCCAGCAGGCGCCGACCAGCACGTCCGGCACGGTACGGCCGAGCGTGCTCAGCGTGGCGGGCAGGCCGGAACCGGTGACGCCGGCGTGGTCGGCGATCAGATCCGGTATCCAGGCCAGGTTCACATGCGCGACCTTGCCCTTGACCTCCGGAAGATCCTGGCCCGCGGCGACCGCGAGCAGCGCGGCCATGGCCTCGTGGGCGTCGGCCTCGGTGACCACCGGGGCGCCGCCGTTGTAGACCGAGGTCGGCACCGTGATCCGGATGCGCACGGCGTTGCCCGCCAGCAGCGGGACGGTCAGCTCCAGATAGCTGTTCTCCGGCTCGGGACCGGTGGTCTCGGCGAGTGTCGCGCCGCTGGGCGGATGCACCGCGCCCTTCCCGTCGACGACCCATTCGGACAGGTCGCCGAGCCGGTGTACCGGGCTGATCGTGGTGCGCCCGGCCCACTGGACGTCCGGGGCGGCCAGCACGGCGTCGATCGGGCCGCTGGTGACGCCCGCCGTGCGGCGCGCGTCCACCGCGGCGGGCGTCACGCCCGCACGCACCAGCGAGTACGCGGTGTCCTGTTCGAAGCGGTCGAGCAGCTCGCCGACCGGCTCGTCGACCCGGGTGATGCCCGCGACCGCGACGGTGCCGGGAATGACGCACACCTGATCGGCCGAGTAGCGCGGATCGTGCGCCTGCCACAGCGAATCCGAGCGCCACCAGCGGCGCACGTCGGCGTCGACGACCGGCACGAAGTTCACCGGCTTGCCCGGCGTCTTGCACAACGCGATGAAGAACGGGATGTCGGCCGGGTGCAGCAGGGTCTGCGCCGTCGCGGGGTAGGCGTCCTTCAGGGTGCACAGCGCCGCGACCGGGTCTTCGAAATCCTCGTCGGCGGCGAACAGCGTCGCGATCTCGCCGCGGTCGGCCGGATGCAGCCGGGCCTCGGTGCGGCGCATCATCTCCGCGAACCGTTCGCGCCAGGTGATGTCCAGCCACACCGAGCTGGTGGCCTCCGCGATCGCGTCGCCCAGGTCGCTGCCGCAGTCGAAGTCCTTGCGGCGGTCCAGCCCGACCGCGAGCTCGACGTAGCGCTCCAGCCAGTCCTGGTAGGTCATGGTGGTCAGATCGCCGAAGTACGGCTTGGCGGTGGCGTTCAGCGCCGCGATGATCTCCGCGCGGCGCGCGGCGACCGCGTCGGCGTCGCCCGCGACCTCGTCCAGCAGTCGGCCGGTGCGTGAGGCGGCGTTGTCGATCTCGTGGATGTCGGCGCCCAATTGGCTACGGCCCGAAGCCATTCCGCCGGACGCGGTGCCCGCGCCGACCCAGTCGGGGGTGCCTGGGGTGTCCACCAGCAGTTGCTTGACCTCCGGCGCGGTGGTGGCCTCCAGCGTGGCCATCGCCGCCGTGCCGACCAGCACGCCGTCCATCGGCATCACCGGATAGCCGTGCCGTACCGCCCACTGGCCGGTGAGGTACTCCGTCGCGCGCTCGGGGGTTCCGATGCCACCGCCGACGCACACCACCACGTTCGCGCGATTGCGCAGCTCGGCGTAGGTGTCCAGCAGCAGGTCGTCCAGGTCTTCCCAGGAGTGGTGGCCACCGGCCTTACCACCCTCGATGTGCATGATCACCGGGTAGTCCGGCACCTCGTCGGCGATCCGCAGCACGGCCCGGATCTGGGCGACGGTACCCGGCTTGAACGCGACGTGCGGGATGCCGACCTCGGTGAGCTCCTGGATCAGCGCGACGGCTTCCTCCAGCTCGGGGATGCCCGCGGTCACGATGACGCCGTCGAACGGGGCGCCTGCCGAGCGGGCCCGCTGCACCAGCCGCTTGCCGCCCAGCTGGAGCTTCCACAGGTAGGGATCGAGGAACAAGGAATTGAACTGCACCGAGCGACCCGGGTGCAGCAGCTTCTTCAGCTCGGTCACCCGGTCGGCGAAGATCTGCTCGGTCACCTGTCCACCGCCGGCCAGCTCCGCCCAGTGGCCCGCGTTCGCCGCGGCCGCGACGATCTTCGCGTCGACCGTGGTCGGGGTCATGCCCGCCAGCAGGATCGGCGAGCGCCCGGTCAGCTTGGTGAAGGCGGTCTCGACCACGATGCGCCCGTTGGGCAGCCGCACCGGGCGCGGCGCATACGCCGACCACGCGGTGGCAGGCTCCGGCGCTGCCCCCGGCGTGAGCAGGCTGCGCTGTCCGGCGCGGGTGGCGGCCGCGACCATGCCGAGGCCGGTGCCCTTCAACGTGCCCGATGTGACGCGGGACAGCAGATCACCCGGGCCCAGGTCCAGAATCCATTGCGCGCCCGCGGAGATCACGCCCTCGACGACCTCCACCCAGTCGATCGGATCGACCAGGATCTGCCGCGCCAACCGGCCCGCCAGTTCGGCATCCAAGCCGCACTGGGTGGCCCAGCTGCTCACCAGTTCGACGGTGTCGGACAGCGCCGGGTGGTGGAACGCCACGTCGACGGCCACGTCCTCGAAGACCGGAGCGAACACCGAGCCGCCGCGCACCTTGGCGTCGCGCTCACGGGCCTGCTCGTCGTGCATCTGCGCGCACCGCTGGCGCACCCGCTCCAACTGCGCGGGGGGACCGGAGAGCACCGCGCGCCGACGTCCGTTGCGGATCGAGACCACCACGGTCGCGGCGGGATCCGCTCCCTCGCACACCTCGGCCACCACGGCGCGCAACTGCTCGGGATCGACATTCGACACCGCCACCATCGGCGAGCGCTCGCCCACCGGCATCAGCCCGCGCCGCCGCGCCACCAAACCCGCCGCGGCGCCGATCATCTGGGCCACCGCGAGCAGTTCCGCGTCACGGGCGCCACCGGCTTCGACCGCCGCGGCGGCGAGCAGGCCCTGCGAGTGCCCGACGATCGCGACCGGCGCGTGCTGCGCCGGATCGAGACCTTGCAATCGCAGCGCGCGCACGGCCGCCACCTGGGTCAGCATCACGCCGGGCATCGACACGGCGGCCGAACGCAGCACATGCTCGGACGGAGCCGCGGAGGTCTCCCCTTCGTCGGTGTCGGCCAGCTCGTTCTCGAGCATCCAGCCGATCGGGTCGAAGCCGACCGGACGCACCACCAGCAACTGCGCGGCCACCGGTTCGAGCAGCGTGGCCGCCTCGTTGACCAGCGCGGTCAGCTCCGGCTCCAGCGCGCTGTCGCGCCCGATCTCCTCCAGCTCGCTCAACCACTGCGCACCCTGCCCACCGAAGGCGAGCGCGTACGGCACGCCGTCGAGGAGACGATCCAGCAGCGGCGACCGCGCCCCGCCCGACGCGGCCTTCCCGGCGGGGGCTACCGCCTTCGTGCTCTGTCCGGACTCGGTCTTGGTGCTCTCGTTGATCGTCAAGACGCTTCGACTTCCTTCTCCATGCGACATGCCTCGGCGACACGCCGGTCCCTACCGGTTCACGAGTGATCGCGGTTGATCGGCCTGATAAGGGCGAGAATGGCACAAAATCATGAGGAAATCCTCACGTTTGGCCTCGCGCGCAGGCGCTACTTCGGAGTATTCATGTACTTACGTACCAGAATAGTGGTGAACATGACTCCGCCTCATATTTGAACCCGCTGGTCCATCGGGTTACCAACGCGTACGAAACATGAGCGCCCCTCATGTTGGGCTTGTCCAAATCGTTATAATCCCAGGTAAGGTTACTGACGAGTACGCCACACCCTCCCAATGCTTCGTAATGGGCGAAACGCCCGGTAGAGTTTGGACGGTCGTACCATCAAGCGCGAGTGGCGAAATTGGCAGACGCGCCAGATTTAGGTTCTGGTGTCCACGGACGTAGGGGTTCAAGTCCCCTCTCGCGCACAGATTCCCGTCAGTCGTGACACTTTCCCGAGCCGCGTGTTGGAGTGCACTCGCACACACGGAGGCCACCAGTGGAAACACGCTCTGAACTGCACCGATTCCTGGCACATCTGCCGGATTGCGACACATCTGCCGCCTGCGAAAAGTTTGCTGACAGGGGTGGTCGGCGGTGATCGCGCCGGTCATCCCGCCGCAGTCGCCGTTGCAGGAACTTGTTTACAGACCGCTGGTCACGAACCGCGTGGTCCGTCCCGCCGCTGACGATCTCGTCTACGGACTCTGCTGTGTCGGGGACGGAGACGGAATCCTCGACAAGATCACCTTCACCGCGCTGGGCCGGCGTCCGGGCATCGTCTGAAGCTGAGCTGTCTGAATGCCGGGGTGCTGCCGGCCCGCCCGGTTCCCGAGGGTGGCATCGCCATGACCGAGGGCGGGTACTTCCGCGTTCCGTATCGCCTGCGGCGCCGAGTGAGTCTGTCGATCGGTCAGCGGGCCCTGCTGATCGGCCACCGTCCCGCCGCGTGCTGCTGATCCATCCGCCGCCGCGCTCGATGAGTTGCGCGCCGCAAGCCTGCGGCTGCTGAAAGCGGGGGCGTGATGACCGCCGGCCCCGCCCATCGGGCAGGACGATCTCATTCCGAGATATCCGCTTTCCCAACCGTTTTCGCCCACTTGTCGCGGATCGCGCCAGCGACGTAATAGGCTTCGTTCCGCCTTCAGGAGACGGATGCGCGCCACCGTCGGGGGACGATGTCTGCGATCGTTCTGTTACGTCTTGTAGCCGAAAGCGCGGAGGAACGTCGCGATCGCGTTCTGGGTGACTTCGCGCAATTCGGATTCGGATACTCTTCGTGCCCCCATGCGGGTACGGGCTTCGAGTGGTGCGGTGAGCAGGGCGGCGAGGTGTTCGGCGGCGATGGCGGGATCTGCGCCGACATCGAGCTTGCCGGCCAGAGCGAGTTTGGCCAGTCGCGCGGACAATGCGTCGTCGACTCGGTCGGAGGCGTTGTTTTTGACGATATCGAGCAGGTCCGGCATGTTCGGCATGTTCGCGTGTAGCAGTCGTCGCAGCGCCACGGAGCGTTCGTCGCAGTAGCACTCGGCGAGCCTGAGCCCGGTCTCGGTCAGCAGCGTGCTGAGGTCACCATCCTGGTCCAGGACTTCGACCGCGGAGAGATTGCGGGTCAGCGCCTGCGAGGACAGGTTGGCGATCACCTCACGGAAAAGGGTCTCCTTATCGCCGAAGTGGTTGTAGATCGTGTGCTTGGCGACCCGGGCCTGCACGGCGATGGTATCGACGCCCGCCTGGTGGTAGCCGTCCCTGGAGAAGATGGTGAATGCGGCGTCCAGGATCGCCTGCCGCTTGTCGATCCGCCCGGTCGGGCGCTGCGGCTTCGGTGGGGGCACGAGGCAACTCTAGCGAATGCACTGACGAGTGTTCTAATATGCACTTACCAGTGCAATGTTGGAGGGGCGATGATCATCAATCTGCTGCGGTTCAGCTTCAAGCCCGGCGTCACCGAGCAAGAGCAGGAACATGTGCTCGCCGCCATGCGACGCACCGCGTCGGTCGAGTCGACGGTGTTCTCGACCATCGGGCCTGACCTCGGAGACCCGGCGGAGGGCTTCACCCATGCGTATCTGACGGCGATTCCTGATTTGGACGCGCTGGAGCGTTATATGCACGATCCGGTGCATATAGAGGGCGACAAGTACATCCTGCCGCGTTTGGCCAAGCAGTACGCGGTGCGATTCTCCGACGAATCGAATCCTGAACTGCCCGAGAAGATCTATGCGATCTACAAGCGCAAGGTCGAGATGTACCCGGAGTGGGGCAGCGAGGTGGAGGCCTTGTTCGCCGCCGCAGGGACCGCGCCCGCTCCGTCGAGCACACCCGTGGGCGAGAACGGCTGACAAGGATCTCCCGGCCGGGCGTGATGAACGCCGAGTCCGATCCGGTCAGCTCGAAGAACCGGTACAACTCCTCGCGGCTGATCTCCGGGAACTCCCGCAGTCCGCCGACTCCTCGTCCGCGAATACCCGCGCCGCCACGAACCCCGACCTCCAGGGCTTCATCCGCGGGATGTAGATCTGGACCGGTTCGTAGTCCTCGTCACCCCGGGCGCTTCCGGAACGGAGTCAATCCGTGGTGGGTCGATCCCGGTATTGGCTCACGAGGTGCTGGTAGAAGCTGTTCTCTGGCGACTCCAGCGAGATGCCCCACAGGCCGACGGTGACCTTCCGGCCGACTACCACCGAGTGTCCGTCCTCATCGATGCCGAGATCCTCGACGATCGCTGGCACCAGTTCGTCCAGCTCGTCATCGGTCACATAGACGGCGAGACGGCATTCAACTGGGACGCGCGCCGGGTCGTACGCCTCGCCCCACGCGCGCTGAGCGAACTCATCGACCGCGGTGACCGGTCCGAAGCTGGTAAAGCATGGGATACGGTTCACCCCGCGGATCCGATGGGTGCTCTCCTCGAGCGCCGGCGCGACCGGGTGGATTCCCTCGCCGTCGAGGGCGCCCGGGCCCGGTCGCATCCGGCAGCCCGAGTCCTACCGCGAACTCCCACACTTGGCGTTCGTCGTCGTCCACGTACAACCTTCCTGCTATTTCTTCGATGAGCTCTCGACGGGGCAGTTCTTGACCTTTCGCCCCTTGGGTGCAGCCGCTTGCGCCTTGTTCCAGGCGTCCTCCTCAGCGGCGCCCTTGGTCTTTCCGGTCTAGTCCGTGCGAGGTGAGTCGTGACGGTGAAAATTGACATCACCGGCGCCGGTTTACGGACTGCCGCAGATCGCCGAGAGCCACGATCTAGGCTCCGCATCATGCTCGGTGCTCTCGGATTCCTCTGTCCGCGCTGTTCGGCCTTCGCTATCGGCTCATGAGGGACGCGCGAGTGCCGTTGCCCCCTGGAACGCCGGAAAGCCTGAGCCGCCGGGCCCAGTGCTTCGTCGAAACGCACGGGATACGTCTTCCCTGCCTGGATATCCGCCCCTATCGGGACGTATGGCTCGAGCACGGAATACCCGCTGCGGAGATCGACCGGGTCGTGGCCTTCCAAGAGGTGTGGGGCGGCATCGCCCTGCCCCCTGCTCCTGCGTACGAGGGCGGCCCGCGTGTTCTCGAAGCCGACATCCCCGAGGGCTCGGCTGCGGATGGGTGGCGCTTTCCAGCCGGTGACTGCCGCGTATCCATGGCCTACGGATTCATGATCGGGCCCGGAGGCGAATTCGGAATCGACGCCGACCATTGGACACCTCTGCACGCCAGCACGCAGGGATGGGTAGAAGCCCTGGCACTGGCCCACCACGCCGGCCGCTGGGCCCGGATCGTCACGAGAATCAAGGGCGACGCTGTCGAAGAGGTGGATCTCGACGGATTCGAGCCCGTACCCGAGGTTCAGGGACTCACCGATACCTGGTGGCGGGGCAAGGACTCGCTCATCGCCATCTACCGCGGTGAAGCCGTCGGCTACACCGCCCCCCACTGCCAGGAGGCGCGCATCTACAGCGGACTCGACGCATGGGGCCTCAGCGGCCACTAGCCCCCGGGATCACGACGCCGGAATTCACCGATACAAAGATCTCCAGTTCCCGACCGACGTCAACATCCACCGATGAGTGACATCACAGATGGCCGAGAGAACCACCCGTCCGCCAGGGGCCTCGATCGCAGGGTTTTGTATGCGGTGATGGTGAGACCGATCCAGGTGAGCAGCGATTCGTTGGGAACCGTCTGCGGCGGTATCCCGATGTGCTGGGGCGGGTTCAGGCGATGGCGGAGGGCGGATGAAAAAATCGTTGAACGATGGAACCGATCGGGGTGCTTCGACGTCCGACCGACCGAGGCGGGGCCAATATTGCGAGTGGGCTGGGAGGCCGGGGTGAGTGGGACGGAATGGGAGATGTTCTGCTCGGAGGTGTTTGCCATCGCCGAGCGTTACGCCATCCAGACGTTTTCGAATCCCGGCACCCTGGTGCTCTCCAGCGGATCCTCGTCCA
>NZ_JBEXYF010000032.1:0-88559 GCF_040630775.1 Nocardia sp. NPDC005745
GTTCCACGACATGGGTCTGCTGACGGTGATCCTGCCCGCGGTGGGCGGCAAGTACATCCTATGGCTTCGCTGGTCATAGAGAGTGTCGCCCGGGTGGGGGAGGGAGCCAACACCAAACATTGGGAGGGATAGGACCAGAAGGGAGAGGGACCACAAAGAGAGGAGGACCACAAAGAGAGGGTTGGGTGAATGGTTGCGTCAGGTGCGGAAGTTCCGTCTAGAGCTGCGCCACCGACCGACGGTGGCGTGGTCGCTCGTCAGGACGCATGTAGTCGGTGGGGAGGTGCATGCAAGTGCTCAGGCCCGGACACGCGTGGGTTTCGAGACGAGCAAGTTCTGTAGCGCGCTTGCAGGTGGCGAGGTGGCGAGGTGGCGAGGACGGACCACAACGGGAGAATGCGCTTGGAGCGGGTTGAGGCGCATGCCGCTTGCTAGATGCGGGTAGTTGACGGCGGACGAACTGGCGGGTAAGCACCAGCTGGGTTTGCCCGATAAGGACCTGATGTGACACAGACCGTTGAAACGAATACCGGCTTCAGATGGGCGCTTTCGACGCCACGCAGACCGAGGTAGTGGCATGATGGCTCGGGCAATTGAACTGCAAGCATGGCTGATATGGGGGTGGCGTGAGCGCCGAAGTGATCGCTGTGAAGCTCGGAAGCGCACTGATCGAGCGCGCAGCCGCGCTGCTGTTGGCGCGTCGACAGCGTGACGACGAAACGCGACTTAGCATGGACGAGCTTATCCGGCGTCGGATTCCCGGAATAAGGTCGCAGCGCAGCCTACGCCGCCAGTTTGAGCAAATATCCGACGCAGTCGCTGCTCGGATCGAGCCCATGATTCTACAAGAATATCGCGGACTGTCGGAAGGCGAACTACAAGCGGTATCTGATGCAGTGGTAAGCACGTTCGAAAAGTCAGATCTTTCAGATTCTGCGATCTTGAAACAAGATGCCGATCCCATACGCGTTGCAAGGACCATTCGCGAAAGCATCCCAAGGCCTGCGGGTTTCAGTGAGGCTGGCTGTGCGCTCTATGATCAGCTAATCGCCGAGTGCTGCGATGACTATGTGAGGATTGTGCGGCATCTTCCTGTATTCACCGAAAGAGCTACCAGCGAACTCCTTGCGCGTATCAGTGCCCTTGGTGACGAAATAAGTGAAATTATCGAGAAGCTTCCTGCTCGTACTATGTACGCACCCGAGGGATCCGATCATGACCGCGAGTTCCTGAATAAGTATCTAGAACTTGTGAGTAATACTCTCGACGACGTAGAGATGTTCAGCTTTGCTACCGGCGAACACCAATTACGTACAAAGCTGTCTATGGCCTATATTAGCCTACGGGTTGCAACAGGAAGTCGCTTGAGACGGCGTTCTAGTGGCGATTCGGCCCATTTACTCCAAACCATCAATGATGATGAGACGGAACAAGAAGCCGCCGAGGCAATTAGCGATGAAGAATCGAGAGGCGGTCGTGTAGAAGCTATCCTCAGCAACGAATCACGAGTCTTATTGAGGGGCGAAGCCGGTTCGGGAAAGACTACACTGCTCCGCTGGTTGGCAGTCACTGCAGCGCGTGGAGCTTTTGTAAGCTCCTTGACAGCCTGGAACGGTCTGGTTCCAGTCGTGATACGACTGAGAAGCTACGGATCAAGATCGCTTCCGAAACTGGATGAACTTCTGGACGATGTCGCTGGCCCCTTGACAAGCATAATGCCGCGCGGGTGGGTGGATAGACAGTTTCAGCAAGGCAAGATACTGCTTTTAATAGACGGAGTGGATGAATTGCCGCCGGGAGATCGGCGCAAGGTGAAGAAGTGGCTGCAAGTCCTACTCACCGCATATTCCGAAATACGGGTCGTGGTAACGTCGCGACCTGCTGCGGCGAGCCAAGATTGGCTGATAAACGAAGAATTTCTTCCTGTGTCCCTAGAAAGGATGACACGCGACGATCTGACTGCCTTCGTCCGTCAATGGCATTTGGCAGTGGCATCAAAGGAGCAGAATCTTCCGTGTCCGCGTGAGGAGTTGCCCGAGTATGAACGCGCATTACTCCTTAGTATCAAGGATAGACCACATCTTTACTCGTTGGCCTCTAATCCACTGCTCGCTGCGATGCTCTGCTCGCTGAATATAAGTAGGTATCGTCAGCTTCCTCGTAGTAGGATGGAACTGTACCAAATTGCCGTTGAGCTTCTTGTGCAGCGTCGGGATGCGGACCGTCAGGTACCCAGTTCTGCAGATTTGTCACTCAGTCTAAGTGAAAGAATAAGTATTCTACGAGACTTAGCGTGGCGACTGTCCGATAATAATAGAAGCGAGCTAGATATCGGCAAAGCTCGTACTTACGTTGCCGAAAAGGTTCGCTCAATGCGGCAAGTCGAGGTTGATTCCGAAGATGTGATGCAGTACTTGCTCGTCCGTTCTGGGTTGTTGCGGTCGCCAGCACAGGGAAAAATAGATTTTGTGCACCGCACTTTTCAAGAGTACCTCGCGGCGGCGGAGATCGTTGAAGCGGACAGGATTGGAAATCTTGTCGGCCGTGCGCATCTCGACCTCTGGCGAGAAACTGTTGTGATGGCGGCCGGGCACGCTAATAGGACACAGCGGCATGAGCTAATTTCTGGGATATTGGCACGTGCTGTCGATGAAGAGAGGCATCGACGGAAGCTGCGTCTACTCGCTGTCTCATGTCTCGAAACAATGGAATCCATAGAGGATGAACTGCACAGTCGTATAGACGCGGCGCTGGACTACCTTGTTCCACCGCGGCGCCAGGACGACGCGTGGTCCTTGGCGTTGATTGGCGAGCCTGTTCGTCAAAAGCTTCCGGTCACTCTGAAGGACTTGACAGAAGCTTCCGCTGTGGCGACTGTACGAACAGCGGCCCTAGCTGGAGGTTCGGGCGCAGTGCAGCTTCTCTCATCGTATGCGACCGATTCGCGCGATAAAGTGCATGCCGCGCTTGTACGTTCGTGGCCGTACTTTGATGACATCGCGGGTTATTGTGAGGAAGTCCTTGCGAAAATAGATAGCTCTATGGGCTTGCGTCTAGAGATGTTCAAGCCCGCGCAGTGGGAAGCTGCAAAGAAGCTGGACAGAATTGCAGCGGCCAGCATTCTATATCCCACGACGCTCGACAAGCTGAAAATCGCTGACTTCCCATCTCCTAGGCTCCTTATGTTGACTGATCTGGTGGGGTGCAACGATATCGAGTTGTTGGCAACTGCGCCGTCTTCTCGTGTGGTGACCACATTGATTCTGAACACCCGTCGTGCGGACGCGCAGCTAATCAATTGGAACCGACTTGCAGATTTTGAGCGTTTGGTTTCGTTGTCTATGCTTGGTTGGCAAAATATTCCCGAATTCAATGAATGGGAAATTCCAAGAAGGGTGCGGAGGTTGGCGCTGGAGGTGCCGAAGGCGGGTATGGGAAGCATTGCGGTTAACCACGGGATTCTTTCCCTGGATGTCCATGGTCCCGGCGCGCGAGAGTTTGTTGCTGACGGTGATTTCGGTCGTGTGAGCGTGTTGTCCCTTTTTAATTGCGACCTTTCGGAAAATTTACGGGAGGTGTTGAACTCGGTACCAAAGGTTAGGCGCTTAGAATTTTGGAATGTCAAGTTGCCTGTCGATCTCTCTGCTCTCTCGATGCTGCCCGATCTCATCGAGTTATCGATATCAGAATGCACTGCGCCCGATAATTCGCATATATCGATTCCGCGAAATATCGTGGATAACGTCCGGATGTCAATACATAGAACTCCTGTCGTCGCCCATGGCTCGGGCGAGTGACTATGCGCATGCGGCGAGCGAGCGCATCTGCACCTGACAACAGCCAGACTTCGGGTGGAGGGACTACTATGCGACGCTGGGTCGATAGCTAGTGGTCGTGAGGCGCCCTGCCGAGATTACTGGAATGAGGGGTTCGACAGCAATCAATTTTGCTCAAACATTCTGTCGTGGCGACTGTTTCGCTTCTTCAAGGTCAACGTCCGGAGTGCTTGATCTCACAAGCCATTGCTCTGACGTTGTTTGGCTCACTTGGGTGTAACTCGCACGGACTGAGGATCAAACTTCCTTCTCCCCCGCGGTGCCGAGTACAAGCGAACCTCGCACAACAGCTCGATCACTGCCCGGCGGGCGGCGAGGTCTGCGTCATTGAATGCATCGACTGGTGAAGGAGCGCATAGGATCTCGGATGCAGCTGTGCCAGCGGTGAGGCCGATTCGCTCGGTTTCCAGAGCTGCGATCTTGTCTTCGGTCTCTTGCTTGATCTCAGCGAACAGCTGGCCGTCAATCAGCTCCGCCTTGTAGTCGGCGCGCGCTCGCTTAAGCCTATCGCGCTCCGCTTGTTCGGCTCGGACGATCGTTTCAATCCGGTCATCGTCCTGTCGGATAAGGAGATCAGCAAGGTCCGGTTGAGCGAGCCGACGTTCGACGAACCGCAAGACGAGCCCGTCGACTAAATTCCGAACTCGCATGAGGTGCCCAGCGCAGCGGTATCGGAGTCCGTGCGCTCGAACAGGAGAATCACAGATGCCGCAGAGGTAGAGGCCGGATCCAAGATGCTTGCGTTCGGTACCGGCGCGATTGGACTTACGCCGTGGATCGTCCAGCCTGCGCTGCACATCCAACCAGATCCCGTCCGGCACAATGGCTTCCCACTGACCGCGCACCGGCGCCCCGGTCTCGTCGCGGACGATCTCACCTTCGAGCATGCTCCATCCCGCGTAGCGGGGATTCCGAAGTATCGAGATGACCGACGTTGGGTTCCACGGTCGGCCGCTACGCGTTGGCAGTGTCGGAACCGACTTCGGCAGATCTTGGATCATCGTTCTGTCGCCGACCGCGCGCACGGTGGGCTCGGCGCCGGAGAGCGCAGCGGCGATAGCTTTCAGCGAGGATCCATTCGCGAAGGCTTGGTATATCGCGCGGATCGCTTCGGCCTCATCGGGTATCAGCTCTGCGTCGAGTGTGTAGCCAGTGGCGCGAACACCCCGCGGCGGGCGGCCCTTGGCGGCTCGCTGACGTTGGGCACGGCTTTGTCGCGCGCCCTTCCGCTCCATCTCGGCCCGCGCCACCGCTGCCTTGATGCGGGCATACATCCGGCCGCCGTCGGTTTGCAGATCGGCTTCGCCGTTGGCGGTGACGAGCCGAAGCCCCTGTGTTTCAGCTGCATCGATCCAGTCCTCGAGCTGGCGAGGCTGGCGTGTGAGCCTGTCCAGGTCCCAAGTGATGAGGGCGTTGAACCGGCCGGCCTTGTAGTCCTCGACCATCTGATCGTAGGCAGGCCGGTTCTTGGCCTTGTTGAACGCGGAGATGCTGTTGTCCGTGTACGTTTCGACCACGGCCCACCCCTTGGACTCGGCGATCGCCTCGCAGTCCTCGCGCTGTCGCTCGACCGCGAGCCCTTCGCCGGTCTGGTCGAGGCTCACCCGGAGGTAGATAGCGGCACGGACAGGCACCATCGGCATGACGTGATTCTACTGCGCGACGTGGTCGAGTTCCGTTTCAACGTGTAGCGCGGGCCCAGCCTCCGCGAAGAAGTAGGGCAGCGCACGTATCGCTGCTGGTAGAGACTCTGCTGAGCCCCCTCCCGATGTCCGGGTGGGGGCTCAGTCGTTTCGCCGTCACCGCACGCTGGCCGGTTCGGTCGGCGTGGTACGCGGCATTACCGAGCGTCCGGGCTGCTACCTATGGGTTGGTATCGGCCGTCGGCGGCTGCGGTGAGTCGGCGGGCCAGGGCGCGAACGGCGTCGTTGAGTGTGTCGGGGTGCTCGATGATGAACGGGCGGTTCAGGCCGACGAGGAGGGCGGGAATCCAGTCGAGCTGTTCGGCGCGGATTCGGATCCGGACCCACGGGCTGGTGTCAGCGGGCTGCGAGTCGATCTCATGCACGGTCGCGATCGTCGCAGGGAGCAGCGGGCGGACCTGGGTGATTGTGCCTTGGACTCGGATCGATACCTCGTGCCGATATGGCGCGTTGGCCAATGCGGACAGCAGATGAGCGGCTGGCTCGAATCCGGTGGGCGGAGCGAATGTTCCGGGCTGTGTGCTCACTGCGGTGATGCGGTCCAGCCGGAACTGGCGTAGTTCGTCACTGTTGCTGTCCATCCCTGTCAGATACCACCGCCCGGAGTGGTCGATGAGCCCGTAGGGATGCACGGTCCGTTGGCTGGACCGCCCGTTTCGGTCGGTGTACCCGATTGCGACCGGTCGGTGCTCGCGGGTGGCCTCGGCGAGCTGGAGCAGGACGGCGGTCTCGACAGCCACTTCCGGGCGCGGGTCGGCGGTGAATTCGACGGTGTTGATCAGTGCGTCCAGCCGAGCCGTCAGACGTGGGGGTAGGACGCGGCGGAGTTTGGCCGTCGCGCTGTCGGCTGCGCGGGCGGAAGCTGTCGGCCGGTCGGCGCCGCGGCTGGTGAGGAGCCCGAGTAACACGGCCACCGCCTCGTCGTCGGTCAGCATCAGCGGTGGCATTCGGTATCCGGGAGCGAGCTGGTAGCCCCCGTAGCGGCCCCGAACCGATCGGACGGGGATATCCAGGTCGGTGAGATGGGTGATGTATCGCCTGACGGTGCGTTCATCGACGCCGAGCCGTCCGGCCAGTGCACCGACGGTATGGGTACCGCCGGCCTGCAACAACTCGAGCAGGGCCAGCACTCGGGCGGTGGGGCGCGTCATCTCCGAAATTCTCGCATCTATACCGGGCGGAAACTGTCCGGTATCGACTCTACCGTGGCATGCGGCGGCGGAACTTCCGCCGCATCCGATAACAGGGAGTACGCGATGAAGCTCGTCTCGATCCGTCTGATCACCGATGACATCCACCGGTTGGTCAGCTTCTATCAGCACGTGACCGGTGTCGAAGCAACCTGGGCTACACCGGATTTCGCCGAAATCGTCACACCGGCCGGCACACTCGCGATCGGAAGCACCCGCACCGTGGCGCTGTTCGCGGCAGGCAGCGCGCGCCCAGCCGACAACCACACCGCGATCATCGAATTCCTGGTTCCCGACGTCGATGCCGATTACCGGCGGTTGCGAGATACGGTCGAGGATTTCGTCAACGAGCCCACGACGATGCCCTGGGGGAACCGGTCGTTGCTGCTTCGCGATCCCGACGGCAACCTGATCAACCTCTTCACCCCGGTCACCGCGCAGGCCGCTGCGAAGTTCGCCCGTTGACATCCGCTCATCGGCACGAGCGCGCACTTCAGTTCGCCAGAGCCAGTCGGGGCAGTGCGGCCGGAACGTCGGACCTCACGAGGTGCCGGCACCGGTCGGGTCCGAGGGAGAAGCGCAAAGGTTATTCCGCTTCGAAACACGAAACGATGTGTAAGCGGGGTGTTCGACCTGCAGCTATGGGATGCCGATGGGGGTCGAGTTCCGCAGCGGATCAGCGTCTGCGAAGAAGTAGGCCAGTACGTGTTTCATCGCTGGTGAGACTCTATTGAGCCGATTTCGGAGCGGTTCGATCGCTCCCAGGAAGTCGTGGTTCCCCGCCGGGTGAAGGCTGTTCGCTGCCGGGTGGGTGGATCGGCTCCGGGCGAGTGATGACCAAGCGGCGGATGGCTCGCAGGTACTCGTCCTCGGGTGAAAGCGGTTCACTGCCGGGCGGGTAGAGCGGCTCCGGGCGAGTTCCGAACAGGTAGTCGCGGAAGGCTCGCAGGTACTCGTGCAGGTCCCGTTGATCGGCGAACCTGGTTTCGGTCGGATCGAACCATTCGTCCGGTGTCGGGTGCCACGCGATCATGTAGTCGAGAGCTTCGCGCACCATGTCCCCGTAGGTCGGATCCGTGGCGCAGACGGCGCGCAGCGCTGGGGCGCTCAGCCGCATTCCGCGGCCGTACTCGGCGTGGTGCATGGTCACCAGCGGCCACAGTAGGCCATTGATATGCGGGATTTCGTCCCACCATGTGGTCTTCGTGTGCAGTGTCTCGCTGGCCCGCGTTCGGCGGCCCGATGCTGTGACGGGTGTGGGGTAGTCGGAAGGCGCGCCTCTTCGGTCGATGGCGCGGGTCGGCCCGATTTCGAGGTTCACGGGTGGATACCACACGCCGCGCCACACCGGGACTCCGAGATAGCGAGGATTCACCGGCAGTGGCTCGGCCAGTGAGATGTCGGCCGTAATTCGGTGCACGGGTGGCATCGGATCGTCGGGGAACAGCTTCGCCACCATCGACAGGCAATCCGGTACGTCGAATCCAGTCACGCCGACGCCCTGCCGGAACCGTGGGTCGAAGCCCTGCTGCGGGTCGAATTCGATCCAGTACCGCCGCGGCGTGGTCATCCGCGATTTCCTTCCATCGGCATCAATGTCGAACGCTGACCCGATGGTCCCAGAGTTGACCAGCGCCTACCACTCGATATTCGGCATGAGAGCGCGTGGACGGGGTCGGCCGCCGACGAACCGCTGAATGGCCGTCCAACTTCTGCCGACGGCGCTACGACTTCCCTATCCCGCAGGCTCTTGGCAGCCTAGCGGCGCTGCCATCACCTATCGAGTTCGTGGTCCGCTCTGTATATCTCAGCAGCTCGACACCACCAACCTCCAGGCAGTACCACCCCCTGGGTGAGCCCGAACCAATGCAGACGGCGATGCTCTCCCCACGGAACAACCTTCTCGGAGGGGCGCCGACTCGAACCGGACACGCATCATGCCGCGATTCAACACATTCCGCGCGCTGTCGACCACATTCGTAGATCGGCGGGTCGGCGACATGCCGAAAAGCCAGCGGCCCCATAGTCTCACGCCGGAGCCTGACGCCTCGTCTCTTACTACGTGGAGTCGTCGCGTGGAGGTCGTGACGTAGAGTGCGGTTCCGGGGGCAAGCCGGGACCGCCGTCGGGTGCTGCCCCGGACCGACCGCTCGCCCGCTCCGGAGGCCGCCGACACTACCGCGTGGCCATGGCTGAATCGAGGTCGGCGCCCGCGTGGAGACCGCAGCGAACTCCCTTGCCGCAGTGACGTCCTGTCCACCTGAGGCGGCGATATCCCGCGACTCGGCGACGACCCGCGACATGTCGCACCCGGCGCGTCTGCACGCCCACAGCGCCGTCTCCACGGCCCTGGCGCTGCACAGCGATCACGCGTTGCGCGAACTCGTGGACGCGGCCACGCCGATCGGCGCCGGGATCGGCGGGAAGTCGGCGCTGCTGGAGGTCGCCGGAACCCCGGTCTTCGTCAAGCGAATTCCCCTCACCGATCTGGAACGGCAGCCGGAGCATGTCCGGTCCACGGCGAACCTGTTCGACGTGCCGCTGTTCTGCCAGTACGGCGTCGGTCTCATCGGAGGGCCGGGCTTCGGGGCCTGGCGCGAACTCGCCGTGCATACCATGACGACGAACTGGGTGCTCGCCGCCGAACACGAGGGCTTTCCGCTGATGTACCACTGGCGGGTGCTGCCGGACACGACGCCGCTGCCGGCCGAACTCGCCGACATCGACCGCGCCGTCGCCTACTGGGACGGCCGACCGCAGCTACGCCACCGAATCGAGGCCCTGCGGGACTCTTCGGCGAGTATCGCGCTGTTCCTGGAGTACATCCCGCAGAGCTTGCACGAGTGGCTGAACGCCCAGATCGAGGCGGGCGAGGAGGCCGCCGACCGGGCCTGCGCCATGGTGGAGCGGGAACTGGCCGTCGGCACCGCGTTCATGAACAGCCGTGGGCTGCTGCACTTCGACGCGCACTTCGAGAACGTCCTGACCGACGGTCAACGCCTCTACTTCGGCGACTACGGCCTCGCGCTCTCCTGCGGGTTCGCCCTCTCGCCGCAGGAGACCGCGTTCTTCGACGAGAACCAAGGCTACGACCGCGCCTACACCGTCACCTATCTGGTGAACTGGCTGCTCACCGCCCTGTATGGGCTCCGGCGGGAGGACCGGGAGATACGCGCCACGATGGTGTGCGCCCTCGCCGAGGGCACGCCGCCGGAGGGCATCTCTGAGCAGGCCGCCGCGCTCCTCACCCGGCACGCGCCGATCGCCGCGGCGATGTCCGCGTTCATGCGTGCGTTCCAGCAGGAGAGCCGGAGCACCCCGTATCCGGATCAGGAGATCCGCCGCCTGCTGGGCGGCCAGGCCTCTGTGCTCGCTCAGCCCGTGTGACGGACCCCGTCGACTCACGATGCCTTCAGCGGCGGTGAAGGGCGAGCATGGCGGCAGCGACCTGGTCGGCCGCAGTTTGTCGCAGAGCGGTCCCCATGTCGTCGAGGACGAGCAGTCGTGCCCCTGGGATTTCGGCGGCGAGGACCTCGCCGTTGCCGACCGGGAAGAACGGGTCGGCGCGACCGTGCACCACGAGCGTGGGCACGTCGAGTTCACCGAGCCGGCCCCGCCAGCGCGGCGCGCAATCGATCCGGGAGAACACCATTCCGAGCTGATTCGCTTGGTGCACCGCGGGATCGCTCGATGGCGTCCGGTCCCAGATTCGCGCCGCCGTCGCCCGCGCTTCCTCCCGATCGTTGCCCATCGGCTCGGCCCCCTCGGCGGCGAACGCCGCGACAGCGTCCCGGTCGGTCCAGTCCGGCAGCGGGTGGGAGAACAGCGCGGCCATGGCCGCGGGGTCGTGGTCAGGCAGGTCCTCCTCGACCGGGCCCGGCGCCACCGGCCTGGTGCCGACGAGGGTCAGTGCGGAGAACATGTCCGGGTGGTCCAGTGCGGCGATCTGAGCGACCATCCCGCCGACGCCGACGCCACCGAGATGGGCCGTCCCGGCACCGAGCACATCGACCAGCGCGGCCGCGTCGGCGGCGAGGTCTCGCAGGTCGTAGGCCGGATTCTCCGGGTCGAGAGTCGTCGACGCGCCGGAGTCGCGCAGGTCGTAGCGGACCACGCGCCGCCCGCCCGACGCGAGCCGCCCGCACAGCGCGTCGGGCCAGGACAACATCGTTGTGCCGCCGACCAGCAGGATCAGCGGATCGTCCGCGCGGCCGAAGCTCTCGATGCCCAGATCCACACCGTTCGCCCGCACCGAGGCCACGCCCGATCGAAACGGTCTCGTCATCCCTGACTCCTGTCTGTCGGTATACCCAACGGAGTTGACGACAGATTCACCCGAAAATCATCGGTGTAGCCGGGATTATGTCCACACTCCCGCAATGGCCCCTCGAACTCGGGGAAGGGATGTCCTGGGCACAGTCGGTCTCGCTGTCGGCCGCGCCCATGCCGGCCGGTTCGGTCAGCGCGGTCCGCGGCTTTATCGTGTGCGCTTCGCCGGCGTCGATGGATAGCTTGGTCGAATGGGTGCCGACGAACACGAGCAGCCTCGTACCGTAGCCGCGCTGCGCGCACGACTGCGCCATATCTATTGGATCGGTGGGGGCAGCGGTGCGGGCAAATCGACAATCGCGGGCAATCTCGCCGCCCGGCACGGCTTGCGCGTGTACTCGACCGACGACGCCATGCGCGACCACGCTGCGCGCAGCACACGGGAGAACTCACCCTGGCTGAGCAGATTCGCGGCGATGAGTATGGATGAACGCTGGGTGGACCGGTCACCGGAGACGATGCTCGACACCTTCCACTGGTACCGGGGGGAGGGATTTCATTTCATCGTGGACGACCTGTTGTGTTCATTCTCCGAAACCGGTGTCATCGCCGAGGGATTCCGCCTGTTGCCGCATCTGGTCGCTCCGCTGCTCACCGAGCGCAGCCGCGGTGTGTGGTTGCTTCCCTCACCCGCGTTCCGCCGGGCAGCGTTCGATAGACGCGGCTGGGAGATCCCGGGCAAGACCCGTGATCCGGAACGTGCTGCACGAAATCTGCTCGAACGTGATCGGTTGTTCACCAACCGTCTCCGCACGGAGAGCACCCGCCTCGGACTTCCCGTCATCAACGTCGACACCGTGTCCGAGGAGGATCTGACCAACAGGGTTGGCCAGGTACTCGGACTCTGAGCCGCGAGTGCCCAAGGCACATTCGGAACGCGGCATTACAGGCGTTGGCCAGCGGCAGTTGTAGCTGCGAGCTGAATACGTGAGTTGAATTTTCCGAAATGCGGTCGTCGCAGGTGATTCTCGCTTCACTCTTTTCTGAAGACTGGGAGAACTTCAGAATTCTTACTGAAGCGCCTCGAGGCGACCTGGTTATGAAGATTCGGTGTGTCCGAGTTGATCGCTCGGGAGAAAGTGTCGGTTGTTTGGTTATTGTCTTCGGCAGAAGGTGGAGCGCATCGTGAATCGGTCGAGGCGGCAAGGTACAGTTGGCTCGTGATTGCCGCGGTTGTCTTCGACGTCGGAGAGACGCTAGTCGACGAGACTCGAGAGTATGGAACGTGGGCGGACTGGCTCGGCGTGCCCAGGCATACGTTCGCGGCAGCGTTCGGAGCAGTCATCGCAACCGGTCTCGACTACCGCGAGACGTTCCAAATCTTCCGTCCCGGGTTCGAGCTGGACAAGGAACGGCAAGCACGAGCTGACGCGGGACAGGCTGAGTGGTTCGGCGAGGACGATCTCTATCCCGATGCGCGGCCCGCGTTGTCGAAGCTGCGTGAGATGGGGGTTCGGGTTGGGATCGCCGGGAATCAAACGGTCCGCGCGGGAGCACTGCTTCGGGGGCTGGACCTGCCCGCTGACTTCATCGCTACCTCTGACGACTGGGGTGTGCAAAAGCCTTCGCTCGAGTTTTTCGCCAAGGTTATTGCGGCGGCGGGCCGACCAGCGGAAGAGATCATCTACGTCGGCGACCGCATCGACAACGATGTGGCTCCTGCGAAACAGGCCGGTATGCGAACGGCCTACCTGGTGAGGGGTCCTTGGGGGTGGATCCACCGCAGCAAAAAGGAAGTCGCTGATCTGTCCGATTGGCAGATCAGCGATCTCAACGAACTGGCCCACATCGTCGCGACAGAGAATTCCGCCGGTTAGCCGACCAATGAACTGACGGTTGTATGCCAGTCGTACAACCGGGCATCGAGTTCTCGAACCGGGGGTATGGAATCCCACTGTGTGAGCGTTTGACGCACAGCCTTGATTCGATCCAGCGCAGTCGCATACCAGTTGTGTGCAAGTAGATCCAGGGCTTCCTCGAGGTAGCGGCACGCCAGCTCAGGGTTCTTCTCCAGCAGGGCTGCGGCGGCCGCGTCAGCAAGATAGATCGACCTCTGTTTCGCGTCCGCATCGGGCAGGACGTTGAGTACTTGCTCCAAAGTCTCGTGAGCTTCGCGGCCTCTGCCGGCAAGGATGAGCGTGTTTCCCTTGAAGCCTGCGAGCCGGACTGGAGAAAACCAGTCGAACCACTCCGGCGACGGATGTGAGTCGCTATCGTGTTCGTTATAGATTTTCTCGGCGTGATGGATGAGGGCAAGCGCCCGACGTGGGTCACCGAACCGAGTTTCGACCTCCGCCTCGACAGCGTCCAGCCAGGCCATCGTCTCGGCGTTGGCGTTGCCTCTGCTCGCGAAAGCGCGTGCGGCACGCAGTCGTTCACGAGCTTCCTCGGCGCGAGATGGGTCTCCCGAGAACGCTGGTGCGAATGCCATGTGCGCGAGCGCAGCCGCGCCGAGGAGTGAATCTCCAGCTTCGTGCGCAGCTTGAAGTGCGAGTACGAGACTCGGCTGCGCGAGCTCGAGCTGTTGTAGATCGAAGAATCCCAAGCGTCCGGCCAGAAGACTCGATTCCGAGACGGCTCGTGCCAGAACCGTCTTGGCCGCGCCCGATACCCGCGGCAAGAGTTCGAGTCCGAACTGCGCATGATCGGCGGCCAGACGGTGCAGGCGCGCCGCCGGGATCGACCAGTACAGGTGGCGATGGGACGCTGTGATCGAGGCGAACTCCTTCGCGACCGAAGCCGGTAGGAGCGATGCGGTTGTGCCGAAACCCTTGGGCGCAACCGGAAGTATGTGTCTGTCCGTCAGCTTCTGACCCGCATGTGGATCGCTCTCCCGCTCCGTCCACGGTGGTGAGAACCCCAAGTCGGTTACCGGCCGCTTGAAGAGTGCCTCCAGTGCCGCCGCGTGGTCGGGATGTGGCCACGGCGGATTCGCGGATTCCCACCTACGGACCGTCCGGCTGGCGACCTCGATGCGTAGTCCGATCTGACGGGCAGCCTCCGTGACAGCTTCTGCGAGTGCTGTTTGAGATCGAAAGCCGAGCGCCTGCCTGGCCGCGCGGAGTGAAGCGTTCCCTGTCGATGCCATAGAGCCCAGGTTAGTCCACATAGAGGACTCTGCCGCAAGGGATTTGAGCATGAACGTCCTATTGATGTCCCATTGCATGGCCTTCATGCGGACATTGAGTTCTGCGAATCTCATGAGAGGGCTACAGGTGCCGCTCAGCGGGAGCGACGCTCATCTGAGCCGCGACCGACCGAAGTCAACGGGAGGGAACACGGATGGTGGAGCAGGGAGTCGGCTTGCCGGGGGATGCCGGGCCGCGAATCACAGTCAGCAAGTGCGGTGCCGCATATGCGCGCGGTGTGACCGGCCCGATCGAGCAGGTCATGTGCCTGCTCTGTCAGCGGATGGTACCGGTGATCGACGGGCGGATCGGTGAGCACCGGACTGATCGGCCGGATACCTGTACGTGGACCGGTGTCGAGGTCATCGATGACCGGCCTACCGGCCTGAGGGGAGGTGTGCGATGACGCCGACCGGTCGTCCTCGCGCGATCGGATTCTTGCGGACGGACATCGCAGGCTCGCATCAGAAATGGATGGAGACGACAATGCGGAGCTTGGCCAAGCGGCTCGGTTACGAGCTGTGTAAAACGATTGCGTTGTCGGCGAAGACAGACGATCCGATCGGGTCATTGCTCGATCAGATCGAGCGGACTCGGGCGGAGGCGGTCATCGTGCCGGGGCGCGCGCATCTGGATGGTCACATCGAACGGGTGATGCGGCGGGCCGATGTCATCTTCGATGTCGATGACGTGGAGGCCCGATGGCCGATTACCGCTGTGATCGATAAGTGGTATTCCTGACCTCGAGCCTCTGCTGGGCTACCCGCTTCGCCGTCGGACCACGCGGTCCGGCGGCGTTGCGAGCGGCTTGATCAGGAGCCGGAATCTCCACCGCGTCCATGACCGGAGGCAGCAACGCGGCACGCATCGCGCCGCCCGCACAGCGGTTCCGGTCGGCGCCGAGCCGGTTCGTCACGCCGCTGAGAACGTCGAGCTGTGTGCGTGTCGATGCCGCAGGTTGATCGGGAGGCCATCGTCGGGGGTGGGGCCGGTGCCCCAGGTGAGTGGCACCTGGTAGTCGACGGGGACGCTCCACTCGTACCGCAGCAGCATCCGGTGCATGATCGACTTCACGGTCATGCCACCGAAATGCAGGCCGATGCACTTGTGCGCGCCGCCGCCGAACGGCGACCAGGCATATCGATGAATCCGGTCCTCGCGGCGATGCTCGGTGAAGCGCTCCGGATCGAACTCGTCCGGGCGGGGCCACCACCGGGCCAATCGCATGGAGGGGTACGCGCCGATGATGATGTCGGTGCCGGCCGGAACGTAGCGACCCAGGATTTCGGTGTCCGCGATCGCCTGACGCATCAACACACCCGCGGGCGCGTACATCCGCAGTGTTTCCTTGAATGCCAGGTCCAGCGACGGCAGCCGCTCCAAGTCGTCGTAGTCGAGATGCTCCTTGCCCAGCGCGATCGCTTCCGCGCGCAGCCGCTCCTGCCAGTGCGGATTCTTACCGAGCAGGTAGGTGAGCATGGACAACGTGACGGCGCTGGTGTCGTGCGCCGCCATCAAAACGAAGATCATGTGGTTGACGACGTCGTCGTCGGTGAAGGTCTCCCCGGTGTCGCTCGTGGCGTGGCACAGCACGCTGAACAAGTCGGAGCCGTCGCCGGCGCGTTTGGCGGGCAGTTGGGCGCGGAAGTACTGCTCGAGCAGCGCTCGGCCGTGCAGTCCGCGCGACCAGGTGCCGCCGGGTACCGATGCCCGGATCAACGCCTGCCCGCCGACCACGGTGTGCTCGAAGGCGTGCTCCAGCCGCTTGGCCTCCGGCCCGAGCTTCGCACCCACGAAGACCTCGGTCGCGAGGTTGAGCAACATCTGTTTCACGTTGTCGTACAACAGGAATCCCGGCTCCGGGCGCCAGGATCCGAGTTCCCGCTCGATGCCCGGCCGCATCAGGCCGAGGTAGCTGATCAGCCGCGTCCTTGTGAAGGCCTGTTGCATGATGCGCCTGTGGTGCAGGTGCTCATCGAAGTCCAGCAGCATGATGCCGCGCCGGAAGAACGGCCCGATCCAGTACTCCCACCCCTTCTCGCTGGAGAAGACCTTGTCCTTGTTGCTCCAGACGACTTCCAGCGCTGCCGGGCCGAGTACGTTGACCGCTCGGCGGCCGAAGAGGTTCGTCCAGGAGACTTCGCCGTACTTCTCGAAGGCGTTGCGTCCCCACGCGATCGGATCGCTGTAAACGCGCAGTGAATGTCCGATCAACGGCGGCCCCGCATCTCCCAGCACCGGCAGTAGGTTGCTCCCGGCCGGCGGTTGGGCGAGCGCAGTCGTCGGGGCGGGATAGTGATCCGCCAGGTCGGCGGCGTACTCCTGGAGCCTACGGAGAATTCCTGCATGCATGTGGCGTCCTTTCGCGGCGCTGCGAAGGTTCGAAGCGATCCGGCTCGCCACAAATTGGTGACGTTCCGTCACCAATTGACTCGCACTGGGTGTGTGCTTGTCAAGATGGAGTCATGACCAGCCCATCGACCTGGGGCGGCCGGACCGTCGAGGCGCGCCGCGCCGCCCGCCGTGAACGGTTGATCGACGCCGCGATCGATGTCTGGGCGGACAGCGGCTGGGCGGCGGTCAGCCTGCGTAGCGTCTGCGCCCGAGCAGGCTTGAACGATCGGTACTTTCGCGAGAGTTTCGCCGATCGGGAAGAACTGCTCGCCGCTGCCTGGGACCACGTGCGGGACGAGACGACCGCCACTTTGGTTGCCGCGATCGGTGACCGGCGCGAATCGCCGCCGCTGGAAGTGCTGCATCGCGCGGTCGAGGCGGTGGTCCTCGGCTTCGCGGAGGATCCCCGTCGCAGCCAGGTTCTCTTCGGTGATCACGCGGGCAGCGCGGTACTGGAACGCCGCCGCCACGATCTGGTACTCCTCGCCGCGGACTTGCTCGCGACGGGCCTGGAACCATATCTCCGCGCCGGCGTGGACCGCGAGGAGTTCCATCGCACGGCGCTGATGGCCGTCGGCGGATTCGCGGAACTGACCAGCGCCTGGCGGGCGGGTGCCGTCGCGATAGACATTCCGGGTCTCATCGAGCAGACCACCCGTCTCGGCGACATCCTCGCCGGGCACTACCTCGGGGACCACGTACGCCCGTGAGCGCTCGCTCCGCCGTCGATGGTGGCTGTCTGCACGTCGACGCGAACCGAGAGGCGAAGACTCGTGGCGGCTACTCCCAGAGTCGGGAATGGGCGTTTCTGCGCTGCGCGATACTCGGCAGTGTCGCAGTGGCAGGCCGCGTGTGGCCTGATGAGGGTTGTCAGGCATGAGGTGATGATGGTGTTCGCAGATCGGCGGCCGGCCCGGGATCGGGTGCTGCGATGAGTCCTGAGCGCTGGGTGGTGAAGCTCGACCCGCCCGCCGGCATGCGCCCCGGGTTCGAGGAGTTCCTCGCGGCGGTGCAGGAGGGTATTCAGACCTCCGCGGATCTGCTGGCCACCGGTACGCCCTCGCAGGCCCCGGATCTGTTGAAGCTGCTGCGCGACGAGAAGCTCGTCACGGGTGACGAGGACAAGTCCGTCATGGCCGAGGGCTACTCCAGCCGGGTGCGTGAATTCGACACCATCAAAAACGAGATCCACAAGCAGGACGAGAGTGTCGACCTCTCCGCCTACGGCACCTACGACATCTCCAGCGGCGCTTTCGCGGCGGTCAAGCAACACGTCGAAGATCTGCAAGCAGTCCTGCGCGACGTTCCGAAGCCGAGTCCGGGCAAGGAGTTCGTAGACCCGGATCTCCAAAAGAGGGTGGAGAACGCCGTACTGAAGACGGTTGACAAGGTGAACGACGAGATCGAGAAAGCCAACGACAAAGTCCAGACCCACGCGAACGACATCACCGGCTCCGCCCCGACGTACACCCCGACGTCCGCGGGCAGCAACCCCATGCCGAGCAACTACGTGCCGAGCAACTACATGCAGCGCAGCTACTCGCCCGGTCCTGGCTTCGTGCCCGCCGCGACGACCGCCGATTACGCCAGATATCAAGGCAATGTCTCGGTCGACGCCGCGATCGAGGGCGCGCTCGACGCGCTCGGCATCACCGATCCGGCGGCCCGCGAGTACTGGAAGCGCGGCTACCAGGTGCTGATCGAACGGGAATCGAACGGAAACCCCAACGCGGTCAACAACTGGGACAGCAACGCCGCCGCCGGACGGGCGTCCAGGGGACTTACGCAGACCATCCCCGGCACCTTCCAGGCCTATCACGTGGCCGGAACCTCCAGCAACATTCACGACCCGGTGGCCAATGTCGCCGCCAGCATGAACTATGTCATGGAACGGTACGGTGTCTCACGGGACGGCCACGACCTGCAAGCGAAGGTTCAGCAGGCAGATCCGAACCGTTCGCCGAAAGGCTACTGAGCACGGACTCCGAGAGCGGGTCCGCGTTGTGGCCCGAGTTCTGTGCTGGGCGGTTCGTCCCGCTGCCCGGCGGTGTACTCCATTCGGCCCTGTTTGCTCGTCGGGTCGAACGGATTTCGATGACGGGTTATCTTTTCCGTCTGGGCCGGGTCGATCGTCCGGTTCGGCGGTAGTGGTCGACGGCCGAGGCAGCTATGGCGCGCTGCGTCTGGAACACTCGATCGTCGGAAAGGTTCTTTGCTGATGTTCCGTCGTTTCACGACCAACGCGCCCACGGGTGCGCCGCCGGTGGATGACCTGGTGGCCGGTGCGCTGCCGGACCGTGTGCAGATCGCGCATGAGCGGTTGGCCCACCAGGACGATCCGGCACTGCTGGAAGCATTGTCGGAGCGTGAGCTCGCCGCCTCCCGCGAGTTGGCCGAGCTCGTGCGCGACTACGAACGCCACGAGAAGCGGGCGCGTATCCAGGCGGCCGCCGATGCCGCGGAGCGCGTGCGGCGCACAGCCGCCGAGCTGGCCGAACGCGAGGCCGCCGATCTGCTGCGGGCCGCGCAGGCGATCGGTGAACAGCGCCACAGCAGCAGCCCGCACGCGAAAGTCGCTCGCCTGCACCAGCGCAAACCGCGGGTGCTGGGGCTGCTCGCCGGTGTGGTCGCGTTCTCGATGCTGTTCTCCGCGGTCACCGTGCAGCAGAACATCGCGCCGACCGGCGGCGCGACGAATCCGATGTTCTGGCTGTCGTACGGCCTGGAAGCCTTGATCAGCGCGGTACTCGTCGCGCTGATGCTGTCCACCGGGGATACCGCCGAGTGGGGTGTGATCGATCGGCTGTGGCAGGTCTACACCGTCGAAGGCGTCTTGCTGACGGCGAGTATCGCGCTGAACACGTTCCCGTACTTCCGGACGGGCGACATGGCCGGGATCGGCATCCACGCGATCGCACCGATCATGATCGGTGTCGCGCTCGTCACCCACCGGCTCGTCGCCGAGCGATACGGCCGAGCGATCGAGCAAGCGACCGCCGCCGTGCCCGACCACGAAGATCTCCAGGAACGACTGGCGGCGCTCACTCAGGTCGGCGGAGCCGGAAACCAGATCCTGCCCAGCATTCTCATGGAGCCCGCGGCGACCGTTCACCAACCCGCCGCTGCACCACAGCCTGCCTCGGCTCCGGAGGGCGCGGCTGTTGCGGGACAGCACTCCGCCGACTCTACGCGGCAGGAACAAGGCTCCCAGGTAGCAGCGGGGCAGCCCACCGCCGAGATCTCAGCGCCCGCTCCCGCTCCGGAACTCACGGAGCTGTGGCTGGCCACGACGCCGTTTCCCGCGGTCGAACGGTCTCCCGTCGCGGAGGGCGGTTCGGAAGCGCCTGGCGAGGCCACTGCGGACGAAGCCGTGCTGGACGCGCGATTGGCCGCCGCGGTGCGTCAGACGCTCAACCGGATTCGATTCAGCAAGCCCGGCGAGCAACCGGTGGAGCACCCCGCCGCTGCCGCGCCCGCACCGAACGCCGCGGAAACCGCGGAGACGGCCGACGAGCACGGCGTGCCGGGGGAGACCGTAGAGGCGTCGTTCGCCGACGATGTGGCGGAGGCGGTTACGGCGCGCGGGGCCGATGAGGAGCACGACTCGGAGACTGCCGAGACGCACCCCGAATCGAATGTCCGTGCGCTGGAGCCACTCGACGCGGGTGTGGTCCAGCACTACGCACCCGGTGCGGACGACATGGATCGCCCGGCGCGGATGGAACCGGTCACATCGGTCGTGGCGGCGAACGGGTCACCGATCGCGCACGACGCCGACGACATGTCCGCCGCGACTGCGCCGCGCGCGATCAGCGAACCTCAGCTGACTACCCGATAGTCCGGCTCGTCTCTTCGGAGCCGCGAGTAGCTTCGCCGGGTCCTGCGGATCGGTCCACGGCCGATCCTCTGGACTCCAGAAAAGCCCTTCACGCAGGGGCTTTTCTGCTGTGGGAGTCCCGACGACGACGGGCTCGCCGGTTCGGGTGACTGTGGGCCCGTGCGCGAACCGGCAGGCCGAAGGGGCCGCGTTCCTTCGTTGCCGGGCCGATAGCCTGCCGGCAGGCCGGCGTCCCGCGTTTGTTTCCCGGTCGACCCGATGGCGAAATGGACGTAGCGTCGAATTCGTGAAAGTTCCCGCACACCTGCCCACGACCGCGGGCGACCTGCGTTCGGCCGGCTATCTGCCGCGTGGCGTGAAGACCGAGATCCGCGAGAACCTGCTCGCGCTGCTGAGTTCCGGCGGCGACCCCTGGCCCGGCATCGTCGGGTTCGACCGGACGGTGGTGCCGCAGCTGGAACGCGCGCTGCTGGCGGGGCACGATGTCGTACTGCTCGGCGAGCGCGGCCAGGGCAAGACCCGGCTGCTGCGTTCCCTGGTCGGCTTGCTGGACGAATGGACGCCCGTGATCGCAGGGGCCGAGCTGGGCGAACACCCGCTCGACCCGATCAGCCCGGCCGGTCGGCGGCTGGCCGCGGAACTCGGCGACGACCTGCCCGTCGCGTGGCGGCATCGCTCGGAGCGGTACGCCGAGAAGCTCGCCACGCCCGACACCTCCGTCGGCGACCTGATCGGTGATGTCGACCCGGTCAAGGTGGCCGAGGGGCGCAGTCTCGGTGATCCCGAGACGATTCACTTCGGTCTCGTCCCGCGCGCGCACCGCGGCATCGTGGCGATCAACGAGCTGCCCGACCTCGCCGAACGCATCCAGGTCGCGCTGCTGAACGTGATGGAGGAACGCGATATCCAGGTCCGCGGCTATACGCTGCGCCTGCCGCTGGACGTATTGCTCGTGGCCACCGCCAACCCGGAGGACTACACGAACCGCGGCCGCATCATCACACCGCTGAAAGACCGTTTCGGTGCGGAGATCCGCACCCACTATCCGCTCAGCGTCGAGGCCGAGGTGGCGCTGGTGCGCCAGGAGGCCGAACTGGTGGCCGAGGTGGGCGATCCGCTGATCGAGGTGCTCGCTCGGTTCGTGCGGCAGCTGCGCGAGTCGTCCGCGATCGACCAGCGCTCGGGGGTGTCGGCGCGCTTCGCCGTTGCCGCGGCCGAGACGGTCGCGGCGGCGGCGCTGCGCAGGTCGGCGGTGACGGGGGAGAGTCCCGCGGTGGCGCGGCCCGTCGACCTCGAGTCCGTTCCCGCGGTGTTGCGCGGCAAGCTGGAGTTCGAATCCGGTGAGGAGGGGCGTGAGCAGGAACATCTCACCCACCTGCTGCGCCGCTCGTTCTCCGAGACGGCGCGGGCGTTGCTGGGCGGACTGAACCTGCGGCCGTTGGCCGAGGCGGTCGGCGACGGACACCTGGTCACCACCGGCGAACGCGTCCCCGGGGAGGAAGTCCTCTCGGCCTTGCCCGAACTGCCCGTGCTGCACGAAGTCGCCGAGCGGCTCGGCGTCGACGCGGCCGATCCGCCGCCGCGGATCGCCTCGGCCGTCGAGTTCGCGCTGGAGGCGCTGTACCTGGCCCGGCAGATCGCGAAGGACTCCGACGACGGCTTGGCGGTGTACGGCCGATGACCGCCGTCGTTCCCGGCGAGGCGTCGTGACGACCCCCGACCGCTACTCCTACGGCCCCTATCACGAGGGGCCCGATCCGTTGGCTCCCCCGCTGGACCTGCGGGAGGCGCTGGACCGGATCGGCCGCGACGTCATGGAGGGCAGTTCCCCGCGCAACGCCCTGGAAGAGCTGTTGCGGCGCGGCACCCGCACCATGCCGGGGCTGGAGGAGCTGACGCGCCGGTTGTGGCAGCGCCGCGCGGAGATCGCCAGGAGCCACCGGCTGGACGGCACGCTGCAACAGGTCAGGGAACTGCTGGAACAGGCGTTGGAAGCCGAGCGCGGCGCCCTGTTCCCCGACCCCTCCGACGACGCCAGGTTCGCCGAAGCGCAGCTGGACGCGCTGCCGTCGAGCACGGCCGCCGCCGTCACCGAGCTCGCCGAGTACCCCTGGCGGTCGGAGACCGGCCGCGACAACTATCAGAAGATTCGTGACCTGCTCGGCCGCGAACTGCTGGAATCGCGCTTCCAGGGCATGAAACAGGCTTTGCAGAACACCACTCCGCAGGACGTGGAGCGGGTCCGGCGGATGATGGCCGACCTGAACGACCTGCTGGCCGCCCACGCCAGGGGTGCGGACACCGAGCAGCGGTTCGCCGAGTTCATGGCCGAGCACGGCGAATTCTTCCCGGAGAATCCGCGCGACACCGAGGAACTGATCGACGCGCTCGCCGCCCGCGCCGCCGCCGCGCAGCGCATGATGAACTCGATGTCCGAGCAGCAACGCGCGGAGCTGTCCGAGCTGATCGGCCAAGCGTTCGGCGATCCGGGGATCGCCCAGCAGGTCTCCGCGCTGGACGCGCATCTGCGGGCGCTGCGTCCCGGAGAGGACTGGAACTCCGGTCGGAGGTTCCGTGGCGACGACCCCCTCGGCCTCGGCGAAGGCGCGCAAGCCCTGCAGGATCTCGCCGAACTCGACGCGCTCGCCGAGCAACTCGGCCAGTCCTATGCCGGTGCGCGCTTGGAGGACATCGACCTGGACGCGCTGGCCCGCCACCTCGGTGCGGACGCGAGCGTCGATGCCGCCCGGCTGGCCGAACTGGAGCGCGAATTGCGCAGGCAAGGCATCTTCGAGCGGGCGCAGGACGGTTCGCTTCGACTGACGCCCAAGGCTTTGCGCCGGCTCGGCGAGGTGGCGCTGCGTGACGTCGTCGGACGCTTGCGATCCCGTCGCGGTGAACGGGACACGGCCCTGGCGGGTGCCGCCGGTGAGCCGACCGGCGGTTCCCGGGCCTGGCGGTTCGGCGACACCGAGCCGTGGGACGTGTCGCGGACCATCCGCAACGCCGTGCTGCGGTCGGCCTCGACGGGCAAACGCGGTGTGCGGCTGGACGTCTCCGATGTCGAGATCATGGAGACCGAGCAGCGGTCCAGGGCCGCCGTCGCGCTGTGCGTGGACACGTCCTGGTCGATGGTGCAGGACGGGAGATGGGTGCCGATGAAGCGCACCGCCTTGGCGCTGCACCACTTGATCGCCACCAGGTTCCGCTCCGACGCGCTGAGCGTGATCACTTTCGGCAGGCATGCGACGACTGTGGACATCGGCGAATTGACCGCGCTGGAAGGCGTCTGGGAGCAGGGCACCAATCTGCACCACGCGCTGCTGCTCGCCGCGGGGCACCTGCGCAGGCATCCGGACGCGGTGCCGATCGTGCTCGTCGTCACCGACGGCGAGCCGACCGCTCATCTGGAGCTGGACGGCCAGACGTACTTCAATTGGCCGCCCGCGCAGCGCACGCTGGCCGTGACGATGGCTCAGGTCGACGCCTTGGCCAAGCTGGGTGCGTCGGTGACGGTGTTCATGCTCGGGGAGGACCCGCGCCTGGCCGCGTTCGTCGACCTGATGGCCCGCCGCAGCGGCGGCCGCGTGGTGATGCCGGATCTGGACGGTCTCGGCGCCGCCGTGGTGAGCGATTACCTGCGCGGTAAGGCGTAAGGCGCGACCGGCGCTGCGGACAGGGAGGGTGGCCGGCCCTACACTGAGCGGGTGACTTTTCGTCGGCTCGTCGCAGTGTCGTTCTTCGCCTTGGTGGTTCCCCTCGGCGTCGCTGCCTGCACGACGGAAGGCCCTGGTACGAAGACCGATTGCGCCCTGAGCGGCTGCACGGTGACATTCGCCCGCGGTGTGGACGCCAAAGCGAGCATCCTGGGCATCGAAGCGAAACTCATCAACGTGAACGGCAACCTGGTCACCCTGTCGGTGGGTGGTCAGGAGGTCACGGTCCCGGTCGGGGAGACCCGGTCCGCCGACGGAAGCACCGTCGCGGTGCAGGAGGTGACCGACGACAAGGTCGTGGTCAAGATCTCCACCGGCCTCACCGCCGGCTGATTTCGTCCGGTGTAGCCCGCCCGGTCCTTCGAGCGGGTGTATCGCCGATCTTGTAATTGCTGCGAGATGCCTGCCCGGTGCGCCGGTCTTCCCGGCATGGGACGTCTCCGTGCGCGGCGCACGGCGGCGGAGGCGTGCGGTTTCGGCGATGCCTGCCCGTGCGTGCGCAGCCGCAGGCGTGTCGCGAATGTGGCACCGGAGCAGTCGAGCGGCCGTATCGAGGATTTATTGTGGCCGGGTCGGCGTGTCGAGATCAGAAAACCGACGGGTATTGAATACCAATAGGTATTGAATACCGAAAGGTATTTACTCCGCGCTGCCAGGGGAAATATTTTTTACCGGAAATTTCTCCACGATTTGCTGTACATCGTGCGGTGCGCGTGTGTAGCGTCTGGAACCCGTAAACCCCTCACATGACAAGTGGTGGCGCGTGATCGGTATCGACGGTTGTCTGAAACGCATCATGGATATTCCCGGTGCGCGCAGTGTGACATTGGTGGACGGTGCGAGCGGTCTGGCGATCGCCGCGGACGGCAGGCACGAGGTGCTGGACGAGCACGAAGATGCCGCCGCCACAACGGATGTGGTGCGCGCGGTGCTCGCCTGCCCGGCATTGTCGAGCGGCGGCGACGGTGACGACGTCACCGAGATCATCATCTGCGGAACCCGCGGATACCACCTGCTGAACCTGGTGAACGGCGACTTCGACGGACGGCTTTTCGTACACGTGCTGTTCGACGAGGAAACCGGGAATCTCGCGATGGCGCGATATCAACTGCGCGGAATTCTCGATGAATTGGCCGAGGACACCGATGAGTCCTGAACTCGCGGTCGAATTGCGGCGGCTGGAGAAGGAAGGACGTACGGGCGTGCTGCGCGCGGGCGACGGCGCGTTTCACCTCGCCGAAGGCGCGATCGTTTCCGCCGATTGCCGCCGCACCACGGGACTGGACCGGCTGGTCGTCGAGGCGGGCGTGGCGACCGCCGAGGACTGGCGGCGCGCGGGGGCGGGCGATCCCGGCCGTGTGCTGGGGCGGCCCCGGCTGGAAACCCTCGCCATGCTGTCGGTTTTCGACGCCGCCTACTTCTTGCTGGCCTCGCCCGCCGTCCCGGAGTTCCGTCCTGCCCCACCGCACTGGCTGGCCCCGGTCTGCCACATCACGCCGCGGGCTCTCGTACAGGAGTGCGCGCGGCGCGGCGATCCGGAGTCCGGGCCGTGGCCCGCGGACCTGGTCGATCGGGTCCCGGTCGTGCCGGTGCGCCGGGTGCGGCGGCGCCGTCTGGTGCTCACCGGGGGGCAGGCCGAGGTGCTGGCCGCCGCGGACGCGCGGCGCAGCGTCGCGGGGATCGGCCGCGAACTGGGTCGCACCACCTATGGATGTCTGGTCGCGGTGCGGGATTTGACCGCCGCGGGGCTGATCGAGCCGCCCGCCGGAACGTCCGCCCCGGTGGCGGCCCGGCCGGTCGCACCCGAACCGGTGACCGAGGAGCCCGTGGCGGCCGAAGCCGTGAGCGCCGAGCCGGGCCGGCTTCCGAGGCGCCGTGGGCGGCACTCGGCGCCGGTCCCCGTCGCGGAGCGTTCGGAACCGCCGGACCGGGACCTGCTCGTCCGCCTGCAAGCGGCTTTGGAGGAGCTCGCGTGACCGCGCGGAAGAAACTGCTCGGCAATGTGATGGGAAGGTTGACGAAGGTGGCGATGTCCGGACCCGAACCGAACGCGGCGGTGCTTCTGGAGCTGAAGGCCCTGCGCGATCGCGTCCCTCGGCTGACCGGCGCGCTCGTGGCATCCAACGACGGGCTGCTCGTCGCCCACGATCTACCTGCGCAGATCGAGCCGAACGGGATGGCGGCGATGGCCGCCTCGCAGCTGTCGCTGTCGCACCGGCTTGCCACCACCGCGCACGGCGGCGGGTTCAGCGAGGTGGTGGTGCACGGCACGAGCGGGCACGTGGTCATCTACGCGGCGGGCTGGACGTCGCTGACCGTCCTGGCCGCCCCCGAGGTGAACATCGGCAGGCTGCATCTGGAATCCCGCCCGGCGGCCCGGGCGATCGCCGACTTGCTGACGCCGGTGGCGACCGACGCACGAAGCGAACAGACAACGAAAACCCACTGAAAGGAACACTTATGTCCACTATGGATCTGGCCCTCAAAGACATGATGGTGATCGACGGCGCGATCGGCGCCGCCGTGGTCGACTACAACAGCGGTATGGCACTGGGCATGCTCGGCAGTTCCAAGTCCCTGGATCTCCAGGTCGCAGGCGCGGGCAACACCGAGGTGGTGCGCGCCAAGATGCGGACCATGGACCAGCTGGGGCTCAAGGAGGACATCGAGGACATCCTCATCACGCTGTCCGGGCAGTACCACATCATCCGGCCGATGACCGGCCGCAAGTCCAAGGGCCTGTTCCTCTACTTGGCGCTGGACCGGGGCCGGGCGAATCTGGCGATGGCCAGGCACCGCCTGAAGGGCATCGAGGAGGACCTGGAGGTCTGATCGGCGCTCGCCGATTTGACCTGAAGCGTGGTTCAGGTCCGACGCTGTTGTTTGCAACGCACGCGTCGAAGGGAACCACCATGCTCGACCACCCGATTCAGCTCGCCGTGATCGTCGGCAGCACCCGTACGGGCCGTTTCGGCCCGACCGTCGCCACCTGGTTCGCCGAACACGCCGACCGGCGCGACGACGTCACCGTCGACGTCGTCGATCTGGCCGAAACACCACTGCCCGAACAGCTTTCCCACCATCCCGGACCCGAGGCGGCGCGGGCGCTGGCAGCGGTAGGTCCCCGGCTGGCCGCGGCGGACGCTTTCGTCGTGGTGACGCCCGAGTACAACCACAGCTATCCGGCGTCGGTCAAGAACGCCATCGATTGGCACTACACCGAATGGCGGGCCAAGCCGGTGGGATTCGTCTCCTACGGCGGGATCTCCGGCGGCTTGCGCGCGGTCGAGCACCTCAGGCATGTGTTCGCCGAACTGCACGCGGTCACCGTGCGCGACACGGTGAGCTTTCACGATGCGGGCAGGCGGTTCGACTCCGCAGGGCAGCCGACCGATCCGGAGATGCCGGTGTCAGCCGCCGATCAACTGCTCGGCCGACTGGTCTGGTGGGGGCGTGCGCTGCGGTCGGCACGAGCCGAACATCCCTATATCGCTTGACGTTCGACACTTCGGTTCGCTCCGCCGGGCTGTGCTCGGGAGTCAGGCGACCAACCGCAGGCTGCGCCACCGTCTATTTCCCCACCGGCGTAATCGGGGATGACGATCCATGACCGTTCGTCACGCGAGGTCGGACGGGCGTGGCCACGGATTGTGCTCTTTGTCCTCGACCGACTGGTTGAAGCGCGCGATGAGCTTGCTGAGTTGATCGATGTCGGCCTCGGTCCAGTCGGCCACCACGGCGCCGATGCCTTGGCGGCTCTGCACGCGGTCGGAGGCCAGTGACTCCAGCCCTTTCGGGCTGGCGCGGATCTTGCGGGCGATGCCCCCGTCGGGGTCGGGCACCCGGTCGACCAACTCTTGCCTGAGCATCGCTGCGACCTGCCGGTTGATCGTGGAAATATCCAACCGGAACGCTTCGGCCAGCTCGCGCAGACTCAGCGGGTGGTCCAATTCCAGCCTGGTCAAGATCAGATACGCCGAGCGGTCGAGCTGGAAGCCGGGGCGCCGTAGCAGCGCGGCGGGAAAGTGCCTGGACAGTAGCGAGAGCTCGAAGACGAGACGGCTCAGCGCTGCGTCGTCGCCGGGACCGGAATCGGACATACCCCACTATGTCGCGAGGATCACGTCGATACCAAATTGTGCAGCATACACACCATATGTACCGTACATACGTGACAGTAACCGCCGACGCGTCTCCGACCGTCTCTGATTCCGGCGCCCGGCGTCCCGCGCCGGCCTTGCTCATCGCGACGCTCGGCATGGTCGGTGTTGTCGTCTCGCTCATGCAGACGCTGGTCATTCCGATCATTCCGGCACTGCCCACGCTGCTGAACACCTCCGCGTCCAACGCCTCCTGGGTCGTCACCGCCACGCTGCTCGCGGGCGCGGTGGCGACGCCGATCAGCGGCCGTCTCGGCGACATGTTCGGCAAGCGCCGCATCCTGTTCGCCAATCTGCTTCTGCTGGTTGCCGGTTCGGTGGTCTGCGCGTCGTTCTCCACGCTGCTGCCCGAGATCGTCGGCCGCTCGCTGCAAGGTGCGGCGGTCGGCGCCATTCCGCTGGGCATCAGCATCATGCGGGACGAATTGCCCGCCGAGCGGGTGGGTTCCGCGATGGCGATCATGAGCGCCACGCTCGGCGTCGGCGGCGCGATCGGGCTGCCGGTCGCGGCGGCCATCGCGCAGAACGCGAACTGGCACGTGCTGTTCTGGACGTCCGCCGCGCTCGGCGTCGTGTGCGCCGCCGTGGTTTTCGTGTTGGTGCCGGAGTCGCCGGTGCGCACACCCGCCCGATTCGACTTCGGCGGTGCGATCGGGTTGTCGGCGGCGCTGCTCGCGCTGCTGATCGCGATCACCAAGGGCGCGGACTGGGGTTGGGCCAGCGCCCCGATCCTGATCCTGTTCGCGGTATCTCTTGTGGTGTTCCTCGGCTGGGGCGCTTTCGAACTGCGGCAGCGTTCACCACTGGTGGACCTGCGGGTCTCGGCGCGGCCGCGGGTGCTGTTCACCAACGTGGCCTCGATCGCCGTCGGCTTCGCGCTCTACGGCATGTCGCTGACCTTCCCGCAGCTGCTGATGGCGCCGGAGCGGACCGGATACGGCTTCGGGCTGTCCATGGTCAGTGCCGGGTTGGCGCTGGCGCCGACCGGGTTCGTGATGATGCTGCTGTCGCCGGTGTCGGCGCGGCTGTCGGCGAGCCGCGGCCCCAAGGTCACTCTCGCGCTCGGATCGGCGGTGATCGCGGTCGGGTACCTGTGCGCGGTGGTGTTGATGAACAGCGTCTGGGAGATCATGCTCGCCGCGGTGATCGTCGCGGGCGGCGTCGGCCTGGCGTACGCGGCGATGCCCGCGCTGATCATGGGCGCGGTGCCGATCACCGAGACCGCGGCGGCCAACGGCCTGAACTCGCTGATGCGCTCGATCGGCACCTCGACCTCCGCGGCGGTGATGAGCGTGGTGCTGGCGCACATGACCATGCAGCTGGGCCCGCACCTGCTGCCCTCGCGCGACGGGTTCCACACCACCTTCCTCATCGCGATGGTGGCGGCGCTGGTCGCGATCGGCCTGACCGCGTTGATCCCGATGCGCAAGACCGCCGACGCCGCTACCACCATCGGGCATTCCTGACCACTGTCGTTCTGGGTACCGATCCCGGTTTCAGCCGGGTCGGTACCCGGGTTCGTGACTACGCGTCCCAGCGGGAGTGGCTGCGCGCGAGTGGCGACTCCGGCAGTAATCGTTCCTCCGGGCTGCTGTTGGGGCACCGGTATGGCCCGCGGCTCACCTGCCGACGGCTTCGTTCGTGCTTGTGAGGGGTTCTCCCCACTTCCTTGGTGAGCGAGTGTGTTGGGTTGGCTCGTGCGCGAATCCTCGTGTGCCGTGTGCCGTGTGCCGTGTGCCGTGTGCCGTGTGCCGTGTGCCGTGTGCCGTGTGCCGTGTGCCGTGTGCCGTGTGCCGTGTGCCGTGGCAGCGCTTGTCGGTCGAGTGCCGATCAGTTCGCATCAGGAGTCGGCGACGGCATCGGTGTACCGGCGGCCGAGGGTACGGATGTGGGCGACCAGCTCCGGCGGCCCGTCGACGCGGAAATCCATCATCAGCATGGACAGGTAGATCGCGATGGTCTCCAGCGCGTCCGCGCCGGTGTAGAGCACACAGGTGTCCGCGTCCACGGCCTCGACCACGCCGACGGCGGGATTGATGCGGGCGATGACCGTCTCGGCGGGCGCGAGCACGGTGACCCTTGCCTGCACCTTCCATCCGGTTGTCGCGACGTGCCGCATGACGAAGGCGACCAGATCGTCATCCGGAAGCGAGCGTGCGGCGAAGCGGCGGGAACCGCCCTCGGCGTGGCTGATCCGGGCCACCGGGATCGCGCGCCAGGTATGGTCTTCCAGGCTGTAGGCGACCAGATACCAGCGGCGCTGCCAGTTGATCAGCCGGTACGGCTCCACCTCGATAGACGCGTCGGTCCCGGCTTCGGCGATCCGGACCGTCGCGCCGTCGCGGATGGCCCCGGCCAGGGTGGTGAGCACTGCGGCGGGTACCGGCGCGTCCGGCTCGCGCGATCCGGTGGTTGCCGGGCCGATCGCCGTCGCGTCACGCAACGCGGACACCTTGCGCTGCAAGCGTTTCGGCAGGATCTGATCCAGTTTGCCCAGTGCTTTGGTGACGTGCGCGGCGATGTCCGCGATGCCGGTGGAGCCGTCCTCGGCGAGTCCGACCGCGACGGCGACGGCCACCGCTTCGTCGTCGTCAAGCAGCAGAGGCGGCATGGTCGCGCCGCGGCCGAGCCGGTAGCCGCCGATGGCGCCGCGTTCGGCGTGCACCGGGTAGCCCAGCTCGCGCAGGCGCTGGATGTCGTGCCGCAGAGTGCGATCGGTGACGCCGAGACGCTCGGCCAGTTCGCGTCCGGTGTGCGCGCGGTCTTGCAGTAACGCGAGCAACCGCAGCAGTCGCGGAGTGGTCGAGGCCACTTTTTCCTCCCGGGTCAAATAGGAACAAAAATAGCCTAATGCCCGCATAGGCTTATGTCAGCACCGAAAAACGACCGAAGGGCACCGACATGAACGCCACCACCACCGCCGCCACGACTCTGCGCCCCGTCTGGCGCGGCGTGCTCGCCGATTCCTACCGCGCACTGGAGAGCGTCGTCGCCGGTGTGCGGGCCGATCAGTGGCATCTGCCGACCCCGTGCTCGGAATGGGATGTGACGCAGGTCGTCCAGCACGCCGCCGGTGACCAGCTGGCGTTCGCCGAGTCCCTCGGCATCGGCGACGGTCCGGCCTACAACCCGTTCGAGCCGTCCGGCGCGGTCGACGGTGCCCCCGCGGAGTTGGTGCGCGGGGCGATCGAGCAGACCGCCCTCGCCTGGAGCACCGTGGACGACGCCACCGAGACGGTGCCGACGCCGTTGCCGCACGGCGCGCTCGCCACTCCGGTGGCCGCGGTGATGTGCGCGCTGGACGCCGCGGTCCACGCCTGGGACATCGCGATCGCCACCGGCCAGGCATCGCCGTTGACCGATGAGCTGGCCACCCATCTGCTCGCCGCCGCCCGGGCCGGCCACCCGGCGCCCGGCAGCGGCGAGACGGCGGAGATCGTCGAACCGCTGCGCCAGTGGGGGGCCTATGCCGCGATCGTCGACGGTCCGTCCGGCGACGCCGTCGGTGATCTGCTGCGGTACCTGGGGCGCGAGCCGCGCTGAGCGTTGCGCCGGCTCCGGCGGGGCCCGTCGCTCACGCGCACGCCCTGGTGAATCACGGCTTCAACGCGCGGTGACGAACCCCTGGGCGACCATCCAGTCCCGGGCAACCTCCGCCGGTTCGCGCCCGTCCACGTCGACCTGACGGTTGAGTTCGGTGATGGTCTCGTTGGTGAGGCGCTGCGAGATCGGCGTCATGATCTCGGCCACCTCCGGATGCTCGTCGGCGAAACTCTCGCGCATCACCAGCGCGGCGTTGTACTTCGGGAAGAACCCGCGATCGTCCTGTAGCAGGACCAGATTCAATGCCGGGATGCGCCCGTCGGTGGCGGCGACCGAGCCGAAACGGCACTGTCTGCCGTCCGCGGTCGCCTGATAGACCACCGCGTCCTGCACGATCTGCTTGCGCACCTTGCCCGCGTCGATCTCGTACTTGCGGACGAGTCCGGGGAATCCGTCCTGGCGGACGTTGAATTCGGTGCCGACGCAGATGGCCGCGGCGGCCGGATCGGCGGCGGCCAGCGCGGCGTAGTCCGACAGCGTGCGCACGCCGGTCTCCTGCGCGGTCCGCGCGCTCATCACCAGCGCGTAGGTGTTGTTCATCGGCGCCATCGCGGTCCACACCATGCCGTGCTCGGCGAGGTCGGCGTCCCGCACCGCCTCGAACTGGCCGATCTCGTCGGGCACCGGCTTCTCGTTGCCGAGATAGTTGATCCAGCCGGTGCCGGTGTATTCGTAGGCGATGTCGATCTGCCCGTGCAGCTGGGCGTCACGCACGCTGTTGGAACCCTGGATGTTGGTCAGGTCGCGGACCTCGGCGCCGGCCGCGGTCAGGGCGAACTCGATGAGATACCCGAGGATGTTCTGTTCGGTGAAGTCTTTGGAGCCCACCGTGACCGGCACACCGTCCAGTGCGGGGATCGGGCGGATGCTGCCCGGCCCCACCCGCAGCGGCACCGCGCCGCCGGATTGCAGCCCGCAGGCGGCCACCAGCGCCAACCCCAGCCCCAGAGCGAGCGCGCGCCACGCCCGCGTCATTTCAGCCCCCTGGGCCCGAGGAATTCTTCGGCGAGCGCACCGAGCCAATCCACCAGCAGGGCCAGTGCCACCGCGAGCACCGCGCCGACCACCAGGGTGACGTTGTCGCGCAGTTTGTAGCCGGTGTCGATCAGAATGCCGAGCCCGCCCGCGCTCACCAGGAACGACAGCGTCGCCGTGCCGACGGCGAGCACCAGCGAGGTGCGCAACCCGGCCAGGATGTAGGGCACCGCGAGCGGGAATTCGATGCGGCGCAGGACCGTCACGGCCGACATCCCCTGACCGCGGCCCGCATCGATGAGCGTCCGGTCCACCTGCTGGTAGCCCAGGATGGTGTTGCGCAGCACCGGAAGCAGCGAGTAGAACGCGATCGGCGCCACGCCGATCCAGAAGCCGGTGGTCCGGGTGGCCAGATAGAACAGCACGATCAGCCCGATGGCCGGAGCGGCCGCGCCGATGTTCGCGATGCCTACGAAGATCGGTGTGAGGCGCCGGAATCCCGGTCTCGTGAGCAGGGTGCCCAGCGGGACGCCCACCGCGAGCACGATCAGCACCACGGTCCCGGTGATCACCACGTGCTGCCAGGTGACGGTCGCGACGTTGCCCGCGTTCAGGCTCGCTCGCTGCGTGACGGTGAGTTCGCGGGCGAACGCCCACACCAGCACACCGGCGGTGAGCACGAGCACGAGCACGGGCTGCACGAGCAAACGGATGCGCTCGGCCCTGCGCTGGGCGGCGGGTGACGCGATGGCGGTGGTCATGGCGCCCCGTCCCGTGCGGCGCCGTCCGCTCCGTGTTCGGCGCGCAGGGCCGACAGGTGGCCGATCAGCGTGTCGATGGTGATCAGGCCGACGTACTCGCCGCGCGGTCCGGTCACGACCGCGGTCGCGTTCTGATGCGTCAGCAGGGCTTCCAGCGCGTCCTGCAGCGTCGATCTCAGCGACAACGTCTCCGGCACCGGTGATCCGAGGCCGCGCAGTGCGTCGGCGTGCGCCAGGTGCTCGGCCGAGACCCAGCGGAGTGGACGGCCCTGACCGTCCAGCACCAGCGCCCACGGCCGGTCCCGGTCCGCGAGCGCGGCGCGCAGCGTGCCGGCCGGGTCCTCCTCGGTGGCGGTGGGACAGTCGCCGAGTTCGACGTCCCCGACCCGGGTCAATGTGAGCTGTTTGAGCGAGGCGTCCGCGCCGACGAAGCCGGCGACCGTCTCGTCGGCGGGGTCGGCCAGGATCGCCGCGGGCGTGTCGTATTGCAGGATCCGGGACTTGTCGCCCAGCACGGCGATGCGATCGCCGAGCTTGACCGCCTCCGTGAAATCGTGGGTGACGAAGACGATCGTCTTGCCGAGTTCGCCTTGCAGGCGCAGCAGCTCGTTCTGCAGCGAGCCGCGGGTGATCGGATCGACCGCGCCGAACGGCTCGTCCATCAACAGGACGGGCGGGTCGGCCGCCAGCGCCCTCGCCACACCGACGCGCTGCTGCTGCCCGCCGGACAACCGGCGGGGATAGCGGTCGCGGAAGGTGTCCGGGTCGAGGCCGACCAGTTCCAGCATCTCGTCGACCCGTGCCGCGATGCGCCGCCGGTCCCAGCCGATCAGGCCCGGCACGGTCGCGACGTTCTTCGCGACGGTCAGATGCGGGAACAATCCCGCTTGCTGGATCGAATATCCGATGCCGCGGCGCAATCGGTCGGGATGGATCGTGGCCGCGTCGCGCCCATCGATCGTGATGGTGCCCGAGGTGGGCTCGATCAACCGGTTGATCATCCGCATGGTGGTGGTCTTGCCGCAGCCGGACGGTCCCACCAGGACCACGATCTCACCGGCCGGGATGGTGAGCGAGACGCTGTCGACGGCCGGATCACGCTGCCCCGGATAATGTTTGGTCACCGAATGCAGCACGATCTCGACGCCGGAGACGACGGATCTCGCGGAGCCGTCGCGGGTTTCGGTCTCAGTCACGGATTCCCCTCGGGGTGGTGAGCCGTCCGATCAGGACGTAGATCGCGTCGAGTGCGAGTGCGAGCACGACGACGAGGAGCGTGCCGACCAGGGCCTGCGGCACCGCGTTCGGGCTGCCGAGGCGCGCGAGACCGGAGAAGATCAGGTTGCCGAGCCCGGGGCCCTTGGCGTACGCGGCGAGGGCGAGAATTCCCATGATCAGTTGCGTGCTCACCCGCATTCCGGTCAGGATCGCAGGCCAGGCCAGCGGCAATTCGATCCGGGTGAGCACCCGGAGCCGGTTCATCCCGACCCCGCGGGCCGCATCGGTCACGGCCGGGTCCACCGAGGCGAGCCCGATGATGGTGTTGCGCAGAATCGGCAGCAGTGCGTACACCACGAGCGCGGTGATCGTCGGCGCGACACCCAGGCCGAGGATCGGGATCAGCAGGCCCAGCAGCGCGAACGACGGAACGGTGAGCACCGCGCCCGCCAGCGCGGAGGCGATCGAGGAGCCGAACGGGCTGCGGTAGACCAGCACCCCGATCAGCACCGAGACCGCCGTGGCCAGCAGCACCGATTGCACCACGGCCGAGACGTGCAGATAGGAGTCGACCAGCAACTGATGCCGCCGGTGCACGATGAATGTCCACAGCGTGTCCAGGGCGGTACCTCCCCATCGGCCGGCCTCTCGGGAGACTAGCGCGGTTTCGCCGATGCCGTACGCGATTTCGGCTCGTACGGGTTGCCTCCGGCTCGGTCAGCGAGAACCGGACGGATGGCGCCGGGAACCGTCGCGCGCCCTCGCGCGTCGAATTCCATAGGCTCGACAACAGCATCACACAAATGAACGGGGGAGCGATGGCACAGCGGCCGGGATGGCGATCAGGGCGGTGGATCGCGCTCGCATTGGTGCTGCTCGGTGTGGTCGGCGCCGGGATCACCGGGGCCCTCTGGTGGCAGGACCGCGCCGACCGCGGAGCGGTCGTGGGCGAGCGTCTCACCGAGTTCCCCGCGCTGGACCGTTCGGCGCTCGACGCAACCCAGGCCGGAATCGTCGCGATCGCCGAGCGCGAGTTCGCCGATCCGGGCGCGGGCACGAAATACGCGGAAGGCGTCGAGGAGGCGTGGTGCGCCGATTTCGTCAGCTGGGTGCTGCGCGAGGCGGGTGTGGCGCTGGCCAACCCCAATTCGGGCTCCTGGCGGATTCCGGGTGTCTATACGTTGCAGGAGTACTACGAGAGCGTCGGCCGGTTCGAACCGATCGGCTCGGGCTATCGACCGCGGACCGGTGACGTGCTGCTGTACCAGGAGTCCAGTCCGTTCGGGCAGCACACGAACATCGTCCTGCGGGCCGATGGCGGGCAGGTGACCACGATCGGTGGCAACGAGTACGGCGGGATCCGGATCCACCGCTTCACGCTGGACGACGTGACGGGAGTGGTCGGTCTCGGGCGATTGTGAAGATCACTCCCGCGGAGCGGAATCTGTCCGATATGCGGGTGAAACGGCGTGCCGGATGGTCCTACGATGGAGACGGCGGCGCCCGGCAGCGCCGCCGCCGGTCCCCGCCCTGCTTCCCCCTCATCGGCAGGACGGGGATCCCGGGCCGATCAGCGCGTTCCGGGGCGGGACAAGATCGGTCGCGTACCGTGTCGGGTGTCCATCGAGAGGTGAGGGTTCCGGAACTACTGATGCATCCGACCGACGAATCGAGTAGTGCGCCAGCCTGGATCGACTACGCCGAGTTCGGCGAGCGTTTCGTCGCGCACGCCGTGAACGCCGCTCGCATCGAATCCGCCATCTCCGGTATGACGGGCCGCGGCCTGACCATCGGCCCGGTCTCGATCGGCCCGGCCGGACTCGCGGGTTTCGTCGCCGAGGGCAAGGTCGGCACCCCGCGCGTCCTGCACAGCGGCCCCCCGGTGACCTTCGCCGTGACCGTCCCGGTGTCGCTCACCCTCAAAGTGCTGCTCGGTGGCCGGAAACTGCGGCTGGAGGCCAGGGTCGAGATCGATCTGACGCTGCACGCCCGTACCGCCGAGCCCGTGCTCATCGTCATCGACATCCCGCCGATCACCCAGCGTGACATCAGCTTCGTCCTGCGCGCCCAAGCGGTGGAGTCGGCATGGGAATGGCTGCTCGACCCCATCGCGGGGGTGGTGCAGCGGGAGGTCGCGTCCCGGGTGAACGCCATGCTGGCCGATCCGCAGACCCGCCGGAACCTGGTGTTCGACGTCGAGGCCATGGTGGCCGGTAAACGCTCGCCGCACCGGGATCGGATCGCGTTCGACTGGATCGGTTACGACGAGTTCGGGCATCGGTTCTTCTCCCGCATCGTGACGCGCGAACGGGTGTCCGACGTGGTCGAACGGTTGGCGGGCAGGCCGATCGAAGTCGGGCCGCTGCGGACGGGGCCGCGCGCCAGTGCCGTCGTGACCGTTCGCGGAGCGGTCCGCATGCCGCGGCTTGCGGACCGGTCGGCGGATCCGGTCGCTTTCGACCTGATGCTGCCGGTAAGCCTGGACATCACGGTGGACGTGCTGAAAGCCAATCGCTATCGCGCCGACGTCGAGGTGCCGTTGGCGCTCACCGCCCGCGCCGCCGACCCCTTGCGCGTGGTGATCGACGTGCCGCCGCCGGTCCCCGCCGACATCCGGATGGAGTTCGCCGCGCGAGGTGCTCGGGCGGCCGCCCTCGGTGCGCTCGCCGGGATAAAGAAACAGGTCGTCGCACAGGTGGCGGCGGTGATCCGTAGAGAACTGGCCGATCCCGCGATGCGCACCATCGACGTGGCCGCTCGGATCGACGGCGTCGCCTGACCCGATCACCTGCGGCTGGTGTGGCGAATGTGAAACGTGTTTCTCCTGGGTCTAGCGGTTCTGATGTGAATGTGGTGAAATGAGTTCACGTTCGAGGCTCCCGGCGCGCGGTGATTTGGGGAAGGTGCGCCGGGCACGCTGCTCTTCCAGGTCAGGGTTGCGCGAAGGAGTCGACGATGCGTTCCATTCCGGTGTCCCGGCGTGATCTGTTCGCCTACGCGGCCGCGGCGGCTGTGGTCGGTGTCACCGCCGCGGCAGCTCCCGCCGCCGCGCGGCCCTCGCTCGGCACCCTGATCGATTACGCGGGTGGCGTCCCCTCGGCCGCGGCGATCCGCGACGCCGGACATGTCGGCGTGATCCGTTACGTGTCCGACCGCAGGCCGGGCGCGGAGTGGATGGCTGGAAAACCGCTGCGATCCGCCGAAGTCGACGATCTCAAAGCGGCCGGTCTGCAGATCGTCTCGTGCTACCAATTCGGCAAGGGCCCGACAGCGGACTGGCGCGGGGGGCTGGAAGCGGGCAAACGGCACGCCGAGCGCGGGCTCGCGTTGCACCGCGCCGCCGGTGGTCCGGACAACGTGCCCATCTACGCGTCTATCGACGACAACCCCTCCGCGGTCGACTTCGCCACCATGATCGCGCCGTACCTGCTGGGCTGGCAGGCCGTGCTCGGTCGGGAGAACACCGGCGTCTACGCGAACACCCCGACCATCGAACTGGCCCGCACCGCGGGATTGGGCGCCTGGTACTGGCAGCACAACTGGGGCACACCTAAAGGCTTCGTGCACCCGGCCGCCCACCTGCACCAGTTCGAGATCGACAAGCAGTCCATCGATGGGGTGGGGATCGATGTGAACAACGTGCTCACACCCGAGTACGGGCAGTGGTGAAAAGCAGCCGTACTCCCATCCAGCCGGCGCGACCACATCAGCCCGGCTCCAGGTTCCGAGCGAAGCGAGACCGAGCATGCGAACACCCAGCGCCGCAGGCGCCGACAGATACTAGGTCTGGCAGTGGCTTATCGGGGTGACGCGCAGGTCGGGTTCGTCGTCCGGGACGACGCGCAGGGTGGGGCGGCTGTCCGGGGCTTCGTGGTTGCCGAGCCAGGAGAACAGCGACCACCGGGACAGGCCGGAGAACGCGGAACCGAGGCTGGCGAACGAGAACGAGGAGATCGCCGACCCGACCGAGCCCACGGACCCGATCGACAGCACCGAACCCACACTGCCGATGGACAGGACCGAGTAGGCCGACCCGATGGACAGGATCGACCCCTCCGAGCGGAAAGACAGGATCGAGCGATGCGAGCGTCTGCTACGGATCGAATGTGCCGTGCGTATCGAATGATCGATGGTCGCCATACTTAGCGGTCTACCACAGTCCGGACGGCTCGTGGGGCGGCGCGGCGGATCCGGTCGAGGTTGTCGCGGGCTTCCCCGGAACGACCGCGGGCGGCGACCCCGATGGAGTCGCCGCCCTCGATCGAAAGCTCAGCCTACGGTGAAGAATCCGAGCGTCGGCAGGAACGAGCAGGTCCGCGCCTCGTCGTCACCGGACTTCGTGGTCAGCGAGCCGGAGACGACCGCGACGACGCGGCCGAAGCCCGTGTCGGCGATCGCGGACAGCGTCGCGGGGCCGTCCGGGTTGATCTTGGCCTCGTCGGTCAGCGGCAGGACGCCGGACTGACGGGTGTCCAGGTTCAGCCACTGCACCGTCATCGGCGGATTCTGCACCGGCGTCGGCGACTTGGTGCCGAGCGCGGTGAAGACGAACCCGGTCTGACCGGCGCTCGGGCCGGGCGGCGGCAGCGTGGCCGGGCCGGGAACGGCCAGGGCGGTGCCCACCGAGTCGGCGCTCGGGCCGATGCAACCCTTGCCGATGGTCGGGTACAGGAACTGCGCGATCGCCGGGCCGTCCTGCGGCACCTCGGGACCACCGCCGCCGCTGCCGTCCAGGAAGGTGATGATCCGTTCCAGTGTCGACTTGATCTGCGGCGGCAGGTTCAAGGTGGCCAGCAGCTTGCGAGCCTGATCCAGGATGGCCGACTGCGGGCCGGCGATCCCGCCGGGGGCGGCGATATCCGCCGGGCCCGCGACGGCGCCGACGATTGCTGGGGCGAGCGCGGCCAGCGCATCCACCGGAACACCTTCGGGAACCATGGGAACGCTGTTCGTGAGCGCCGCGGGGGCGGTCGCGGGGGCCGCGATTGCTGTCGTCGGCGCGGCGAGCGTGGCGCTCGCCGCGACGGCGAGCGCGGACAATGCGATCCGCGATCCTCGGGTGCGAAGCACTGGTCTGGCCGTCCTTACCTCGGGTACATCTGGGTTCGATTGCTAAAAGCCATCGTTTCGGGGGTCACTCTAGGGACATTGCGGCTATGTGTACAGCCGCGGCGTCCGGAAGGCGCCGTGGACGATCAGTGTTAGCAGAACATACCGCGCCCTGATGTTACTGGTGTGAAAGTTGATGCAAATGTTACCGGTGGTTCGAGGGTGGAGCCGACCGGAAGCGCGCTGCGGTTAATCTAATCGGTGCCGTCCGCGCTGTCGCCAGAACATCCAAGTCCGGGCGTGCCGAACCGACGCACCGCACTCGAGCCGAAAGCCAGCGATTTGAATCGTCACCTCCGATGGGCTTTGTCGGTGCTGGGCCTGTCCGTGCTGGCCCGGTTGCTCTGGATGCTGCTGTCTCCGAACGGGATGAACCTCGTCGACCTGCACGTCTACGTCGGTGGGTCGGCCGCGCTGCTGACCGATCAGCTCTACGACTTCACCTACGCGGAGAAGACCCCGGACTTCCCGTTGCCGTTCACCTATCCGCCGTTCGCGGCGCTGGTGTTCTTCCCGCTGCACTACCTGCCGTTCACCGTGGTCGCTGTGGCCTGGCTGCTGGCCATCGCCGCGGCGCTGTACGCGGTGATGCACATCAGTCTCGAGCTGATCTTCGGTGCGCAGCGGCTGCGGACGCCGCAGTGGCAGGCCGCGACCGTCGGCTGGACCGCGCTGGGGCTGTGGCTGGAACCGGTGCGAACCACGATGGACTACGGCCAGGTCAATGTCTTCCTGGTGCTGGGCGGGATGCTCGCGGTGCGCAGTTCGCGGTGGTGGATCTCCGGCGGACTCGTCGGCATCGTCGCGGGCATCAAGTTGACGCCCGCGATCACCGGCCTCTACTTTGTCGCGCGCGGGCGCTGGGCAACCGTGGTGTGGTCGGCGGTGGTCTTCGGCGCGACGGTTGGGCTGAGCTTCTTGATCGCACCCGCCGAGGCGCGCCGGTACTTCGGCACACTGCTCGGGGACGCCGACCGGATCGGCCCGGTGGGGTCGGTGTGGAATCAGTCGTTGCGCGGCACACTCAGCCGGATCCTCGGCTACGACGTGGAGTCCGGGCCGTGGTGGATCGCGGCCGTGCTCGTGGTCGCGGTGCTGGCGTTGCTGGCCTGGCGCGCACTCGGCCCGGACGACCGGCTCGGCACGCTCATCATGGTGCAACTGTTCGGGCTGATGGTCTCGCCCATCTCGTGGTCGCATCACTGGGTGTGGTTGCTGCCGACCGTGCTCTGGCTGGTCTACGGGCCGCTGCGCCGAGCGCCCGGCGCGCGGATCATCGCCGGGTACTGGCTGGTGACCATGTTGGTCGGCGTGCCGTGGGTGTTGTCCTTCTTCCAGGATTCGATCTGGACCATCTCGCGCCCGGGCGTGCTGGCCTGGCTCGGCGCCGTCGACGTGCTCGGCGTCGTGGCGTTCTATCTCTGGGTCATCCGTTTCGGACCCCGGTACGCCGGATCGAGCGCGGATGACGAAGCGCGCGTGACAACAGAGGGCTCCGCGCGGACCGCGTAGGTGCGATTCAGTCGGATCGTGTTACCAACAGATCTATCTGGTGCGCCAAGGCGACATCCAGCGCGGTGAGCCCGCCCGCGGAGTGGGTGGACAGGCTGAAGGTGACGTTGCGCCAGCGGATATCGATGTCCGGATGGTGGTCGGCTTGCTCCGCGACTTCGGCGACCCGGCGCACGAGGTCGATGCCCGCGGGAAAGGTGGGCGCCTCGACCGTGCGGACCAGTGCGTCCCCGGATCTGGTCCAGTCCGGCAGTTCGGTGAGGGCCTCGGCGATCTCGATATCGGAGAGCAGTGTCTGCTGGGCCATAACACTCCTTACTACTCGCCTCGGGCCGCCCCGGAAAGGTGGCGGCGATGGTCAGGCCGCGCGTGCCTGCTTGAGTGCCTTCTTCAGGTCCTTGCCGGTGACTCCGGCCGCTTCACACTTCTTCATCCGCATGATGACCACGGGGCACTTCAGGCAGCGCGTCTTCTTCCGACAGCACTTCTTCTTGGGTTTCAGGCTCGAAACCTTCTTTGCTTTGACCTTGCCCACGGGGGTTAGCGTACCCTAAGTACAAAGCCTGAAACGTTTGCGCGAACGGACTGCCGGTAGGGTGTAGCTGGCCGCTATGCCCGGTGAGTTTCGATTCTCCACCTGTCTGCAAGGAGCCCGGCGTGAGCGTCAGGACCCGGAGGCGGCAACCTGCGTAACCGCGCAGGGGTCCCGCTCTCGCAGGACACCGAGCACCATCGGCTCCCACACCGAAACAGCAGGAGGATTCAGGCGTGTCGTCTGCACGCGATTTTCGCAACGTCGCCATCGTGGCCCACGTCGACCACGGCAAGACGACCCTGGTCGACGCCATGCTGCGCCAGTCGGGCGCCTTCGCCGAGCGGGCCGAGCCCGTCGATCGAGTGATGGACTCCGGCGACCTGGAGCGCGAGAAGGGCATCACCATTCTCGCCAAGAACACGGCGGTGCACCGCCACCACCCGGACGGCTCGGTCACCGTCATCAATGTCATCGATACCCCGGGCCACGCCGACTTCGGTGGTGAGGTCGAGCGCGGCCTTTCCATGGTGGACGGTGTCGTGCTGCTGGTGGACGCCTCCGAGGGCCCGCTGCCGCAGACCCGGTTCGTGCTGCGCAAGGCGCTGGCCGCGTCGTTGCCGGTGATCCTGGTCGTGAACAAGACCGACCGCCCCGACGCCCGCATCGAGGAGGTCGTCGAGGAAAGTCACGACCTGCTGCTCGACTTGGCCTCCGATCTGGACGACGCCGCCGCCGAAGCCGCCGAGCTCGCGCTCGACCTTCCGGTGCTGTACGCCTCCGGGCGAGAGGGCAAGGCGTCCAAGGAGCGTCCGGAGAACGGCAACGCCCCGGCCGCGGAGAACCTCGACGCGCTGTTCGACGTGCTGCTGGAGTACATCCCGGCGCCGAAGGGTGATCCGACCGCGCCGCTGCAGGCGCACGTCACCAACCTGGACGCCTCGGCCTTCCTCGGCCGTCTCGCGCTGGTCCGCATCCACAACGGCGAACTGCGCAAGGGGCAGAACGTCGCGTGGATGCACGCCGACGGCGTCAAGCAGGTGAAGATCACCGAGCTGCTGCAGACCATCGGCGTGGAGCGTCAGCCGGGTGAGGTCGCCGTGGCGGGCGACATCGTCGCCATCGCGGGCATCCCGGAGATCATGATCGGCGACACCCTCGCCGACATCGACGATCCGGTCGCGCTGCCGCGCATCACCGTCGACGAGCCCGCCATCTCGGTCACCATCGGCACCAACACCTCGCCGCTGGTCGGCCGGGTGCAGGGCCACAAGCTGACCGCCCGCATGGTGAAATCGCGCCTGGACCAGGAGTTGGTCGGCAACGTGTCGCTGCGCGTGCTCGACATCGGCCGCCCGGACGCCTGGGAGGTGCAGGGCCGCGGTGAGCTGGCGCTGGCCATCCTGGTGGAGACCATGCGCCGCGAGGGCTTCGAGCTGACCGTCGGCAAGCCGCAGGTGGTCACCAAGCAGGTCGACGGCAAGGTGCACGAGCCGTACGAAGAGCTGACCATCGACTGCCCCGACGAGTACCTCGGCGCGATCACCCAGTTGCTGGCCGCGCGCAAGGGCAAGATGGTGCAGATGAGCAACCACGCCGCGGGCTGGGTGCGGATGGAGTTCATCGTTCCCTCGCGTGGTCTGATCGGCTTCCGCACCGACTTCCTCACCGAGACCCGCGGCACCGGCATCGCCAACGCCGTGTCGCACGGCTACGCGCCGTGGGCGGGCGAGATCCGCGCCCGGCACACCGGCTCGCTGGTCTCCGACCGGTCGGGCACGGTGACGCCGTTCGCCATGATCCAGCTCGCCGACCGCGGGCAGTTCTTCGTGGAGCCCGGCGCGGACACCTACGAGGGACACGTCGTCGGCCTCAACCCGCGCGCGGAGGATCTCGACATCAACGTCACGCGGGAGAAGAAGCTGACCAATATGCGCAGCTCGACCGCCGACGTGATCGAGACCCTGGCCAAGCCGTTGCAACTGGATCTCGAAGCCGCCATGGAGTTCTGCGCCGCCGACGAGTGCGTGGAGGTCACCCCGGAAGTGGTCCGGATCCGCAAGGTGACCCTCGGGCAGAACGAACGTGCGCGGGAACTGTCCCGGCGCAAGGCGCGGGACCGCGCGGCGCTGTAATCAGCTCCGACGGAACGGGATTCGGTGTCCGCGGGACGCCGGATCCGTTCCGGTCGGTGCGAGCCGGAAGGTGTTCGCGCTGGACAGCCGTGGATTCGACTCGCGTACACCTGAAGATCGTCGGCAATTCATCCATGATGCAATTCGGGGCGGACGCGGCAATCGGAATATCGCCGACACGGTTTTGTGATGTGGTTTGCGGACAGGGGTCGATGCCGCATCTGCCTTCCGAAGGGCGTCGATTGTTTTACGGTATTCTCAGCCATTTCTCTGGGCTGTGGACCATGACGAAGTATTCGCATCCTCCGTGCAGAGAATTGCTGCCCGGTGCACGTATTCTGTGTGGGGCCTGGTGAGAATTCAGGACGAGACTCGGATGTAGAGCATTCTGCGCAATCCGATGGAATCCGCAGAATTACGGCGCCTTCTGATTCGTCCCCGCCTCACGCTTGTGGTCACCCGGACGGTCGAGGAGATGCCTTTCTCGGCTACCGGAGGGCTTGACGTGCAGCTCTGGCAAGTATGCTCCCGGGGTGGGCGCACCGGCCCATGGCTTCACGGAGGTGGGTTTCCTCTTACGGTCGGCGTTTCAGTGCGATTGTTCACTTGCGTGAACGAGTGAAATCAGATCGTGCTTTCGCGAATATGGAAAATCGGCAGAAGAATTGGCGGAATTCAGTGCGCCGGTACAACGTCGGATATTGCTCCGTAGTGGTACGCCGAATATTTGCCGAGGTCGGTCCGGTATGGACAGATCGTATCATCGCGCGCTGCGAAGCACTCGCGTTTGCATGTTCGCGGATATCCGATCGACCGCGTCGTTTCCGCGCTCGGCAGCAGGAATCTGGGAACGGCCTCGACCGTACGGTAGAGTTCCCGAGCGTGAAAGTGGGCGCAGGAAAACGCGCAGCGTGGCGCACGTTGTTGCCGGCCGTGGCAGTGCTGACCTTGATCAGCAGCTGTGCCGCGAATCCGCCGCCGCCCATCGAGAGCACCGACAGCCCGAAGACCACACCGGTCAAGCCCGCGGAGACGACCGTGGTCGTCGCCCTGGACACCATCGGTACCGCCTTCAATCCGCATCTGCGCTCGGACCAGTCCGCCGCCACCTCGGCGATCGCCTCCCTGGTGCTGCCGAGCCCGTTCCGGCCGGTACCCGATCCGGCGCGGCCCGGTGCGACGGCTTGGGTGCCGGATTCGTCGTTGCTGGTCTCCGCCGAAGTGACCGCGCAGGAACCGTTCACGATCACCTACAAGCTGCGCAACGAGGCCTCCTGGTCGGACGGAGCGCCGATCGCGGCCGAGGACTTCCGCTACCTGTGGCAGGAGATGATCTCCGAACCGGGAGTCGTAGATCCGGCCGGATACCGCATGATCTCGGATGTGAGCTCCTCGGCGGGTGGCAAGACGGTCACCGTCGTGATGGCGCAGCCCTACCCCGGCTGGCGCGAGTTGTTCACCGATCTGCTGCCGTCCCATCTGCTCAAGGACGCGCCGGGCGGGTTCGCCAGGGGGATGAACGGCCAGGTCAACGGGGTCCGGGTGTCCGGCGGCCCGTTCGGGATCCGCTCGGCGGACCCGGGCCGCGACGAGATGCTGCTGGAACGCAACGACCGTTTCTGGGGCACACCGGCGATGCCGGGCCAGATCCTGCTGCGCCGCGGCGGCACGCCCGCGCAGCTGGCGGGCTCGCTGCGCACCGGAGACATCCAGATGGCGCTGGTCCACGGCGGCGTGGCGACCCAGGCGCAATTGGGGGCGATTCCCTCCGTGCGGACCGCGATCATGCCGCAGTCGCGGGTGCTGCAAATGGCGCTGAACGGGCGCAAAGGTGAACTGAGCGATCCCAGGGTCCGTTCGGGTGTGCTGGCGCTGCTCGACCCCGCTCTGCTGGCGACGGTCGGCGCCCAGACCGGCAATTGGGTGGAACCGGCTCGCGCGCAGGTGCTCGCGCCGTCCGATCCCGGTTACGCCCCGACCGCTCCGCCGCGTCCGTCGGCGGAGGAGGCGTTCGCGCTGCTCGCCGCCGCGGGTTACGGCCGGGCGCCGGAGCCGCCGCACGCGATCTCCCCGACCTCGCCCGCCCCGCAGCCGCGCACGCTCGGAAAGGACGGCAAGCCGCTGGCCGTGCGCATCGGCGCGGTGGATCGGGACGCCACCGCCTTGGCCGTGGCCAATACCGCTGCCGACCAGCTGCGCAGCGCCGGCATCGACGCCACCGTGCGCAGCGTCGCCGCCGACGAGCTCTACGGCAAGGAACTGATCGAGGGCACGGTCGACGCGATCGTCGGCTGGGAGGTGGCCGGATCCGATCCGGCCACCGTGCTGGCGTCCCGCTACGGATGCCCGCCGCCCGCGCTGCCGGGGGTCACCGGCCCGGCGCAGGCCGTCGCCGAGGCGGCGCAACGCGCGCCGAGCAACCTGTCCGGGATATGTGATCCGACGCTGCAACCCGCGATCGACGACGCTCTGCGCGGCGGCGACGTGGGGCGGGTGCTCGCCGAAGCGGAGCCCAAACTGTGGGCCATGGCGACGGTGCTGCCGATCGTGCAGGACAACGCCGTCGCGGCGTCCGGTCCCCGGCTGGACGGCGCCTCGCTCAGCGGCGCGATCCAGGTCGGCATCTTCGGCGACGCGTCCATGTGGCGCAGGATTCCGTGACCGCGGGGACGGGCGGGCTGCTGCTGGTGCACGCCCACCCGGACGACGAGTCCATCACCACCGGAGGCACGATCGCGCATTACCGCCGTCGCGGCGTGCCGGTCACCGTGCTCACCTGCACGCTCGGCGAGGAGGGCGAGGTGATCGGCGACGAGTGGGCGCTGCTCGCCGCGCAGCACGCCGACCAGCTAGGCGGCTATCGCATCCTCGAGCTGACCAGTGCGCTGGCGGCGTTGAACGCGGGCCCGCCGCGCTTCCTCGGCGGCGCGGGACGCTGGCGCGACTCCGGAATGGCGGGCACGCCCGCCGCGCACAAGCCCCGGGTATTCGTGCGCTCCGGGGACGCAGCGGTGCGGGCCCTCACCGACGCGGTGCTCGAGCTACGGCCACGCGTCGTGGTCGGCTACGACCCGAACGGCGGCTACGGCCACCCGGACCACATCCGAGCACACGAGATCACCACGGCCGCCGTGCAGATGGCGGCGGGCGAGGGCTGGGACACACCGAAGTACTACTGGACCGTCACCGACGCCGACATGCTGCGCCTGCACACCGCCGCGCTGGCCCGGCGCACGGCCGCGGGCCTGCCCGGCGCGCTGCCACCCGGTTGGCGGCTGCCCGCCGAAGGCGAGCTCGCGAGCGTGCCCAGTGACGCGGTGACCACCACGATCGACGTGTCCGACGTGCTGACGGCCAAGCGCGCCGCGCTGCGGGCACACGCCACCCAGGTCACCGTCGCGCCGTCCGGCCGGGAATTCGCCCTGTCGAACAAAGTCGCCCAGCCGGTTCTGCCCGAAGAGCACTTCATCCTGGTGCGAGGGCGGCGTGGTCCGCTCGGGCCGGACGGGCGGGAGCACGATCTGTTCGCCGGACTGGAGTGACCGGACTCCGCGGATGTCGCCGCCCGAGGGTTGCCATCCGGCGGTGCCCGCGCGGCGGGTACCGTTCGGCGTGATCTCGGGACATCGAAATGGAGGAACCGGCGTTTCATGACCGCGCGCGGCGACGAAACTCACCTCAGCATCGAGGACCACGGTTACCACAAGAGTCTGAAGCCGCGGCAGCTGCAGATGATCGCGATCGGCGGCGCCATCGGCACCGGCCTGTTCCTCGGCGCAGGCGGGCGGCTGGCCAGCGCCGGACCCGGATTGTTCCTGGTCTACGGCGTGTGCGGGTTCTTCGCGTTCCTGATCCTGCGCGCGCTCGGTGAACTCGTCCTGCACCGGCCCTCCTCGGGGTCGTTCGTCTCCTACGCGCGCGAGTTCTTCGGCGAGAAGGCCGCCTTCGTCGCGGGGTGGATGTACTTCCTGAACTGGTCGATGACCGGCATCGCCGACACCACCGCGATAGCGCAGTACTTCCACTACTGGTCCGGGTTCGCCTCCGTCCCGCAGTGGGTTCTCGCGCTGGTCGCGCTGGTCCTCGTGCTGAGCGTCAATCTGATCTCGGTGAAGTGGTTCGGCGAGATGGAATTCTGGGCCGCGCTGGTGAAGGTGTTCGCGCTGAGCGCGTTCCTGATCGTCGGCACGATCTTCCTGCTCGGTCGCTTCACCGTGCACGGTGAAGCGACCGGCCCGAGCGTGGTCGCCGATCACGGCGGCCTGTTCCCGACCGGCATCATGCCGCTGGTCGTGGTGGTGTCCGGTGTCGTCTTCGCCTACGCCGCAGTCGAATTGGTCGGCACCGCGGCGGGCGAGACGGAGCATCCGGAGAAGATCATGCCGCGGGCGATCAATTCGGTGATCGCCCGGATCGCCGTCTTCTACGTCGGTTCGCTGGTGCTGCTGGGGTTGTTGCTCCCGTACACGCGGTACACCGCCGACGAGAGCCCCTTCGTCACGTTCTTCACCATGCTCGGCGTCCCCGGGATCGGCAGCGTGATGAATCTCGTGGTGCTCACCGCGGCGTTCTCCAGCTTGAACGCCGGCCTGTACTCGACCGGCCGCATCCTGCGCTCGATGTCGATGAACGGCAGCGCGCCGAAATTCACCGGGGTGATGGGCGGCAACGGCGTCCCCTACGGCGGCATCCTGCTCACCAGCCTGATCGCGCTGGTCGGTATCGCGCTCAACGGCATCGTCCCGAATCGGGCGTTCGAGATCGTGCTGAACATGGCGTCGCTGGGCATCGTCGCCTCGTGGGCCACCATCGTGCTGTGCCAGCTGCAATTGTGGCGCTGGTCCACTCGGGGACGCATCGAGCGGCCCGCGTTCCGCATGTTCGGCGCGCCCTACACCGGCCTGCTCACGCTGGTGTTCCTGTTCTTCGTCGTCGTGCTCACCGGGTTCGACTATCCGGTGGGAACCTGGACCGTCGCGACCCTCGCCCTGATCGTCCCCGCGCTGATCGTCGGCTGGTTTGCCGCGCGTAAGCGGGTGCTGGCCATCGCGGCGGAGCGTGGCGGTCCGACCGGCGAGTTCCCGGTGGTCGCCGCGCTGCCTGCCGACCGGGAGAACTGATCATGCATCTCGTAGCGCCGGAATAGACTCGGCAGTATGTACAACTGGGAGCTCCAGAACGCGATCGCGGCGTTCGTCGAAAGCATGCGGCCGCACTGGCCCGAACAGCACGACATGTATATGACGGTGCTGTACGCGTTCGCCGATATGCAGAGCCACCTGTTGACCCTCCTCGGCTACCCGCCGGTGCCGTGACGACGAAGCTCGATGACCACGCGGGCGATCGGGCTCCTGTGGCAGCCGCGGATGCCCGCCGTCCGATGGGCGTCGTCGGCTCGGTGATCCTGGTGCTCCTGGTCTTGAACGCCCTGCTCACCCTGGCGCTCGAGGCGCTGTACCTGCCGACCTACCTGGGCTCCGTCGCCTTCCCGGCGTCCGCCGTGGTGGCGGGGGTGGTGAACGTCCTGCTCGTCGCGGGCGCGCGATCGGTCACCCGGCGTCCCGCCGTGCTGGGTCTTCCCGTCGTGGCCTGGGCGTTCGGCTTCCTGGTCTGCGCGAGCGCCGGTCCGGGCGGTGACATTCTGCTGGGCAGTGATTGGCGGACGGCGCTGTTGCTGTTCGGCGGGCTGCTGCCGCCGCTGGGGTACCTCTACATCCAGGCGAACGCGAGCCTCTTCCGTCATCACTGATCTCGGCGGCCGGACCACCGAGGTCGCGTTGACGGCGAACGTGTCGTAGGCGTCCGATGCCGTCGCTCGGCAACCGATCAGCGACACCCGCCCGGTGGGTCAGCGCGCACCCGGTAGCCCCGGTGTGACCGCTTCGATGAGACCCCACGCCTCGTCGGCGGGCAGGTCGACCACCGCGTAGCGCTTCTTGCCCGCCGCGGTGGCCGCGACCACCGTGGCGACTCCCGCACGCCGCTGGAAGAAGGTCCGGCGCACCGTCCAGCCGATCACGCCGGGGGCCTCCAGGCAGTCGCGGTCCCGGTCCAGCGACCCGGACCGGGTGATCAGCCAGGCCGGGCCGGTGGGCGTGCGGGGCAGTACCGTGTGGCCGAGGCCGCGATAGCGGTCCTCCGCGAGCGCGAGCGCGATCGGTAGCGCCAGGCCGGGCACCAGCCACCACCACGGTGAATAGTGCTCTCCGGCAAGGGAGAAGTAGACCGGTACCGCGGCGATCAGGACGACCGGCGCGAGCGCGCGGGTATGCCTGCGGCGCCGCGCGGCGGGTCCATGTGCGATTAGCGGAGCGCTGCCCGGCTCCGGGACGGTGTGCGAGGCCGATGCCCCCGCGCCGGTTGGCCTCGCGTCCGGACGGAGCGGAATGTCGTTGTCGTGCACCTCCTGCGGGGCCAAGAGATGGCCGAGGGTGTGTTCGACGGCTTCGCGCGGGGCCTGCGGCAGGATCTTCTGGCGCGGGTTCTCCCCGGTCATGATCGCTTCGAGTTCGGCGCCGCCGGCAAGGCGCAGCAGCAGAGGTTCGTTGACCGTCGCCCCGCGCAGCCGCGCCCGGTCGAGCGTGATCTGACGGGTGGTGAACAGGCCGTGGCGCAGCTGCAAGGTCTTGCCGTCGTCACGCACGCGTAACCCGAAATAAGTAGTCAAATAGTGCGCGCACGCGGCAGCGCTGACCACGAGGACGATGGCGCACAGCAGCGCCCCCGCGGCGAGCGCGAGGACGAGCACGCCGCCGTCTTCCACGTCGTGTACCGCGTCCGACCGGAACACGATCTCGCCGAGCCCGTACTGCAGCGCGAAGCCGACGATCGGGGCGATGATCGCGAACCCGGTCAGCGACAGCGGGGCGTAGCGCACCCACGCCGGACTCCAGTGCCCGATCTCGCGCGCCCGCGTGCGCGGGGCGGCGAAGCCACCGGATTCGTTGCGCCCCGGCTCTTTCCGGTCCTCGGACTGCTCCGCCCGCGCGGCCGTGTGGGCGAGCAGCGCGGCCCGTAACGGCGGCACGACCCGCGTGTCCAGGGCGTCGAGCTTGAACTGCTCACCCGAATCGGCCTGCTGGCCGGTGCCGATCGCCAGCACCGCGAGTCCGAGAGCCCGGTGCAGCAGGTCGGCTTCGATGTCCACCGAGCGGATGCGTGAGCGCGGCACCGACAGCTTCTTGCGTTGCAGCAGGCCGGTGCGCAACTCGACGTGCGTCGGCCCGACCCGATACGTCGTGGTGAACCAGCGGGTCAGCGCGAACCCGACGATCAGCACGATCGGAATGATGCTCCACACGTGGTTGCCGCTGCTGGTCCCGAGGATCACCGAACCGATCAGCACCGGGATGAACTTCACCACCTCGGTGATCGGGTGGACCAGCAGCATCCGCTTGTCCAGCCGCTGCCACGGCTGTTCGGCCTGCGCGGCGTCCACCGCCGGTGCGTCACTCATGTCGCGTCCCCGCGATGCTGGGCGGCGATCCTGGTCAGCCGCGTCACGGTTTCCTCGGCAACCGGGAGATCGAGCGCGCTGATCTGGACCGCCCCCGCGGAGGACGCGGTGGTCACGGTGACCGTCGCCAGTCCGAGCAGGCGCTCGAGCGGCCCACGTTCGGTGTCGACGGTCTGTACGCGCGAGATCGGCGCGACCCGGCTCTCCTGGGTGAGCCAGCCGACCCGGGTGTAGACCGCCTCGTCGGTGACCTCCCAGCGGTGCACGGCGTAGCGCCACCACGGGGCCACCCCGATGTTCAGCACGGCAGGCACGAGCGCGACCAGGAAGAAGCCGAGCTGCCATCCACGATGCGCGGAGTCGAACAGCGACCACACCAGCAGAGCCGCGAACGGAATCACCCAGCCCAGCGCGGCCTGCGCGGTCCACAGGAGCCTCGCCTTGGGACTGGGGCGCCAGGCCGGATCGGCCATGATGGTGCGCGGCTGCGACATGCTGCCAATGTTTGCACGACCAAGTGTGCGCTGTCGTCGGCGAGCGGCGGCGGCGCCGAGCGGGCAGGCGGGTGGGCGCGGGACTGCGCAATGCCGATGGGTGCACGAATTCTTTTGTGCCGCAGAGCATTCGGCCCGGATCGCATACGCGACGGATGGTCGGACCGATGCGTCGTCGTCGTAGGCTCGGCCTCGGTGTAGCCGCGACAGCGGTGATCGTTCCCGGCGCGGCGCCGACGTGGGTGCTCTCCGAGGAGTTCGCGCGCGCCCGGCCTGCACTGCCCTGGAATAGCCTCGGGCACCCCACAGTTGTCAACGCTCAACGGCGCTCCACGTTCCTGCGCGGGCGCCGTGGCGGGTGGAGCCCTAGCCACGGGTGGCTTGTCCGCTCCGCCGCAACCAGCACTGGAGGGAGACAGTTCCGGATGTGTAGCGCATGATCGAGGGCGTGACCGACCTACCGAACCCGAGCGTCCCGTCCGCGCCGCCCAGTCCATCGGCCATGCGCAGGGCGCTGCGCAGGGCCCGCGACGGTGTCACGTTGAACGTGGACGAGGCCGCGGTGCTGCTGCACGCGACCGGCGACGACCTCGCCGACCTCTGTCGCAGCGCCGCGCGGGTGCGCGACGCCGGACTGGCATCGGCCGGGCGTCCGAAGACGATCAGTTATTCCCGCAACGTCTTCATCCCGCTGACCCGCCTGTGCCGGGACAAGTGCCACTACTGCACCTTCGTCACGGTGCCCGGCAAGCTGCGCGCCGAGGGCGAGGGCATGTTCCTCGAACCCGACGAAGTGCTCGACATCGCCCGCCGAGGTGCGGCGCTGGGCTGCAAGGAGGCGCTGTTCACGCTGGGCGACCGGCCCGAGGACCGCTGGCCCGAAGCCGCGCAGTGGCTGGACGAACGCGGCTACGACTCCACGCTGGACTACCTGCGCGCCGTGTCGATCATGGTGCTGGAAGAGACCGGCCTGCTGCCGCACCTGAACCCCGGTGTGATGTCCTGGGCGGAGATCGCGCGGCTCAAGCCGGTGGCGCAGTCCATGGGCATGATGCTGGAGACCACCTCCGCCCGGCTGTTCACCGAGAAGGGCAACTGCCATTACGGCAGTCCGGACAAGGACCCGGCCGTGCGGCTGCGGGCCATCACCGACGCGGGCCGGCTCTCGGTGCCCTACACCACCGGCATCCTGGTCGGCATCGGTGAGACGATGGCGGAGCGCGCCGAGTCGATCATGGCGATCCGCAAGCAGCACAAGGCTTTCGGGCATATCCAGGAAGTCATCATCCAGAATTTCCGCGCCAAGGACGACACCGCGATGCGGGACGTGCCGGACGCGGGGCTGGAGGAATTCCTCGCCACCATCGCCGTCACCCGCGTGCTGCTCGGGCCCGACGTGCCGGTGCAAGCGCCGCCGAACCTGGTGTCGCACGAGGAGTGCCGCGCGCTGATCGAGGCGGGCATCGATGACTGGGGCGGCGTCTCGCCGGTGACGCCCGACCACGTGAATCCGGAGCGGCCGTGGCCGAACCTGGACACGTTGCGGGAGATCACCGAGGTGGCGGGCTACCAGTTGGTCGAGCGGACCTCCGCGCACCCGAAGTACGTGCGCGCGGGCAATCCGTGGGTCGATCCGCGCATCGGCGCGCACGTCGCGGCGCTCACCGACCCGGCGACGGGGCTGGCGAAGCCGGACGCGATCCCGGTCGGCCTGCCCTGGCAGGAACCCGAGGAGTCGTGGGAATCGGCCGGGCGCGTCGACCTCAACACCGCCATCGACACCGAGGGCCGCAACACCGAGGCCCGCAGCGACGCGGCGCTCGGGCAGGACCTCGTCGGCGCTTTCGGCGACTGGGAAACCATTCGTGAACAGGCGCGTGACCTCGCCGTCAGCACGCCGCAGCGGCTGGATGCCGACGTGCTCGCCGCGCTGCGCGCCGCCGAGCGTGATCCGGCCGGGCTCAGCGACGCCGAGTATCTCGCGCTGGCCACGGCGGACGGCGCGGACCTGGACGCGGTCGCCGCGCTGGCCGATCAGTTGCGCCGCGACACCGTCGGCGACGACGTCACCTACGTCGTGAACCGGAACATCAACTTCACCAATATCTGCTACACCGGGTGCCGCTTCTGCGCGTTCGCCCAGCGCAAGGGGGACGCGGACGCGTTCACACTGAGCATGGACGAGGTCGCCGACCGGGCCTGGGAGGCGCATGTCGACGGCGCCACCGAGGTGTGCATGCAGGGCGGCATCGACCCCGACCTGCCGGTCACCGGGTACGCCGACCTGGTGCGGGCGGTCAAGCAGCGGGTGCCGTCGCTGCACGTGCACGCGTTCAGCCCGATGGAGATCGTGAACGGCGCCTCGCGCGGCGGTCAGAGCATCCGGGACTGGCTGGTCGCGCTGAAGGAAGCGGGCCTGGACACCATTCCGGGGACCGCCGCGGAGATCCTGGACGACGAGGTCCGCTGGGTGCTCACCAAGGGCAAACTGCCCACCTCGGCGTGGATCGAGGTGATCACCACGGCCCACCAGGTGGGCATCCGGTCCAGCTCGACCATGATGTACGGCCACGTGGACAATCCGAAGCACTGGGTCGGGCATCTGCGCGTGCTGCGCGGTATCCAGGACGAGACCGGCGGTTTCACCGAATTCGTGCTGCTGCCGTTCGTACACCAGAGCGCGCCGCTGTACCTCGCGGGCGCCGCGCGGCCGGGGCCGACCAACCGGGACAACCGCGCCGCGCACGCGCTGGCCAGGATCATGCTGCACGGCCGGATCCACAACATCCAGACCAGCTGGGTCAAGCTCGGCACCACCGGCACCCGGGTGATGCTCAACAGCGGCGCCAACGATCTCGGCGGCACGTTGATGGAGGAGACCATCTCCCGGATGGCGGGCTCGCAGCACGGCTCGGCGAAGACCGTCGCCGAACTGGTGGAGATCGCCGCGGGCATCGGGCGACCGGCCAGGGAGCGGACGACCACCTACGGTGTGCCCGAGCGCACGAGCGTGTCCGCCTCTCCCGGCTTGCAGGCCGTATTGGTGGAGTGACGGAGTCGGCAGCTTCGAGTGGCCACTCGACGTCGAATTCGCACCTCGCGTCGGCGTGCGTACCATCCGAAGTTAGGGCAGGCTGACCAGTAGTAACGTGGGGTGCCGGGATAGGGTTTCGCCGGGCGGACTATCCCGCAGGCGAGGACAGACTAGGAGAGCGGCAGTGCCGTACATCATCGCTGAACCGTGCGTTGACGTGAAGGACAAGGCATGCATCGAGGAATGCCCCGTGGACTGCATCTACGAGGGTGGCCGCATGCTGTACATCCATCCCGACGAGTGCGTGGACTGTGGTGCATGTGAGCCGGTGTGCCCGGTGGAGGCGATCTTCTACGAAGACGACACCCCGGACCAGTGGAGCGGATACGTGAACGCCAACGTCGATTTCTTCGATGAGCTGGGCTCGCCCGGCGGCGCCACCAAGGTCGGCAAGGTCGACTACGACCCGCCGTTCATCAAGGAACTGCCCCCGATGGCGAGTGAGTGAGATCTGACGTGTCGCCGCGTGGCCGGGTCAGCAGCCTGCTACCCGATTTTCCCTGGGACACCATCGCTTCGGTGAAGGTGCGGGCGACCGCCCATCCAGGCGGGATCGTCGACCTGTCCGTCGGCACTCCGGTCGACCCGGTCGACCCGCTGATCCGGACCGCGCTGAACTCCGTCGCCGCGGTGCCCGGCTACCCGACCACGCACGGCACCCCCGAACTCCGTGCGGCCGCGGTCGACGCGCTGAAGCGGCGCTACGGGATCACCGGACTCGAGCCCGCGGCCGTGCTGCCCGCCATCGGCACCAAAGAGCTGATCGCGGGACTGCCCCGGCTGCTCGGCCTCGGCGCGGGCGACCTGGTCGTCATCCCGGAGGTCGCGTATCCCACCTACGAGGTGGGCGCGCTGCTGGCGGGCGCGCAGGTGCTGCGCGCCGACGGACTCACCCGGCTCGGTCCGCAGACGCCCGCGCTGATCTACGTGAACTCGCCGTCCAACCCGACCGGCCGGGTACTCGGCGTCGAGCATCTGCGCAAGGTGGTCGCCTTCGCCCGGGAACGCGGCGCGATCGTCGCCTCCGACGAGTGCTACCTGGGACTGACCTGGGAGGGCCGCGCCCTCTCCTTGCTCGACCCCGAGGTGTGCGACGGCGACCACACCAACCTGCTGGCCGTGCATTCGCTGTCGAAGACCTCCAACCTGGCCAGTTACCGCGCCGGGTTCGTGGCGGGCGATCCGGCGCTGGTCGCGGAGCTGCTCGAAGTGCGCAAGCACGCGGGCATGATGGTGCCGTTCCCGATCCAGGCCGCGATGACGGCCGCGCTCAGCGACGACGCGCACGAGGCGCGTCAGCGCGAGCGGTACCGGGCCCGCCGTGACGTGCTGCGAAAAGCGCTGGAAGCAGCGGGTTTCCGGATCGATCACTCCGAGGCGGGCCTGTATCTGTGGTCCACGCGCGGCGAGCCGTGCCGGACAACCTTGGACTGGCTCGCCGACCGCGGCATCCTCGCCGCGCCCGGCGACTTCTACGGCCCCGGCGCGAGCGAGCACGTGCGGATCGCGCTGACCGCGACCGACGAGCGGATCGCCGCGGCGGCCGAACGACTGGCCGCGGGCTGACGCCGGAAGCGTTTCCGATCCCGAGGTCATCTCGGTGTGTCGGCGTCCACGGCCGCCGGGCCGGGCGAGCTAGCCTGAGGTATGGACGCTGTCACGGTTGTCCCCACACCCGCCAACGAGCCGGTGCACTCCTACGCGCCCGGCAGCCCTGAACGGGAGCTATTGCTCGGCAAACTAGCCGAGCTGTCCGCCGCGCCCGTCGACGTGCCGCTGGTGATCGGCGGCAAGCACCGCCCCGGTATCGGTGAACGGCACGACATCGTCGCACCGCACCGGCACCGGCAAGTGCTGGGGACCTACACCGCCGTCACCCAGTCGGAAGCGCACGGAGCCATCGATGCCGCGATGGCGGCCGCCCCGGGGTGGCGGGCGCTGCCCTTCGAGGACCGCGCCGCGGTGCTGCTGCGCGCCGCCGACCTGCTGGCCGGGCCGTGGCGGGAGACCCTCGCGGCGGCCACCATGCTCGGGCAGTCGAAATCGGCCCAGCAGGCCGAAATCGACGCGCCGTGCGAGCTGGTCGACTTCTGGCGTTTCAACGTCGCGTTCGCGCGCGACATCCTGGCGCAACAGCCCGGGTCCAGTGGCGGAGTGTGGAACCGGATGGACTATCGGCCGCTGGAAGGGTTCGTCTACGCCATCACACCGTTCAACTTCACCGCGATCGCCGGGAATCTGCCGACCGCGCCCGCGCTGATGGGCAACACGGTGGTATGGAAGCCCTCGCCGACGCAGACGTTGGCGGCGTTCCACACGATGCGGCTGCTGGAGGCGGCGGGCCTGCCGCCCGGCGTGATCAACATGGTCACCGGAAACGGGGTGCAACTGTCGGAGGTGGCGCTGACCGATCCGCGGCTGGCGGGAATCCATTTCACCGGTTCCACCAAGACATTTCGGTATCTATGGCAGCAGGTGGGCGCGAATGTCGACCGCTACCACGGCTATCCGCGCCTGGTGGGGGAGACGGGTGGCAAGGACTTCATCGTCGCGCACTCCTCGGCCGACCCGGACGCGCTGCGCACCGCCCTGATTCGCGGAGCGTTCGAGTATCAGGGCCAGAAGTGCTCGGCGGCCTCGCGCGCCTACATCGCGCGGTCGGTCTGGCGCGCGATGGGCGACGAGTTCCTGCACGAGACCGGCGAGCTGAGCTACGGCGACGTCGCGGATCTGTCGAATTTCGGTGGGGCGTTGATCGATCGGCGCGCCTACGACAAGAACGTGGCGGCTATCCGCCGCGCTGCGGAAGCGGGCATCGCCATCCCGGTCGGCGGAACCTACGACGACAGTGAAGGCTGGTTCGTCCGGCCCACCGTGTTGCTGGCGGACAACCCGCACGACGAATCGTTCGTCACCGAGTACTTCGGACCGATCCTGTCGGTGTACGTCTACGACGACACCGAACCCGGCGCCTACAGCGCGATACTCGCCGAAGTGGAGTCGGCGGCGCCCTACGCGCTCACCGGCGCGGTGTTCGCGCAGGACCGGTACGCGATCGAAGAGGCCGACGCCGCGCTGCGATTCGCGGCGGGCAACTTCTACGTCAACGACAAGCCCACCGGCGCGGTGGTGGGTCAGCAGCCCTTCGGCGGGGCGCGCGCCTCCGGCACCGACGACAAGGCGGGCTCGCCGTTGAACCTGCTGCGCTGGGTCGCGCCACGGACGATCAAGGAGACGTTCGTGCCTGCCGTGGATTACCGCTATCCGCACATGGGGAGCTGAGGCGCGCGGTTACACCAGCGGCTTCCCCTGCCGCAGTCGCCTGCGCAGGTCGTAGTGGTAGGCGTTGAGCGGGAACATCCGTGCCGATTTCGGCAGTCGCCGGTGCACGGCCCCGATGGCCCGCAGCAGCCGGTCCAGGCGCCGCTGGTCGCGGTCGGTCCAGGTCATGCCCATCTCGTCGCGCAGGTGCTGCGGGAGCAGGCCGGTGACGATGAAGCGTTGCAGCCCGGCGAAGACCACCTGCACCGGTCGCGGCATCATCTTCAGGTCGATCAGGCCGTCGAAGTAGTCCCGCAGCTCGGGCTCGATGCCGTGCTTCTTCAAGTTCTCGTCCCAATACCGCTGGAATGCCTCGCGATTCGCCGGCCACATCTCCGGCCGCATCTGCAAGGTGGTGCCCAGGCGCGCGGCGTAGTCGTAGAAGGCGTCGGCGGTGGCGGCGTCCATGGGGCCGTGCATCCGGGTGTAGAGGTCATCGATGCCCCAGTACAGGCAGGCCGCGACCCACAGCTGCAGGTTCGGGTCGAAAGCGTTGTACTTCACCGGGCTCGCCGTGGTGGAGCGCACCGACCGATGCGACATGTTGACGGCCTCGCGGTACGCCTCGCGCTCGGCATCCGACCCGAGCAGCGCGACGGCGATATAGGTGAGTGTGGTGCGCAGCCGCTTGATCGGATGCAGCGTGACCTTGCCGCTGTCGACGGTGCTCTCCAGGACGCCGCGGCCGACCGGGCGCAAGCTCAGCTGCATGATGACATTGGCCGCGCCGCCGAGAAAGGCGGCGATGCCGTCCACGTACTCTTCGACCGTCTCCGGCGTGAGGACTCGGCTGGGGTCCGGCTCGTGCTCGGCGGTGCGCAGCTGCGCGGTCATCGTCGACCTCGTCTTTCGTGTCGGCCCGATCCAGGAGGTATCGGTCGATGAGAAGATTATGCCCTAACTTTCTCATCGACTCGCGGCGGGTGTCAATCATGCGAGAAGACGGTGACGGTGTGCGATGCTGAAAGTGTCATCGTTTCGGTCTCGCGGATAGGGTTGAGGTATGGCCAGGCTGACCAGGCTGCTGCCGCTGGTGCGCAGCGCTGCCCCCGAGGATCGCAACCAGGCGCGAGTGCTGGACGCGGCGCTGCTGGCGTTTCTCGATTTCGGTATCAAGCGCACCAGCATGGTCGAAGTCGCGCGCCGCGGCGGATTGTCGCTGGCCACGCTCTATCGCCGCTTCGCGAGCAAAACCGATCTGATCAGGGCCGTCGGGCTGCGGCAGACGCGCGATTTCATCGAGGAGGTCGACGCCGCGCTCCAGCGCCAAGTGGACCGGAACGCGAGCGCGGAAGATCAGATCGTCGAACTGTTCGCCGCGTTCATCAACGGCTTGCGCGGAAATCAGCTGATCCACCGGCTGCTGGCCACCGAACCCGAACTCGTGCTGCCCTACCTGACCACCCAGGGCGCTCCGGTCATCGAGCTCGGGCGGGATTACCTGGCCGAATTCATCACCCGCTTGCAGCGCGAAGGCAAGTTGCCGGAATACGATCCGGAGCCTTTGGCCGAGATGATCGCCCGTACCGCGCTGTCACTGGCGCTGACGCCGCAGACCGTCATCCCGCTCGGTGACGACGCGTCGATCCGGCAGTTCGCGCGCGACCACGTGGCGGTGTCGTTCCGGGTGCGCTGACCGGATCAGCGGTGCAGTGGGACCCCGGTGATCATCGCCCAGAGCGCGGCCGTCACGTCCGCGGTCTGCTCGGCCGAGGTGCCGCGAGTGTGCGCGGTCACCGCGAAACCGGGGCCGTAGGAGGCCGAGGCGACCTCGGGCTCGCCGAGATCCGACCAGCCCCATTTGGTGCCGAGCACGAACGGCCACCGTGCGGTGCCCCAGTCCTGTTCGGTGCCGTCTTGGGCTGTCGATCCCGCCGCCGCCATCCATTCGAAGATGGGTGATCCGGGATCGGTGCGCAATTTCGTGGCCAGAAAGTCGGAGACGTCGGCGGCGCTGGTCGTCCCCGCGCCCCAATTGGGTCCGGGTGTCGTCTCGGCGAGGCCGTATTCGGCGGCAATGGCGGCGATGGCCTGGGGATACTTGGCCTCCATCACGCTCGCCGCGCCGTCATCGGAATAGCGGATCATTTGCTCGCCTAGGAATCGATCCTCGGCCGAGCCGTCGCCGTGGCGCAGGGCGTAGTCGGCCAAGAAGAGTTTGGACAGCGACAGGCTCGATCGCGACTCGTGTTCGTTCGCCGTGCCCCAGCCGATGCCCACCGAGGTGCGCACGGAGATCGCCGTGCGCGGCGGTACCGCGGCCACCTCGGTCTCCGCGGTCTCGTCGGCGCAGGCTACCGGGGCGGACAGCGCCAGGAGCGCGCCGGCGACGAGCGCGGTCGTGGTCGATCGGAAGCCCATCTTCTCCTCCTGGCTCGCGGCACGGACCGCCGATCGGGACAACGCGATCGGGATGTACGTGATGCGATTGCCCAGTAGTAGCTCTACGAAACGGAGTCCGCCGTCAGACCAGGCGCAGGCCGAGCCGACGCCGGACGCGCATATCGAGGAGATAGGCGTTCAGGGGGAACAGGCGGATCGGTCGCGGGAGCCGGGATTGCGTGGCCCCGACCGCGCGCAAGATGTGGGCGAGTGCGCGCTCGTCGCGGTCGGTCCAGGTCATGCCCATCTCGTCGCGCAGATGCTCGGGCAGCAGGCCGGTCACGAAGAAGCGGTGCAGGCGCCCGAACGCCAGCTGCGCGGGCCGGGGCAGCATGCGCAGGTCGACGAGGTCGTCGAAATAGGCGCGGACGACCGGGTCGATGCTGGTCTTCGCGAGATTCGTGGCCCAGTACTCCGCGAAGGCGTGCCGGTCGGCAGGCCACATCGATTCGGGCATCTGAAGGGTGGTGCCGAGCCGGGCGGCCAGATGGTAGAACGCGTCGGCCGTCGCCTCGTCCATCGGGCCGTGCATGCGCTCGTACAGATCCTGCGCTCCCCAATGCAGGCAGGCCGCGACCCAGAGTTGCAGCGCGGGGTCGAAGGCGTTGTAGCGCACCGGGCTCGACGCGGTCGAGTGGACCGGGCGGTGTGAGACGTCGACCGCCTCGCGATAGGCGGTGCGTTCCTCGTCGGTGCCGAGCATCGCCACCGAGAGGTAGGTCAGGGTGGTGCGCAGTCGTTTGATCGGATGCAACATCACGTTGCCGCTGTGCACGGTGCTCTCCAGCACGCCGTAGCCGACCGGCGGGGTGCTCAGCTGCATGATGACGTTCGCGACGCCGCCGAACAAGCCGGCTACGCCGTCGATGTATCGCCCGATGTCGAAGGAGTCCGGCGATTCGGTGGAACGCGTGGCGGGAAGTGGCCTGGTCATCGTCGACCTCGCAGTGCTGAGAAAGCTATGCAACAACGTTCTCACCACGTCAGCGGGAGTGTCAACCGTCACAGCCCGCACCGGTCGCCACGCGCCGCGGTGAACCCGGCGAAGTAGCGTGGGCGGATGTCGTTCGGTCCGCCGCTGCTGCTCAGTTCGCTGAACCCGCTCGCCGTCGCAGGCGGAGCGGACATTCCCGACGCCGTCACCATCGACGGGACCACCCTGTCCCGCAGTGACCTGCTGGGCGCGGCCACTTCGGTGGCCGAACGCGTCGCGCGCGCCGAGCGGGTGGCGGTGCTGGCAGGCCCCACCGTGGAGACCGTGCTGGCGGTGGTCGGCTGCCTCATCGCGGGTGTCACCGTGGTGCCTGTGCCACCGGACTCCGGAACCGCGGAGCGGGCGCACATCCTGGCCGATTCGGGTGCTCAGGCGTGGCTGGGGAAAGCGCCGCAGGACGCGGAACTGCCCGTGGTGCCGGTGCGACGGCACGCCAGGTCATGGCACACCTATCCCGAACCCGACCCGGCCGCTACGGCATTCGTGCTGTACACCTCGGGAACCACCGGTTTGCCCAAGGGCGTGATGCTCAGCAGGGGCGCGATCGCCGCGGGTCTGGACGCCCTCGCCGACGCATGGGCCTGGACCGCGAGCGACACGCTGGTGCACGGGCTTCCGCTGTTCCACGTGCACGGGCTGATTCTCGGGCTGCTCGGCCCGCTGCGCGTGGGCAGTCCGCTGATCCACACCGGCAAGCCGACGCCGCAGGCGTACGCGGCGGCCGGAGGTTCGCTGTACTTCGGTGTGCCGACCGTGTGGTCGCGGGTGGTCGAGGACCCCGACTCGGCGAAGCGATTGTCCGGCGCGCGGCTGCTGGTCTCCGGTAGTGCGCCACTGCCCGTGCCGGTGTTCGAGCGACTGCGCGAGCTGACCGGGCACGCGCCGGTCGAGCGCTACGGCATGAGCGAGACCATGATCACGCTGTCCACCCGGGCCGACGGCGAGCGCAGGCCGGGCTGGGTCGGCACGCCGGTGCGCGGCGTGCGCACCCGGCTGCGGGACGAGTCCGGCTCCTCGGTCCCGCACGACGGCGAGAGCATCGGCGGCCTCCAGGTCTACGGGCCCATGCTCTTCGACGGTTATCTGAACCGACCGGAGGCGACCGCGCAGAGCTGGACCGAGGACGGATGGTTCCGGACCGGCGACGTCGCCACGATCGACGCGGAGGGCTTCCACCGCATCGTCGGCCGGGAATCGGTGGACCTCATCAAATCCGGTGGCTACCGGGTCGGCGCCGGAGAGGTCGAGACGGTGCTGCTCGGTCATCCGGCGGTCGCGGAGGTCGCGGTGGTCGGCCTGCCCGACGACGACCTCGGTCAGCGCATCACCGCCTTCGTCGTGCTGCGCGATGCCGCGGCCGAACGCGAACTGATCGACCATGTCGCCGGTGAACTCTCGGTGCACAAGCGTCCGCGCGAGATCCGCGTGGTCGACGCACTGCCGCGCAACGCGATGGGCAAGGTGCAGAAGAACAAACTGGGTTGACCTCGAGTTCGGTATAGGTTCTACGGTCGGCCCATGACTTCGACCCTGACCTCCGAACAGATCGACTACTTGCACACCCAGCGCCTGGGCCGGCTGGCCACCGTCCGGCCCGACGGCACCCCGCAGAACAACCCCGTCGGCTTCCGCTACAACGCCGACCTGGGCACCATCGACATCGCGGGCTGGAACATGGGCGCCTCGTGGAAATTCCGCAACCTCGCCACCAACGACCACGTCGCATTCGTCGTCGACGACGTCGCCTCGGTCCAGCCATGGCGGGTCCGCTGCCTCGAAATCCGCGGCACCGCCGAAGCGCTCACCGACGTCGAACCGTACATCTCCGGCGTCTCCCGCGAAATGATCCGCATCCATCCCCGACGCGTCATCGCATTCGGGCTCTCCGGTGAGTCTCCCGACCTCGCCTGATCCGGCCGGGCTGCACGAGTGGCACACCGTTGCGGCGAAGTGCGAGAGAGCTCTCCGCCATGTGCCACTCGTGGAAGTTCTCAGTCGTTGGCGTGGAGGTCGGCGTTGAGTTCGATGCCGGTCCCTTTGCGGGGGACGACTTCGACGGCGCCGGTGGTGGAGTTGCGGCGGAACAGGAGGTTGTCGTGGCCGGCCAGGTCGGCCGCCTTGACGAGGGTGCCGTCGGGGGTGGTGACCTTGGTGCCCGCGGTCAGGTAGAGGCCCGCCTCGACCACGCAGTCGTTGCCGAGCGGGATACCGAGGCCGGAGTTCGCGCCGAGCAGCGAGCGCTCGCCGATGGAGATGACCTTGGTGCCGCCGCCGGAGAGCGTGCCCATGGTGGACGCGCCGCCGCCGATGTCGGAGCCGTCGCCGACCACGACGCCCGCGGAGATACGGCCCTCGATCATGGAGGCGCCGAGGGTGCCCGCGTTGAAGTTCACGAAGCCTTCGTGCATGACGGTGGTGCCGGAGGCCAGGTGCGCGCCGAGGCGGACGCGGTCGGCGTCACCGATGCGGACGCCGGAGGGCAGCACGTAGTCGACCATGCGCGGGAACTTGTCCACGCTGTACACGGTGACCGGACCGCGGGCGCGCAGCTTGGCGCGGGTGGCCTCGAAGCCCTCCACCGCGGCGGGGCCGTGGTTGGTCCACACCACGTTGGTCAGCAGGCCGAACTGGCCGTCCAGACTCACCTCGTGCGGCTTGACCAGGCGGTGCGACAGCAGGTGCAAGCGCAGGTAGACGTCGTGCGCGTCGACCGGGGCGGCGGACAGGTCGGCGATCGTGGTGCGCACCGCGATCACGTCGACCCCGCGCGCGTCGTCGAAGCCCAGCAGCGCCGCGTACTCGGCGGGCGCCTCGTCCAGCCGCTTGGTGCCGGTCTCGGCGAACTCGCCCAGCTGCGGGGCCGGGTACCACGTGTCCAGTACGGTCCCGTCCGCGGTCACATTGGCGATACCGACTGCTGCTGCTCCCTGGATGCTCACGGCCTAGAGGTTACCGACCCGCGCCGGACAACGGTGCGGCTGCTCCGGCGACCGCGACCACCGGGCTTGCAGGCGACACCGCCGCACCGATCCAGGACGGCGACTTCTCGGCCGGTCCTGCGGCACGTGCGCGACCTCGGGGAGAAATGCGGCTCCAGCCGACGGGCCGGACGGCCGAAGGGCCGGCGCCTGGAGCTGCGCCCGGTCCCCGGACGAGACGGCCGCGATCCCAGGGAAGTGGCGTGCGGGCCGTGGCGGGTGTGCGGTCGTAGGGTGAAGCGCGTGACCATCGACCTGCATGCCGACCCGATCGCACTGACCGCCGCACTCGTCGACATCCCGAGCGTCTCGCGCGACGAGGCGGCCATCACCGACGTGGTGGAGCGGGCGTTGCGTGAGCAGACGACGGGGTTCGAGATCCTCCGGCACGGAAACGTGGTGCTGGCGCGCACCCAGCGTGGGCTGCCCACCCGGGTGATCCTGGCCGGGCACCTGGACACCGTGCCGATCGCCGACAACGTGCCCGGCCGGTTCGAGGTGAGCCCGGTGGGTGAGCGGGTCCTCTACGGCTGCGGCTCGGTGGACATGAAGTCGGGCGACGCGGTCTTTCTGCACCTCGCCGCGACCGTCGCCGACCTGGTGCACGACCTGACCCTGATCTTCTACGACGGGGAGGAGATCGCCGCCGAGTTCAACGGGCTCGGGCACATCGAGCGCGATCTGCCCGACTGGCTCACCGGCGACCTCGCCGTCCTCGGCGAACCGTCCGGCGGCTGGATCGAGGCCGGTTGCCAGGGCGCGCTGCGCGCTCGGCTGCGCACCTCCGGCGTGCGCGCGCACGCGGCGCGGGCGTGGCTGGGCGACAACGCGATTCACCGGCTTGCCCCGATACTGCAGCGGCTGGCCGACTATCGCGCGCGGGAAGTGGACATCGACGGCTGCGTCTATCGCGAGGGCCTGTCCGCCGTCCAGGTCGAGGCCGGAGTCGCGGGCAATGTCGTGCCGGACGCCGCCGAGCTGGAGGTCAACTTCCGTTTCGCTCCGGACCGCACGATCGACCAAGCCGTCGAGCACGTGCGCGAGGTCTTCGCCGGACTCGAGCTGTCCTTCGAGGTGATCGACGCGGCGCCGGGCGCGCTGCCCGGCCTGACGGCGCCTGCGGCCAAGGACCTGATCGACTCGGTGCAGCGCCACGGCGGCGGCGGTGTCCGCGCGAAGTACGGCTGGACCGACGTCTCGCGTTTCGCGGCCCGCGGCATCCCCGCCGTCAACTTCGGTCCCGGCGATCCCAACCTCGCGCACAAGCGCGACGAGCACGTCCCCGTCGACCAGATCACCGCCGTCACCGCCATGTTGCGCAGCTACCTGAGCAGCGCACCGGACTGAACGCTCCGCGCGGATCAGGGTGCGGCGCGGTAGTCCTCCGAATCAGGTTTCGGACCTGTCGTGCCGCTGCCCGCGGAGATCTACGGTGGAGATATGACCGCCTTGGAGTATCGGCATCTGCTGGTCGCGCGGGACGGCGACACGGTGCGCATCACCATGAACCGGCCGGAGCGGCGCAACGCGCTGTCGGGGGAGCATCTGGCCGAACTGCTCGCCTCGTTCCGGGCCGCCGGGGAGACCGACGCCACCGGGATAGTGCTCGGCGCGCGCGGCCCGGTGTTCTGCGCGGGCCACGATTTCGCCGACGTGGCCGCGCGCGACTTGCTGGGCGTGCGGGAATTGCTCACACTCTGCACCGAACTCATGTCGACCATCCAGTCGGTGCCGCAGGTGGTGATCGCCCGGGTGCACGGTCTGGCCACGGCCGCGGGCTGCCAGCTGGTGGCCTCCTGCGATCTGGCCGTCGCCGCCGAATCCGCCGGTTTCGCGCTCCCCGGCGGCAAGGGTGGCTGGTTCTGCCACACCCCCGCGGTGCCGGTGGCCCGTGCGGTCGGACGTAAACGCCTGATGGAAATGGCCCTCACCGGCGACCCGATCGATGCCCGCACCGCCGAACAGTGGGGCCTGATCAACCGAGTGGTGCCGGACGCCGAGCTGGACACTGCCGTGGGTGCGTTGCTCGCCCGCGCTACTCGGGGCAGCCGGGCCAGCAAGGCACTCGGCAAACGCACTCTCTACAGCCAGCTCGACCGTCCCGAAGCAGACGCCTACGCGCTCGCCCTGGAAGTCATGGCCGCCGCCGCTCAACTTCCCGGCGCCCGCGAAGGAATGGCGGCCTTCCTGGCGAAGCGCCCGCCCGCCTGGCCCGATTAGCGCAGCCGAGGGATCTTTCCGGACGCCCGGATTGCGGCCGCGTCTCGGCCGGCCTTCGCCCGGCTGAACGCCGGACGACTTCTCCCGTCCAGCCCCTGGGTCCGCCTTGCCGGGCGGTAGCGTGGAACGCATGTCCACCGACGCCGCGGACCGTGAGGTCGCCCCCAAACCCAAGTCGACACCGAAATTCCGCGGCCCGATCATGTTTCGCCGCGAGCGGGCCGACGGCGTGGGCACCGCCGACCGGCACCTGCTGGACAAGCGTGGCGACACGGACTGGGTACACACCGATCCGTGGCGCGTGCTGCGCATCCAAGCCGAGTTCGTCGAGGGCTTCGGCGCGCTCGCCGAGGTGCCGCGGGCGGTGACCGTCTTCGGTTCCGCGCGCACGTCCGCCGACCACCCGGAATACCAGGCCGGGCGGGCCATCGGCGCCGCCCTGGCGCGAGCCGGTTTCGCGGTGATCACCGGAGGTGGCCCCGGCGCGATGGAGGCCGCGAACCGGGGCGCCTGCGAGGCGGGCGGCTACTCGATCGGCCTCGGCATCGAGCTGCCGTTCGAGCAGAGCCTCAACGACTGGGTCGACCTGGGCATCAATTTCCGGTACTTCTTCGTCCGCAAGACGATGTTCGTGAAGTACTCGCAGGCGTTCATCTGCCTGCCCGGCGGTTTCGGCACGCTGGACGAGTTGTTCGAGGCGCTGACGCTGGTGCAGACGCACAAGATCACCCGGTTTCCCATCATCCTGTTCGGCACCAGGTACTGGGCGGGGCTGGTCGATTGGCTGCGCGATTCGCTCGGCGGTTCGGGCAAGATCTCTCCCGGCGACCTCGGTCTGCTGCACGTGACCGACAGCGTCGAGGAGGTCGTGCAGATCATCCAGGCCGCCGCGGAGGCGGGTGGCGCCGAGGACGCGATCGGGACGGAGGATCAGTGGTGAGCGATCGGCCTTTCGCCGTCTGTGTCTACTGCTCGGCGAGCACCACCGACCAGGACCACCTCTCGCTGGCCGCCCGGGTGGGCACCGAGATCGCCCGGCGCGGTTGGCAACTGGTGTCCGGCGGCGGGCACGTCTCGATGATGGGCGCGGTCGCCACCGCGGCGCGCGCGGGCGGCGCGAACACCATCGGCGTGATCCCGAAACACCTGGTGCACCGGGAGGTCGCCGACGTCGACGCCGACGAGCTGGTGGTCACCGACACCATGCGCCAGCGCAAGCAGGTGATGGAGGACCGCGCCGACGCCTTCCTCACCCTGCCCGGCGGGATCGGCACGCTGGAGGAGTTCTTCGAGGCCTGGACCGGCGGGTATCTGGGACAGCACGAGAAGCCCGTTGTTGTGCTGGATCCCAATGGCTTCTTCCGCGGGTTGTTCTCCTGGCTGGACGAGTTGTACGAGCGGAAGTTCGTGCCCCAGACGGCATTGGACCGGATTACCGTGGTGACCGATCTCCCGTCCGCGTTCGCGGCACTGGAGGCGGCGCGGACCCAGTGAGGAGAGCTGAAGACGTGAGCACCGACGCCCGCTCGACGGTGAGTTTGTTCGACCTCGCCCGAAATCTTCCCGGGATGGCCCTGGACGCTCCGGGCATGCTCCGCAACGCGCTGAGCATGCTGGTGACGGCGGATTCCAAGTCCTCGGTGGGGCTGTATTTCCAGCGCAACGCCCACCGGCATCCGGATCGGTTGTTTCTGCGGTTCGAGGGGGCGACCTTCACCTACGGTCAGGCCAACGCGCAGGTGAACCGGTATGCGAGCGTGCTCGCGGACCGGGGGGTGCGGCGCGGCGACGTGGTCGGCGTGCTGATGACCAACCGGCCGGAGACACTGTTCGTCGTGCTGGCCACGGTCAAGCTCGGTGCCACCGTGGGGTTGCTCAACCACCATCAGCGCGACAACGTGCTGGCACACAGCTTCGGCCTGCTCGACAGCGTGCTGAACGTGGTGGGCGCGGAATGCGCCGATGCGATCGACTCGCTGCCCGAGCCACCCGCCGACGTCCTCGCCGCCGAGGAACTCCACGAGGCGGCCCGCGACGCCGACGACGCCGATCCACCGAGCTGCGCGGAGATCACCGCGCGGGAGCGGGCGTTCCTCATCTTCACCTCCGGCACCACCGGACTGCCGAAGGCCAGCGTGATGACCCATCTGCGCTGGACCAAGAGCATGGCAGGCCTGGGCGGCCTGGGAATTCGCCTGCGCGGCAACGACACTATGTACTGCTGCCTGCCGCTGTACCACAACAACGCGCTCACCGTCGCGTTGTCCGCGGTGCTGGCCTCCGGCGGCACCCTCGCGCTCGGCCGTGGTTTCTCCGCGTCCCGGTTCTGGGACGAGGTCATCCGCGAGCAGGCCACGGCGTTCATCTACATCGGCGAGCTGTGCCGCTACCTGGTCAACCAGCCCGCCAAGCCGACCGATCGGCAGCACCTGGTCCGGCTCGCCGTCGGCAACGGGCTGCGCCCGGAACTGTGGGACGAGTTCAAATCCCGGTTCGGCATCGAGCGGATCGTGGAATTCTACGGCGCGAGCGAGGCGAACATCGCGTTCGTCAACGCCTTCGGCGTGGATCGCACGGCTGGTTTCGGTCCGCTGCCGTACGCCGTCGTGGAGTACGACGAGGAGACCGGAAAGGCGAAGCGGGACAACAAGGGCCGTTTGCGTCGGGTCGGCACCGGCGAGGTCGGGCTGCTGCTGGCCAAGGTGACCGACCGCTCGCCGTTCGACGGTTACACCGACAAGGACGCCACCGAGGCCAAGCTGGTGCGCGACGGCTTCCAGACCGGGGACGTCTGGTTCGACACCGGCGACCTGGTCCGGGAGCAGGGCTGGCATCACATCGCGTTCGTCGACCGCCTCGGCGACACGTTCCGCTGGAAGGGCGAGAACGTGGCGACCACCGAGGTGGAGGGCGCGCTGAGCAAGGCGGAGCCGATCGCGCAAGCGGTGGTCTACGGCGTGGACATCCCCGGGACGGACGGCAAGGCGGGCATGGCCGCGGTGACGCTGCGTCCCGGTGCGGACTTCGACGGGGCGGCGGTGGCGAAGCTGGTCCACCAGCAATTGCCGGGGTATGCCGTGCCGCTGTTCATTCGTATCGTCCACGAACTGGAGCAGACCTCCACGTTCAAAAGCCGCAAGGTCGAACTGCGCAAGCAGGGGTATACCCCGGACCCCGACAGCACGCTGTACGTCCTCGCGGGCCGCACCGAGGGCTATGTCCCCGCCTACGACGACTATGCCGCCGAGGTAGCGGCGGGACGGGCGCCCAAGAGCTGACGGGCAAGATCAGCATGGCCTGAAGACCCGGAGTGACGGACTGGCTACAGTCGTTGACATGTTCAGCTCGACCGCGTCGCCGCTTCCCACGCTGTGCGGCAGGCCGGTGGCGACGGATCGAGCGCTGGTGATGGCGATCGTGAATCGCACGCCGGACTCGTTCTACGACCGCGGCGCCACGTTCACCGACGCGGCGGCGATGGCGGCCGTGGCGCGCGCGGTGGACGAGGGCGCCGACCTCGTCGACATCGGCGGGGTGAAAGCCGGGCCGGGCGATTCGGTGGACGCGGCCGAGGAGACGCGCCGGGTGGTGCCGTTCGTCGCGGCCATTCGCGCGAAGTACCCGCAGCTACTGATCAGCGTCGACACCTGGCGGGCCGAGGTGGCGCTGGCGGCGGTGGGCGAGGGGGCGGATCTGATCAACGACACCTGGGCGGGCGCCGATCCCGATCTCGTTCCGGTGGCCGCCGCGCACGGCGCCGGTGTGGTGTGCAGCCACACCGGTGGCGCGGTGCCGCGCACCCGGCCGCATCGGGTCCGCTACGCCGACGTGGTGGATGAGGTCACCGAAACCGTGGTGCGGGCCGCGGAGAACGCGCTCGCGGCCGGGGTGCGCCGGGATTCGATTCTGATCGATCCGACGCACGATTTCGGCAAGAACACCTATCACGGGCTCGAACTGTTGCGCCGAGTCGACGTTCTTGTAAAAACCGGATGGCCAGTCTTGATGGCGCTGAGCAACAAGGATTTCATCGGGGAGACTTTAGGTGTCGGTCTTTCCGAACGGCTGGAGGGCACATTGGCGGCAACAGCATGGTCGGCGGCGGCCGGCGCCCGAGTCTTCCGTGTCCACGAAGTCGCCGCGACCCGGCGGGTCGTGGACATGATCGCCGCGATCCAGGGCATCCGGCCCCCCGCACGAACCTTGCGAGGTCTGGCATGACATTTCAACACCGTGAGCCCGCCTGGGCGACGACCCATACCTGGGACACCCCGAACTGGCGAGTGGACGAACTCGTCCGCGCCAAAGCCGGGCGCACCGTGTCGGTGGTGCTGCCCGCGCTGAACGAAGAACGGACCGTGGCCGACGTGGTGGCCAGCATCCGGCCGCTGCTCGGCACGCTGGTCGACGAGCTGATCGTGCTGGACTCCGGGTCGACCGACGCCACCGCGGAGCGCGCCCGTGCGGCGGGCGCCGAGGTGATCAGCCGCGAGCAGGCGGTGCCGGAGCTGGAGCCGGTGCCGGGCAAGGGGGAGGTGCTGTGGCGTTCCCTGGCGGTGACCAGCGGTGATCTCATCGCTTTCGTCGACTCCGACCTGATCGACCCGGATCCCGCCTTCGTCCCGAAGTTGCTCGGTCCGTTGCTCACGGTCGGCGACGTGCATCTGGCCAAGGCCTATTACCGCAGGCCGCTACGGCAAGGCGGCGCGGTCGACGCGGCCGGCGGTGGCCGTGTCACCGAACTGGTCGCCCGGCCGCTGCTGGCCGCGCTGCGACCGGAACTCTCCCAGGTTCTGCAGCCGCTCGGCGGTGAATACGCGGGCACCCGCGAACTGCTCACCTCGGTGCCGTTCGCGCCGGGCTACGGCGTCGAGATCGGGCTGCTGCTGGACACCTACGACCGGCTCGGCATGTCCGCGATCGGCCAAGTCAATTTGGGCGTGCGCACGCACCGCAACCGGCCGCTGGCCGATCTGGGGGTGATGAGCCGCCAGATTCTCGGCACCGTGCTCGGGCGCAGCGGCATCCAGGACTCGGGTGCGGCGCTGACCCAGTTCCCGCTGATCGGTGACGAGTTCACGGCGCACCGCACCGAGGTCTCCCTGCTGGACCGCCCGCCGATGAACACCTTGCGGCCCGCGTGGGCGGCCGCCTGAACCGCTGCAGCACCGTGGCGGCGCCGAGATGCGGTCAGGAGGCCCCTTCGGAGTGTGGGTCCCGCATGTATCCCGCCTCGATCAGGGTGCGGAAGGCCGCGAGTTTGTAGACGCACTCGGCCGGTTCACAGATCCGGTGGCGTTGCATGAGTTCGTGTGCCTCCGCCACGGTCAACGGCTCGACGGGCATCTGCTGCGGCCTGCCGATCGGGCAGGTCGGTGGCAGGCGCGCGGGGAGTTGTTCCGCGATGACGTGCTGGGCGACGCCGACCCGGCGCCGCCGGTTCGCCGGTCCGTACATCAATCCGATCGTGGCGACCAGGCCGGCGGCGCCGGCGAGTGAGCAGAGGACGGCGATCTGGGTGGCGGTCACGGCGCTTTCTCCTCTCGGTGGGGCGGGCCGGGCAGAGCGTGGCGGGGCCGAATCGCGAACGCACCGTCACCTACTCGCAGTTAACTTTCAGCAAATTAAGTGTGAGCCGAGGCGGCGCGCCGTGCAAGAGGAAAATGAGACGCGCAACCGACGTAATTTGCGGCTTTATGGCCGGGTATGCCCGCTGGCCACATGTCCAACCGCACCATAGACAACTTTGAGCAATCAGCGGTGGATGGGCCCGTCGATGCGGTCCAGCGGCAGAGCGGAGGCCCCACCGCGTTCGGCCAGGATCTGGGCGGCGATCGAGATCGCCGTCTCGTCCGGTGTTCGCGCGCCGAGATCGAGCCCGACCGGACTGCGCAGCCGGCCGAGCTGGTCGTCGGTGACGCCCGCGGTCCGTAGGCGCTCGACGCGCTCGGCGTGCGTGCGGCGGGAGCCGAGTGCGCCGACGAAGCCGACGCGCGGGCACGACAGCGCCGTCACCAGCATCGGCACATCGAATTTGGCGTCGTGGGTGAGCACGCAGACGACGGTGCGCTGGTCGATCCGCCCGGCATCCTGTTCCTCACCCAGATACCGGTGCGGCCAATCAACGACGACCTCGTGGGCGGCGGGAAACCTGGCGGCGGTGGCGAAGGTCGCGCGGGCGTCCACCACCGTCACCCGGTAGCCGAGTTGGCGGCCGGTGCGGCTGAGCGCGCGCACGAAGTCGTTGGCACCCGCCAGGATCATCCGCGCCGGAGCCGCGAAGACCTGGACGAACGTGCGGGGTCGTGGCGCGCCGTGTGCCGCGCACTCGTCGGCGCCCACCATCCCGCAGCGGCCCGCGGCCAGCAGCGCCCGCGCGTCGCGGTCGACGCTGTGCCACGGTTCGGTATCGGCGGTCGTCAGCAGCTTCCATTCCGGTGCGGCGTCCATGGTGGTCGCCACGGCGACGGGGGAGCCGTCCTCGATCCGCTGCCGTAAGGCGGTGAGCAGCGGGAGTCGTTCGGGTGAGACGCGCTCGACGAACACCTCGATTTCTCCGCCGCAGCTCGAGCCCACCGCCGGTCCGTCGGAGTCGGCATAGCCGAATCGGTCGGTCACCGCATGGCCGCTGCTCAGGACTTCCTGCGCCGACGCGACGACGGCCGCCTCGACGCAGCCCACGGACAGTGAGCCGTGTACGTCGCCGGAGCCGGTGACGATCATCGCCGCTCCGAGTTCGCGAGGCCCGGCGCCGGTCGTGTCCACCACGCGGGCCAGCGCGACCGGCCCGAGCGGCAGCAGGGTGAGCAATTGCCCGAGTATCGCGCGCACCGGAATCCGGTCCTTTCGGCGAGCGGGTCCAGCGCATCGGGCCCGAGACAGCCGGCGAATATTCGCCGTACCGTAAGCCTAGTTACCGGAGAACTATCCGTCGCGCCGACGACGATGCGGTAACAGCACCTGGTCCGCGCGCGCTTCGGGTCGGTCCTCGTCCTGATCCGCGGCCCCGTTCCGGGAATCGTCGCCGGGGCGGGGTCGCTCTCGTTCCTCGCGCTCGGCATCGGGCCGATCGGCTCGTTCTTCCTCGCCCGCCGGGCCGTCCGCTTCGGGCGAGGCGGCCGACTCGTTCGCCAGCCGGGCTTGAAGGTCGGCGACGGTCACGTGAGCCTTCGCCCCCGCGGGCCGCAGCAGGACACTGAGGATCAGGCCGAGCAGGCCCACCGCCAAGACGGCGCCGCCGATCAGCAGTAACGGATTCACGATTCCTCCTTGCCGGACACCTCAGGCGTCCGTCTCGCGGAGCTGTAGCTGGGACGGGACGGCGCCGGTCTCGAAGTACGCCGTGAAGATCTCGGCCGCCTGCTCGGCGGTGAACAACTCGTCCGGATAGACCCGCGGCGTGGGCACGCAGGCCGGGACCGGCACGTCCACCCGGGGCAGTCCGTGTCGCTGACCGGGTAAGCCCACGGTGAAGCGATGCGGCATGCCCTTTACGGTGGTGCGCACCTCGAGGGTGAGCGCGTCCGCCGAGCCGGTGCATTGCAGGTACTCCCGCCCGGGAGCGGAACTGATCGCCGGGTCGATGTCCGCGGGCCGCATCGGCTCGGCGAGCCGGGTCATGTTCACCGAGTAGCGGTGGAAGCCGTCCAGCCTGTCCAGCGGGCGCAGAAAGCTGTCGATGGGCTCATCCGGGCGGAGGAAGACTCGCAACCGGTCGCTGTAGGTCACCCGGTGGGTGGTCACCGCCGGATCGCCCGTCCGGGCGCGGGCCGCGGCGCCGTGCCGCGGGCGCCGCAGCACGGAGAGGAGGGACACGGAACTCGCAGACATCGACTTTCGATCACGCATCAGAGTTCACCTATCACATGCGGTTATCGTCCAGCTATTCAATCATCTCTGTATGAACGCGCTCGGACGAGGGCCGGTGACCTGTGCCACACGAGAGAATTGTGGCCGGCGTGATGCTCCTGAGTCGTCACGACCAGGTGATCGATGGAATGGTTCGCGGCATGTTGGAGTGTCCACTCGACGTCCACCGTCCGGATTTCCGGCCGGGGATGCGCTCAACTCTGATGTCCACATATTTGCTGAATGTCGTTGGGGGCGTGGAGTCGATGCGCGGGTGATCACAACCGCCGGTAGGGGCGGGTCCGACGCCGGTCTCCGGCAACGGAGGTCGAGCGAGATATGTGAGTCAGCGGCGCACACCCGTTGCGGGCGACCTGTTTTCGGGATCGTGGCGGTAGACCGGAGTGAGCAGGTCGGCTTCCAGGGGTTCACCCGTGGCGCGGTCGAAGCGACAGGCGATCAGCACCGAGAACAGGTGATTGCTCGCTCGTTCGTGCAGCGTGGCCAGCCGGGTGGCGAGCAGCCGGATGGCGCCGAGCGAGCCGGGCGGATGCATGCCGTCGATCATCAATACACTGCCCCGCCCGTCGGGCCGGGGAAGCCTGCCCAGGTAGGCGATGTCGTGCGGTTCCGGTCCGCCCGGCCGGTACACCCGACGAGCCGCCCGGTCCTCGATTCCCCGGCGCGCGTCCCCCGCTCTCGCCACCGCGCGGCGCAAGCGGGGATCGGCGGCCACCAACTGGCGCAGGCTCGGAGACAGTTCCGGACCGCCCAACACGATCAGGCCATCACGCCGCAGGTCGATCGGGCGGCCCGGTAGGAAATGCTCGACCGCTACGCTGAAGCCGAGTTCGCGCAGGAGCTCGGCCAACCGCTGCGGTGCGGCGGGATCGGGCGCGCCGATCACGCGCCCGGCGCGCACCTCGGGGACGAGCACGGTGAGCGAACCGTGCCCGAAGAACAGTCCTTCCGGCGCGGGGCCCTGGGTACTCACCTGGTGGATGCGGGCCCGGGAAAGGCCCGCCGCCGCACCGATTCTGGCGAAGGTCCAGCCTTCGGCATGGAGCTCCCGGATCACCGCACGCCGAATCCTGGTCAGTTCGTTGATGGTCTGCTGGGCTGCCGCCACCCCGTCGGTGGCCGCTTTCAGTCGCTCGACCTTGTCCTCGATCGCGAACACGCGCGCCACGTCATCGGCCGACATGTGCGAAGTCTAGACAGCTGAACAGCGCAATGCGTCTAGTCTGCTTGACGAATCAGGTGGCGTCGGTGTCGATCGGCGGACGTTCGTTGCGCTCCAAGGGCTTAGCCAACTTGGGCATCGGGTAGTCCGGCATCCCGCTGTTCGTGCTGTACAGGTCCTTCGGATCGGGCAGCGCGCTGTCGAAATCCTTGAACAGCGAATCGTCGCCGTTGAGAAGGTGTTTGGTCACCATCGCCCGCGGAGTCATACCGCGCAGTTCGTTCAGGTCGGCCAGCGGCTTGCGTAAATCGTCGAACTCCGGCCCGAGTTCCTGTCGCAACTGGGACGTCGCGCCGCTCGCGTAATCGCGCACCTGCCGCAGGCTGCGCGTGGTCCAGCGCACGGCACCGGGCAAGCGCTCCGGGCCGAGGATGACGAGGGCGGCGACGAGCAGGATGACCATCTCGCTCCAGCCGATGTTGCTGAACACGTAACCAGGCTACCCGGCGATCCGGCCGCCGGGTCAGTCGGATTCCAGCGTCACCGGCACGTCCACCTGCCTGCCGTCGCGGATCAACTGCACGTTCACCGTTTCGCCGATGTTGCGCGACTGCACCGCGACGACCAGTTCGTCCGGACCGGTGACCTCTCGATCGCCGACCTTCACGATCACGTCACCCTCCACGATCCCGGCCTTCGCCGCGGGACCGCCTGCCGCGACGTCCGCCACCGCCGCACCGCTCATCACTTCGTTGGCCACCTGCTTGGTGCGCGCGCTCAGGCCGATCGTCGGGTGGTGCACGACGCCGTCGCGGATCAAGGTCTGGGCGACCTCGATCACCTTGTCCACCGGGATCGCGAAGCCGAGGCCGACCGAGCCACCGGTCTCGCTGCGGATGGCGGTGTTGATGCCGATCACCCGGCCGTCCATGTCCACCAGCGCGCCGCCGGAGTTACCCGGGTTGATCGACGCGTCGGTCTGCACGGCGTCGATCACGGCCTTCGTGTCGCTGCCCTCGCCCTCCAGCTTCACCGGGCGGTGCAGGGCGCTGACGATGCCGGAGGTCACCGTCTTGCTCAGGCCGAGCGGCGAACCGATGGCCAGCACATCGTCACCGACCTGGACGTTGCCGGATTTGCCGAGCTGGGCGACGGTGAGATTCTTCACATCCACCTTCAGCACGGCCAGGTCGGTCTTCGGGTCGCGGCCGACGATCTGGGCGGGCACCCGGGTGCCGTCGGAGAACTGCACCTGGATCGCGGACCGGTTGGACTTGTCCTGCGCGGCCATCGAGACGACGTGGTTGTTGGTGACCACGTAGCCGCCGCCGTCGATCACCACGCCGGAGCCGGTGGCGCCGTTGTCGCCGACGGTCACCCGGATGGAGACGACCGAGGGCAGCACGGCGTTGGCGACCTGGGCGATCATGCCGTGCGGGCGGGTGCCGTCACCGGTCTGTTCGAGGGTCACCTTCCGCGAGGTGAGCGTCGAGGCGGTTTCCGCGGTCAGCCGTCCGACCAGCCCACCGACCAGGCCGATGACGACCGCGACGAGCGCGAGCAGGGCCAGCGCCTTGGGCGCGACCCGGGAGCCGAACAGGACTTCGCGGGCGCTGAGTTTCTCGGCGTGCGGCAGCGTCCGCGGCTTGGGAGTGGGCACAGCGGGGGCGCCCAGGCGTGCGACCGCTTCGGGATCACGCCACGGATCGGCCGGTCCGGCCACGGCCGACGGGCCGTCGGCGGCGTCGGGGTCGCGCTGCAGGATCTCGGTGGAGCCTTCCGGGCGCCCGAACGCCTCGGCCAGCACCGCGTCGGGCGGACGATTCTGCAGTTCGGGACCGGATTGCGGCGCCGAACCCGCCTTGCGGAGCGGCAGGGGCTCGGCGAACGAACCGGATAGGCCGGACGGCCTGCGGAAGGCACGTGCGGTATGCGTGTCGACATGGGGCCGGTAGACCGGGCGCGGACCGAGAACGGGTGCGTCCGGCGGACGGAGATTCCCGCGGTCGGCCGCCGAATCCGAGGTGTCGGCCGATCCGGAATTCGTCGATTCGGTGGTCACTCGGGAAACTCTACTTGCGCCACCACGTTGTCCACCGGGTCGCGGTGAACGAATCGGTCAGAAAGCCGAAAACCGCCTCGTTACGCCCGGACTGGCGGGAAGGCGACGCGGGTGTCCGGCCGCTGGACGCGCCGCCCGGCAGCTCCGCGAGCGGAATCCTGGTCAAGCTGTCGTGCAGGCCGGTCGGGATCGCGACCTGGCCCGCGTGCCGCAACGCGATGCGCGCCTGTTGCTGGGCGTCGACCTCCGCCGCGCACTCCGGACACAGCGACAGGTGTTGAGCGGCACGCAGGTAGGCGTTCATCCGTAGCTCCCCGTCCACGTACGCCGCGATCGCCTCACTCGCCAGATGCTCGGTGGGGCGGAAACGGGGCGGACCGGACGTGCTGGAGTCGCCACTCATTCGGTGCTCACCCTTTCAACCGACATCGACCGAGGTTCGGGCGATGCCGGTGTCCGACGAATCACCCTATGTTCGCTTCAGCGGCGAACCGCTGCTCACTTCCATTATGCGCAAGGTAGTCGCGCAGGGCTTGACGTCCACGATGGATCCGACTGCGCACAGTGCCCAGTTTCACGCCGAGCGTAGCGCCGATCTCCTCGTAGGACAGCCCCTCGATGTCGCACAGCACCACGGCCGCGCGGAACTCCGGCGCGAGCGAATCCAGGGCCGATTGGAGGTCGGGATCCAGCCGGGCGTCGTGATACGCCTGCTCCGGCCCCGGGCCCTCGGCGGGCACCCGGTCGTAGTCCTCGGGCAGCGCTTCCATCCTGATCCGGTTGCGCCGGCGCACCATGTCCAGGAACAGGTTGGTGGTGATGCGGTGTAGCCACCCCTCGAAGGTGCCCGGCTGGTAGTTCGACAGCGAACGGAACACCCGGATGAACGTCTCCTGGGTGAGGTCCTCCGCGTCCTGGGCGTCACCGGAGAGGCGATAGGCCAATCGGTAGACCCGGTCGGCGTGCTCCCGGACCAGTTCGTCCCACGTCGGCATCGCCGACCGGTCACCGGTGGCATCGAAGGCAGCAGTCCCGCTCAGCTCGACCGGGTCCTCGACGGAGTCGGCTTCGACCGGCAGGATCTGCTCGGGCAGGGTGGCGTATTCGCGCGCCGCATCGACCATGTGGATGGGGCTACCTCCTACTAGGGACCGCAAACGTGGGGACTCGCTCCGGTCCGGGTCTTCGGACCGTCACGTACGGATACAACAGACAACCGGTATGTCGTTGTTCCCGCGTCCCGTGTTAATACACGGTCGGTTGCTCATACTCTTTCTGGTCCTGATATGGCCGGGATATGGAGATCCTGAGGGTCGCCTGAGAAAACCGGCGGCGGAAATGGCGGGCGGCGCGTGTTGTCCGGAACGCCGAGATCACCCGCCCGGCGTTAGCCTCATACCCGTGGCATCGAATCTGGAGCGGAATCTCGCCTACGTGGAGGAATCCGTCGTAGAGGACGAAATCCTCATCAGCGCGCGCGAACGGGCCACCGAACTCGGCGCTGTCCCCGTGCCGCCCTCGGTGGGGGCGCTGCTGAGCATGTACGCGCAGCTGCTCGGAGCGCGCGCGGTGGTCGAGGTCGGTACCGGCGCGGGCATCAGCGGATTGTGGCTGCTCGACGGCATGCGCGAGGACGGCACGCTGACCACCATCGATTCGGAGCCGGAACATCAGCGCGCGGCCAAGGAGGCGTTCCGCGCCGCCGACATCCCCCCGGCGCGCACCCGGCTGATCAACGGACGGGCGCTGGATGTGCTGCCCCGGCTGGCCGACGGCGCCTACGACCTGGTCTTCATCGACGCGGCGCCGCTCGAGCACCCGGAGTACGTCGCCCAAGCGGTGCGTCTGCTGCGCGAGGGCGGCGCCATTCTGCTGCACAACGCGCTGCTGGGCGGGCGCGTACCCGATCCGGCGCAACGGGATCCGGCCACTCAGGCGGTGCGCGCCGCCACCCGCGCCATCGCGGAGAACCCGGAACTCACCTGTGTACTGATTCCGGTCGGAGACGGATTGCTCTGTGCCTCACGGGGTTAGTGATTCGCGCGCGGTCTGATTCCTTCCCGGAATCCGGGGTATGCGCTGAGAAAGAACCCAGTGAGGAAAACAGTTATGCGTGAACTAACTCCCATCGAAGTAGCGGTCATGGGGGATGTCGTGACCGAACGGCGAACGAGTTGGCTGCGGCCGACCCTGTTGGCCCTGCTGTTCGTGATTCTGGGAGCCGTGCTCGTGATGGTGGTGGTGAGCAACACCGATTTCGACACCGGCCCCGAGAAAACCACTCCGCCCCCGGGACCCTGCGAGCCGTTCTGCACCCAGAACGTCGCCCCGCCCGGACAGTAATACCTCCGGCGACGGCGGCTCTCGCTCCGGCCGAATAGGCTTGCCGCCGAAGTTTTTCCGGAATTTCGGGCCGGCGTGCCCTCTTCTCCTGGCGAACGCGCCACCCACAGGTGATCGGCGGAGTTCGCGAAAAAGCGAACGCGTCGCCACGATTCGGCTCTAGCCGCAGCGCGCCGCCGATGACCGACCGATACTGGTGGAGGTCAGGTTCCGAACGGATCCGAAGAGGTGCGACGTGGTGATGATGATGTTCCTTTGGGACGAAGACGAGCGTCGTCCCAAATCGATCCATTGGGGCCGGACCATGATCGCATTCGGCGCGGTGCTTTTGTTCGCCGTGCTGATGGTCTATTTGGTGTGCACCGCCGATTTCGGTGACGCCTCGAAATCGACCGTGCCGCGCACACCGGGGCCGTGCGCGCCGTTCTGTCTCGGCCCGCAGGCGCCCGAGCCGGGCGGACCCTAGTACCGCTCGCCGCGGCTACACCCACACGCCTTTGCCGACCGTGACGACCCCGCCGTTGCTCACGGCGAAACGGCTGCGATCGCGCGCGAGATCCACTCCGATGATCTCGCCTTCGCCGACGACCACGTTCTTGTCCAGAATGGCGTGCCGCACCACCGCACCGCGTCCGATCCGCACACCGGGCATGAGCACACACCCTTCGACGGTGGCGCCGTCGTCGACCATGACATTGGCACTGAGCACCGAGTTGCGCACGGTGGCTGCGGACAGGATGCTGCCCGCGCCCACGATGCATTCCTGCGCCAGCCCGCCTTGGGCGAACTTGGCCGGCGGCAGGTTCTCGGCCGCCCCGCGGATGGGCCAGTGGCGGTTGTAGAGGTTGAACACCGGGTGCACCGACACCAGGTCCATGTGCGCGTCGTAGAACGCGTCGATGGTGCCGACATCGCGCCAGTAGCCGCGGTCCCGATCGGTGGCGCCGGGCACGTCGTTGTCGGCGAAGTCGTAGACGCTCGCCTGTCCGGCCGCGACAAGGGCGGGAATGATGTCGCCGCCCATGTCGTGGTCGGAGTCGGCGTCGTCCGCGTCCGCCCGGATCGAGTCGACCAGCACCTTGGTGGTGAAGACGTAGTTGCCCATGGACGCGAACGTGACGTTCGGGTCGTCCGGGGTGCCGGGCGGATGCGCGGGCTTCTCCAGGAACTGCGTGATGCGGCCTGCGTCGTCACTGTCGATGCAGCCGAACGCGCTCGCCTCGCTGCGCGGCACCCGGATACCCGCCACGGTCACGCCCGCGCCGGAATCGATGTGGTGGCGCACCATCTGCTCCGGATCCATCCGGTAGACGTGATCGGCGCCGAAAACCGCGATGTATTCCGGGTCCTCGTCGTAGATCAGGTTCAGCGACTGCAGGATCGCGTCCGCGCTGCCGGTGTACCAGCGGGGTCCCAGCCGCTGCTGCGCGGGCACCGGGGTGATGTACTCGCCGGCGAAACCGGACAGCCGCCAGGTCTGCGAGATGTGCCGGTCGAGCGAGTGCGACTTGTACTGGGTGAGTACGCACAGCCGCAGGAAACCCGCGTTGACCAGATTGCTGAGGACGAAGTCGATGAGGCGGTAGGCGCCGCCGAACGGGACGGCCGGCTTGGCGCGGTCGGCCGTGAGTGGAAAGAGTCGCTTGCCCTCGCCACCGGCGAGCACGATCCCGAGTACGTGCGGCTGGCTCCTCACACCTGCCAAACTACCGGGTGGAACGCCCGTGAGTGGCCGCCGCGGTCCCGAACGTCTAGTTTGGATCGGTGAGTTTCGGCACGGATGGCGGACGTTCGGCGGTGGATTCCGACGAGCGGGACCGGCTTCGCGTCGCGATGCTGACCCGCGAATATCCACCCGAGGTGTACGGCGGGGCGGGGGTGCACGTCACCCAGCTGACGGCGCATTTGCGTCATCTGTGCGAGGTGACCGTGCACTGCATGGGCGTGGAGCGCCCGGATGCCGTGGTCCATCAACCGGATCCATCGCTACACGCCGCCAACGCCGCACTGCGGATGATGTCCGCCCAGCTACGGATGGCCGACGCCGTCGGCGAGGTGGACGTGGTGCACTCGCACACCTGGTACAGCGGCTTGGCCGGTCATCTGGCCGCGACCCTCTACGGCATCCCGCACGTGCTGACCGCGCATTCGCTGGAGCCGCGCAGGCCGTGGAAGGCCGAGCAGCTCGGCGGCGGCTACCGGCTGTCCTCCTGGTCGGAGCGCAACGCCGTCGAGCACGCCGACGCCGTCATCGCGGTGAGCGAGGGCATGCGCCGCGACGTGCTCGACGCCTACCCCGCCGTCGACCCGGCCCGGGTCCACGTGGTGCACAACGGCATCGACGGGACCGTCTGGCATCCCGGTCCGGCGACCGGTGACGAGCCGTCGGTGCTCGCCGAACTCGGCGTGCGGAACGACCTTCCCGTCGTCGCCTTCGTCGGCCGCATCACGCGCCAGAAGGGTGTCGGCCACCTGCTGGCCGCCGCCCGCGACTTCGATCCCGACATCCAGCTCGTGCTGTGCGCGGGCGCGCCGGACACGCCCGAGCTGGCGCAAGAGGTCACCGCGGCCGTGCACGAGCTGCGGCAGCGTCGCGGCAACGTGTTCTGGGTTCGCGAGATGTTGCCGACCGAGCAGATCCGGCAGATTCTCGCCGCCGCGTCGCTGTTCGTGTGCCCGTCGGTGTACGAGCCGCTCGGCATCGTCAACCTGGAGGCGATGGCCTGCGCGACCGCGGTGGTCGCCTCGGACGTCGGCGGCATCCCCGAGGTGGTCGACAGCCGCAACGGACGGCTTGTGCACTACGACGCGGGTGCGGCCGGGGACTACGAGCACGAGCTCGCCGCCGCCGTGAACGAGGTGGCCGGCGATCGAGAGCTGGCCGTCCGCCTAGGGGCCGCGGGCCGAGAGCGGGCGATCTCCGAATTCGACTGGTCGCGCATCGCGGCGCGCACGGTGGCGGTGTACGACGAGATCAGGAAGGGCTGAGCCGGGCGCTCAGGCCGCCGGGCGATAGGTGCCCACGACGACCGAAGCGGTCACCTCGACGGACTCCGGCAGCCGCGCCGGATCCGCCGCTGCCGCGGCGGCGTGGTGCGCGGAAGGACCCATCCCCACCACGTGCGCGACGTCGGCTCTGGCGAGCGTCATCGGGTACTCCACCAGCGTCCGGTCGACCGGTTCGAAATGTCCCGCCATGGCGGAGTCGAGCCTGCGGTCCTTGTCGGGGTCGACCCGGACCATGTCCAGTGGCTCGATCAGCTCGCGAAGATGACGTTCGGTGGGTGTGGCGACGACGAAGCGGCCGTCCTCGGCGAGCACCCGGGCGATCTCGCCGGGATTGCGCGGGGCGAAGACGGAGAGTACGCAGGACAGCGCACCGTCGCGGATCGGCAACCCACGCCAGGCGTCGGCCAGCACCGCCGCGGCGCGTGGGTGGGCGCGGGCGCAGCGCCGGACGGCGGGTTTGGCCACGTCCAGTCCGATGCCGACGGCCGGGGGAGCGGCGTCGAGCGCCCGGGCGAGGTAGTAGCCGGTGCCCGCGCCGATCTCCAGTAGCGGGCCGTTTGTCCGGCGCGTCGTGACGGCGTGCGTCACCGCGTCGGCGATCGGCGCGAAGTGCCCTCCGCGCTGGAAAGCGGCACGAGCGTCGAGCATGGCCGCGGTGTCCCCGGTCATCTTGGTCGACGCACCGGTCAGCAAACTGACGTAGCCCTGTCTGGCGACGTCGAAGCTGTGACCGCGACCGCAGCGCACTGCTCGATCCCGCGGTTCGAGCGCGAGCGGCGCGGCGTCCTGGTGCGCCCGAATGCATTCCGGGCAGGCCAGGACGCCGGCCGCGTCGGCGAGGGCCGAGTGCTCAGCCGGGCCCACTCAGCTCGTGACGCTCTTCAGTTCGTCACCGAGCGCCGCTGCCTCGTCCGGCGTGAGTTCGACGACCAGACGCCCGCCACCCTCGAGTGGAACCCGCATAACGATTCCACGCCCTTCTTTGGTTGCCTCGAGGGGACCGTCCCCGGTGCGGGGCTTCATGGCCGCCATCCTCTGCTCCCTCCAGATCTGCGCGGTCTGCTGCGCACTTTCTTGGAACTCCAGTTGTCACCAACCAGTGAGCTCGCCGGCGTTTGGCGAGCTACACCCGTCCCATTCTTCCCTATCGCCGATGTGGACGGATAGCTGAGTTCAAAAAGTGACCGGTCGGCCCGTGTCGGGCCGGTCGTTGCCCACCCAGCAATCGGCCAGGTGGTCATCCACCATCCCGGTCGCCTGCATCAGGGCGTACGCCGTGGTCGGTCCGACGAACCGGAATCCGCGCCGTTTCAATTCTTTTGCCAGCGCGATGGATTCGGGTGTGGTCGCGGGAACGTCGGCGCCGCGGCGCGGGCGCGGGCGCGGCGGTGGGGCGAAAGACCAGAGCAACTCGTCCAGGCCGATGTCGAGGTCGCGGGCAACCCGGGCGTTGGCGATGGCCGCGTCGATCTTGCTGCGGTTGCGGACGATGCCCGCGTCGGCCATCAGCCGGGCGACGTCGTCGTCGCCGAACTCCGCGACGCGCTCGATGGCGAACCCCGCGAACGCCGCACGAAAGGCCGGGCGTTTGCGCAGGATGGTCAGCCAGGACAGGCCGGATTGAAACGCCTCCAGGCAGAGCCGCTCGAACAAGGCGTCGTCGCCGTGCAGGGGCTTGCCCCACTCGTGGTCGTGATAGTCCCGATAGAGCTGGGACTCCAGCGGCCAGGCACAGCGAACCAGCCCGTCGTCGGCCAGGGCGCTCACTTCGACTCCGGCGCGATCGGCGTCTGCCACCGCGCGGCCTGCGCTTCGGCCAGCTGGTGCTGGAGCTCATCGATCCGCGCGGCCAGCCGGGTCAGCGCCCAATCCACCTCACCGGCTTTGTAGCCGCGCACCACCTGCTGGAAGCGCAACGCGCGCACGTCCGCCCCGGTGATCCCCTCCACCGGCAGCACGGTGGCCGTCGTCCCCTCCGGCAGCGGCCCCAGCTCCTCCGACCGCCCGAACACCGCACTGGCCAGTAAGAACAGCACCGCGGCGACCAGGCCGACGATCAGCACGTACAACAGCATGGTGAGCATGAGGTGAGCTTATTAGGGCACACCGACAGGTGGTTTCGCGCGTCGCGCTCGCTACAGATGCCGGGTGGTGTCGATGCCCAGGGACATGCCCGCGAGGCCGCGGCGGCGGACGGCGAGCTTGTCGGCCACCTCCAGCAGAGCCTTGGCGGCGGGGTTCTCCGGATCGCGCAGCACGATCGGGGTGCCTTCGTCGCCCGCTTCCCGCAGTGCCTGTTCGATGGGGATCTGACCGAGCAGCGGCACGGTCGCACCCACCGCGCGGGTGAGCCGGTCGGCGACGGCCTGGCCGCCACCGGAGCCGTACAGGTCCATCCGGGTGCCGTCCGGCAGGTCGAGCCAGGACATGTTCTCCACCACGCCCGCGATGCGCTGGCGTGTTTGCAGCGCGATCGCGCCCGCCCGCTCGGCCACCTCGGCGGCGGCCGGCTGCGGGGTGGTGACGACCAGGATCTCGGCCCCCGGGATCAGCTGCGCGATGGAGATGGCGACGTCGCCCGTGCCGGGCGGCAGGTCGAGCAGCAGGATGTCGAGGTCACCCCAGAACACGTCGGCGAGGAACTGCTGCAACGCCCGGTGCAGCATCGGGCCGCGCCACACCACAGGCGTGTTGCCCTGAGTGAACTGCGCGATCGAGATCATTTTCACGTCGTGCGCGACCGGCGGCATGATCATCCGCTCGACCTGGGTGGGCCTGGCATCGGTGCCGAGCATGCGCGGGACGGAATGACCGTAGATGTCCGCGTCCAGCACGCCGACCGACAGACCGCGCGCGGCCATGGCGGCGGCCAGGTTCACCGTGACGCTGGACTTACCGACGCCGCCCTTCCCGGAGGCGACCGCGTATACGCGGGTCAGCGAGCCGGGCTGGGCGAACGGGATGACCGGATCGGCCGAGTCGCCGCGCAACTGTTTGCGCAGTGCGGTGCGCTGCTCGTCGTCCATCACGTCGAGATCGACGGAGATGGCGCCCACACCGGGCACGTCGGCGATGGCCTTGGTGACCCGCTGCTGGATCTCCGTACGCAGGGGGCAGCCCGCCGTCGTCAGGTAGATCTCCACGTGGACATCGCTGCCGGCGCCGATGACGACGCTTTTCACCATGCCCAGTTCGGTGATCGGCTTGCGGATCTCCGGGTCGTCGACCTTCGCGAGGGCACCCCGCACGTCCGATTCCGTAACTACTGGCATGGCAGGAATTTTAGGCGTGTCAAATTTTCGGCAGCTCCGCGGGCCGGGGTGCGACCCCCGTGCTGTAGGAGGTCTCCCAGGCCATGACGTTCGCGACGTAGGCCATGGAGTGGTTGTAGCGCAGGATCGCTTTGGACTGTTGTGCCAGGTCACGCATGTTCAGGCCGCCTTCGCACAGGTACTTCCCGGCGGTCAGGGCGGCGTCGAACAGATTCTGCGGATCGGCGATGCCGTCGCCGTTGCCGTCGCCCGCGTAACGCTTCCAGGTGTCGGGCAGGAACTGCATCGGACCGATCGCGCGGTCGTAGCCGTCCAGGCCGTCCAGTGCGCCGTCGTCGGAGTCGCGGACGACGTGGTTGCCGGTGAGCGAGCCGTCCAGCACGGGGCCGTAGACGGGGCTGAGCGGGTTGCCGTCGGCATCGGCCTTACCGCCGAAGGCGTGGGTGGACTCGACCCGGCCGATGCCGGCCAGCAGCGACCACGGCATGCCGCACACCGGGTTCTCGGCGGCCAGCACCCGTTCCGCGTTCTGATAGGCCGCGACGGCCACGCCGGGGATGCCAAGCGGCCCGGCAGGCATCGCGGCGAGTTGCCGCCCACTCGGCAGCGCAACGGTTTTCACCACGGGCTTCGTGGTGGGCGCGGCCTTGGCCATCGCGTGCGCGAGGAATTCGGTGCCCGCGACGGGCTCGACGGCCGACTGCGGCCGGGCGCCCTGCACGTCCTGATCATCCGGCGTCTGGACCGCGGCCGCGAGCGGGACGGCGTCGCCGACCTCGGAGGCGGCGGTGACGGAGACGAGCCCGGCGGGAACCAATCCGGTCAACGCGATGACGGAACTGCGTCTGACGGTGGCAGGCGGTTGTTTTCGATGACGCCCCACGGTGTGGTGACCCTCCCATGACTCGCTGTGAGCCCTTTGTTACGGACCGAGGGAGAGGCTACCGCATCCGAGATCTTTTTGTTACTGCTTCGTGATCTGATACGAAGTTTGAATCACTGCTGTGGTGCGACCGGTAGCGCGGGCAGGGGGATGACGATGCCGAACGGCAGGGTGATGCCCGGCGGCGGCGTAGGTGCGGATTCGGCGCTGGGCGCCGGTTCGGCTTCGGGCGCCGGGGCGGGCGGGGTGGTGGTAGCGGGTTCGGTGTCGCCGCGCGGTGCGTTGTCGGGAACGGGCAGGTCACCGGGGATGGGCGCGGATTCGGTGGTGGCCAGCGCGGTATCGGGCTGAACGCATCCGGCGGCTGCCTGGTCCGGGGTGCCGGGCTGCCCGAGGGCTCCGGCGTCAGCGGGCCTGCCCGCCACGGCGGGATCGGCCGGACCCGCGGGGGCGGCGGGGTCGCGGGGTGTGGCCGCCGCGCCGCCGTAGGGCTGCTGCGGTGCGAGCGGTACGCGTGCGGTCCCGGGTAGGTCCGGGAACGGCATCGGGGCGGGCACCGATTGTCCCGCACACGGCTTCACCGGCGGTGGCGGTGGGCAGAAGATCCCGCAGGGAATGGGGGGCAGGCCCGGGATCGTGATCATCACCTGGGTCGGCTGCTGCCGCGGCCGCGGGGCGGGCGCCTGGCCCGCCGCCCGCGCCTGTTCGGCCGGATCGGTGGTCGGGGAGGTCGTGCGCACCGCGGACATCTCCGAACCCGGCGACAATGCTCCCGGCGGTATCAGGTCCGGCGAGATGCGCACCTGCGTAGGCGAACCCCCGGTCCGATACGCCGCCGCCCAACTCAGCACATTCGCCGCATACGCCATCGAGTTGTTGTA
>NZ_JBEXYF010000033.1:0-87929 GCF_040630775.1 Nocardia sp. NPDC005745
AAATGCGCCTTCTCCGCCGCATCCAACGACAACGTCCGCGCCACAGCATTCAAAACTTGGACACTGACATTTATTTGCCGCCCCTGCTCGAGCCACGTGTACCACGTGATCCCTATCCCGGCCAATTGAGCGACTTCTTCCCGGCGGAGGCCCGGGGTACGTCTGCGCGGTCCAGGCGGTAGTCCTACGTCCTCGGGCGAGATCCGGGCTCGACGGGACTTCAGGAAAGCCCCGAGTTCGGCACGCCGGGCCTTGCGGAGAGCCTGGACGTCGACAACATCGGTCATCCTGAGATCCTCCCGTACCGTGCCACAGGTATCCAGGTGCTGGTAATACCAGTTTCGGAGGCGGGCGGGCGGGCGGGGATGTTCGGTTCGACTTCGCTGGGTACGCCTGTGGAGTGGTGCGACGGAGTGAGGTGCTCGAAGGCGTCACGGCGTTCCTGGCCACGGCGGTGGCCGGGCTGCTGCTGGTCGTGCCGCTCAGCTTCGGGCGGACCTGCCGTTGCACGCCTTACCAGGTGAACCAGCTGATCCTCAGCGTGCCGCGGGAGGCGGCGATCGGGGTGTTGGTCGCTGCGGTCACGGCGGTGGTCGCGGTCAGCCTGGCCCGGCCGCGCACCGCGTGGTGGATCGCTCTGGCGGGGACGCTGCTGCTGTTCATCACGCACACCGTCGAAGCGCACAGCTCCTCGCCCGACATCCTGACGACCACCGCATACCTCGATGCGATCAGCAGTGGAATCCTGCTCGGTGCGACGGGCGTGGCGGTGCTCGGCCGCCGCGTACCCGGGATGGGGTTCGTCGTGGGCGGCGCCGGGTGCTTCGTGGTCATCACGCTCTCGCAGGCGTCGGGACTGCTGGGCAATCCGCACCGGGCGACGTCCGAACCGCACGTGTGGTCGGTGTTCGGAACGCAGCCGCTCTGGTTGCTCGCGGCGGTCACCGTGCTCATCCTGGCGTGCCAGCTGGTCACCCGGCAGCGGTTCACGCCGGAACCCATCTATCCGGAATTGCCGCTCAGCCCCGTCGTCGCCGCGATCGTGCTGGTGATGACCGAATTAGCCGTCGCGGAATGGCGCTTCCGCCACGGCGACGGCAGCATGGGGCTCATCGTGACAGCGGTGTGCACCTTGCTGGCCACGACCGTCGCCGCGTGGTTGCTGCCGCGCCGGGACGGGATCGCGATCTTTCTCGCGGTCGCACTCAGCGCCACCGGCAGCGCGGTGGGCAACGGGCCGCGCCCGGCATGGAGCGTGCCGCTGCTGCTCGGTCTGATCCTGCTGGGCTACCTCGGCGGACTCCGATGGTCGAATCCGCTGTTCGGCGCCGGATTGCTCGCCGCTGTCGCGTTGCTGGCCGCCGTCGCTCCGGCCGGTGACATGCGCAACCTCGCCACGGCCGCCCTGGCCGTCGGCGCGGGGTACTGCTGCGCTTACATCCAGCCCCGAACGGCGGGCAGCATCCTGGCGATCGCCATTCTGTGGCGGCCGTCGACCGTGGCGCCCATTCGTACCGAATCGTTCGACTGGACGATGGTCTCGCCGCACCATCTCGGCGACCGGGGCCCCATCACCGTGGTCTCCGGTTCGGCATGGGCCGGGTTCGCCATCGTGGTCGGCTGCGGGATCGGACTCGTACTCCGTGCTTTCCCCAAAGACAAAGCGGCTGCGGATCTTCGCGATCCGGCCGCCGAGGCGGGAGATACCGCCGCTGTAGCGGGGCGGTATGCCGAGAACATCGGCGACTCGACATGAGCGCGTGCAATGGAGTTCTAGGCCGTCGGAGCGATCGAAGCGTGGTGTGGAACCGCGCGACCGAACGGCATCTGGGGAATCGGGGGTGCGGGCGGGGTGAATCGCAGCATCTCGGGAAAGCCCCGAAATCCACCGGGAATGGGGACTTCTACTGGGACATCGGGTGCGCCGCGAAGGGACGGCTGCGCGATGGCGGGCGCGGCGGCGAGTACTGCGGTGGCGGCGACAACCCCGGCTGTCATGACCTGCCACGAACGACGTGACGTGCGTCGAACAGGTCGAACATCGAACGCCATACTGCGGTCCTCCGATCTACGTCGGCCGGCCCGGTACGATCCATCCACTGCCACGGGGACGTCACCGAGCCTCGAATTGATTCGAAACACCACGGTGCTTGCGGTCCACTGGATCCGGGACTCATGCTCCCGCACTCGATCGAAGTGCGCGCCCAGGACACTCCCGAACAATATAACGAAACAATAACGCCGCGCGGGCCGAAGCGGCCGGTCGTGAACCGGCCGCCCGCGGCATCCGTCAGGCTTTGACCTGCGCCGACGAGCGAGCCGGATTGGCTTGGCCGGCTGCCTTGGGGTCGCGTTCGTCCTGTTTCGCGCGCACCCCTGCCTCGACCCGGTCGCCGAGGTTCTTGTCGACATTGCGCCAATATTCGAAGGCCCGCTCGAGTACCGGTGCGGTGACGCCGTTCAGCAGGTGTCCGACGATGTTGTCGACCAGCCGCTGGCGCGCCGCGTCGTCGAGCACGTCGCGGACCAAGGTTCCGGCCTGACCCCAATCGTCGTCGTCCCGGTGCAGCGTGTAGGCCGAGCGCACGAGTTCGCCGTCGGTGTGCCAGGTCGCCGGCGGACCCGCGGCCGCGGGATCGGCATGCGGGCCGCCTTTGGAATTCGGCACGTAGACCGGGTCGCCGGGGTTGTGGTGGCGCAGCGCGCCATCCTTGCTGTACGACCGGACAGCGGTGGCGTGCGGTGTATTGACCGGCAACTCTTTGTAGTTGACGCCGATGCGGTATCGGTGCGCGTCGGGGTAGGAGAACCAGCGTGCCATCAGCATCTTGTCCGGACTGGGGCCGGTGCCCGGCACCGAATTGCTCGGCTCGAATGCCGCCTGTTCGATCTCGGTGTGGTAATCCGCCGGATTGCGGTCGAGGGTCATCTTGCCGACGTCGATCAGCGGATAGTCGCCGTGCGGCCACACCTTGGTGAGATCGAAGGGGTTGAACCGGTAGTCGCGCGCCTCGTCGAACGGCATGATCTGCATCTTCAGCGTCCAGCTCGGGAAATCGCCGCCTTCGATCGATTCCCACAGGTCGCGGGTGTGATAATCGGTGTCCATCGCCGCCATCTGATCACCTTCGTCCTGGGTGAAGAACTCGATGCCCTGATCGGACTTGAAGTGGTACTTGACCCAGAAGCGTTCGCCCGAGGCGTTCACCCACATGTAGGTATGGCTGGAGTAACCGTTCATGTGCCGCCACGTGCGCGGGATGCCGCGATCGCCCATCAGCCAGGTCACCTGATGCGCGGATTCCGGTGACAGCGTCCAGAAGTCCCATTGCATGTCGTGGTCGCGCAGATTGTTGTCGGCGCGGCGCTTCTGGGAACGGATGAAGTCCTGGAACTTCATCGGATCGCGAACGAAAAAGATCGGTGTGTTGTTGGCGACCATGTCGAAGTTGCCCTGCTCGGTATAGAACTTCAGCGCGAACCCGCGTGGATCCCGCCAGGTGTCGGGGCTGCCACGCTCACCGGCGACGGTGGAGAAGCGGGCCAGCATCTCCGTTTTCTTCCCCGGCTGGAACACGTCGGCCATGGTGTAGGCGCTCACGTCGTTGGTGACCTCGAAGACGCCGAACGCACCGCCGCCCTTCGCGTGTGGCTGACGTTCGGGCACGCGTTCCCGATTGAACGCCGCCATCTTCTCGATCAGATACCAGTCCTGCAGCAGGATCGGTCCATCCGGTCCGGCGGTCAGCGAGTGCTCATCGCTGGGAACCGGGATACCGGCGTCGTCGGTGGTGTGGTTCGGAACAGACATCTCTCTCCTCTCCTACAGCCGCGGGCGGAGGGCCGGCGACCGAACCGCCGGGGCGAGGGGCGCGAGATCGCGATACCCGGCTGCGAAGTGGCTGCGGCGGTTCGGCCGGAAGCTCTCCGATCGGCGTTACAACCGACCTATCCTGCCGAGGAGCGCGGCCACGACGGGGCCGAATGCCGACCCCATCCCGTCGGTCCTGTCGATCGACTTCCCAGGGGTCCGCTGCTCAAACCGCTGTCGACCGGGGCGGCGTCGGATACGCGGTATGCCGGGAGCCGGCGACCGGAACACCCGACGCCGACGTCGCGGTGCAGGTGAGCGCCCACCAATCGGTGCAAGGGACCGCGGACGTGATGGTGGCCGCCGAGTGGAGTCTCTGCTGAACCGACCGGAGCGGCGGCCGACGCGACCTGGTTCGCGGACGTCGCCTGCCGCGAAACGGCGTGCGATGCGGGCTGACCGGAATTCCGCCGCGCGTTGGGTAGATTCCCCCGCGATGTCCAGACTCCCTACCCCATCCGGTGCGAACGACGTGACCGATGCCGCGCTTCCCGCCTCGATGGTCGGGCGCCGGTATCGCAGCAGCGACTACTACGAAGTCGGGCGCGAGAAGATCCGTGAGTACGCCCGCGCGGTGCGCAACCACCACCCTGCGCATCGGTCGGAGGAGGCGGCGGCCGAACTCGGTTACGACCGCCTGCTCGCTCCCCCGACCTTCGGCGCGGTGCCGGGGTACCTCGCCTACGCCGAAGCGTTCGAGACGATCCTGCCCGGCTACGACCTGAGCAGGACCATCCAGACCGATCAGATGATCGAATTCCACCGCCCGCTCCAGGCAGGCGACCGGATCGACTTCGAGATGTGCCTGGACTCTTTCCGGCACGCGTTCGGCGGCGACCTCATCGGCCTGCGTCAGACCATCCTGGATCAGGACGACCGGCCTGTCGTGACGTCCCGGACCAGTTTGGTCGGGCGGGCCGACGAGGCTCTCCCGACGTGGTTCGACGCGGTCGTGATGCACGGCGCCCGCCCGGAAGGGCGGAAGCAGCGTCGCGCATCGCACCCGCGATATGTCGGGGACGGCAGCGAGCCCGGACGCCGGACGCCGCCCGCACCGGCCGGTCCCCATGTCCGGCCCTTCGACACCGTGCGTCTCGGAGCGGAGCTGCCGCCGCGCGCCCTCACGGTCACCCGGGGCGATCTGGTCAACTACGCCGGAGTCGCGGGAGATCCGAATCCCATCCATTGGAGCACCGCGGCCGCCGCGCTGCTGGGGCTGGAAACCGTCGTCGCGCAGGGCATGTTCACCATCGGGCTCAGTGTGGACTTGCTCACCTCCTGGCTGGGCGACCCCGGCGCGCTGCGCTCCTACAACGTGCGGCTGACCAATCCCGTCCACGTCGGCGTGACCGGCGGCCGGATCGAGTTCGCCGGCCGGGTGAAACACCTGGACACGCACACCCGTACCGCCACCATCGCGATCACCGCCGAGCACGACGGACGCAAGATCTTCGGTCGTGCGACGGCCGAGGTAGTCCTCGCGTGACCGCACGCCCCGTCCGCGCCCCCGGAATCGATGGGTTTGGCTTGGAGCAGCCGGGGCACGTTGGAGGCGGAGCGCGCGCCCGCCGGGGTCGGCGACGCGAACTCGGCACCCGATCGAGCGGGCAACCGGCCCGTTCGCACCCGAAAGGACCGGTATCTGTCGTGGTTGTGCTTCTTGCTGTGATCGGCTCGGCCTCCCTTGCCGTCATCGCGGTTCATGCCACGGTCGTCGCCCGCAGCTTGGCGGAACTCCGTTCCCCGCGCCGCGATGGCGCGGTCCGGGAGGCCGAGCGGGACACCGCGCGGCTCACCGGCACCACGGTCTGATCGCCCGCGCACCTTTCGGCAGCTTCTCCATCCGCGCAGGTCGGCACTGCCATGTCTCGGTCGGATGTCGGATCGGATACGATCTTGACTGTTTCTCGGTCCAGCAAACGGCCGCGGAGACAGTCGGCGTGCGCTGGTGCCGCCCCATGGTGATCGGAGGCCGGGTTGTCGGTGTTCGCCGACGACGGCAATCGTGCTGTCATTCGTTCTGCCACAATCGGACCCGCGACCGGTGGTGTCCGTGCGGCGTGACGGGACAGACGACGATCCCGAAGTGATCGTGGACGCGGATTGGCCGTGGCAGCAACCTTCGGTGCTGCTGATCGAGGACGATCCGGGGGATGCGCTGCTGGTCGAGGAACTGGTCGTGGACGGCGCGCCCGGGTTGCAGCTGCACTGGGTCCGGTCGCTGGCCGAGGCCGCCGAGCATCTGGCCACCGCCGAGCCCGACTGTGTGCTGCTGGACCTGCATCTGCCCGATGCCCAAGGGCTCGAGGCGGTAGAACGCATCCGCCGGCACACCGACCAGGTCGCGATCGTGGTGATGACCGGTCTGGATCAGGAGCAGACCGGTTTGGCCGCGGTCGCGGCGGGAGCCCAGGACTACCTGGTCAAGGGCCGGGTCGAGCCCGAACTGTTCGGGCGTGCCGTGCGTTATGCGATCCAGCGCAAGCAGGCCGAGCGCACCAGCGCGGCCTTGCAGGCGATCAATATGCGCGCGCAGGAGAACGCGCGGCTGGAACGCGGCCTGCTGCCCACTCCGCTGCTGCGCGGGAAGCGGGTCGTCGACGTGGTGGCGCGCTACCGTCCCGGCCGGGCCCACGCGCTGCTCGGCGGCGACTTCTACGACGTGGTGCAGGACTCGGACGGCACGGTGCACGCCGTCATCGGTGACGTGTCCGGGCACGGCCCGGACGAGGCGGCGACCGGTGTGGCGTTGCGCCTGGCCTGGCGCACGCTGGTGCTGAGCGGGGTGACCGGGGCGCGACAGCTGCGGTTGCTCGAACAGGTCCTGCTGGCCGAACGCACCGGCAGGCAGACCTTCGCGACGGTGACCAGCCTGATGTTGCATCCGGGCGAGCGCCGTGCTCAGGTGCTGCGGGCCGGGCACCCTGGGATGTTGCAGCGCTCGGCCTCCGGATTGACCTGGGTCGAGGTGCCCGGCGGGCCTGCCCTCGGCTTCCTGCCCGGTCGCGCCGAGTGGCCCGTGCACGATGTGGACCTTCCGCTGGGCTCCGGGCTGATGGTGTTCACCGACGGATTGTTCGAGGGACGGGTCGGGACCGATCAGGAACGTCTCGGCGAAGAAGGATTGATGGAGGTCGCCCGCGCCGTCCAGGCCGCGGATCCCGACTGGTTCGTCGACGAGCTGATCGGCCGCGTCGAGGCACTGGCGGGGGCGTCGGGCGGTTTGGACGACGATGTCGCCATCCTGTATCTGGGATGGCACGGCGACGGGCGAGGACAGGACCAGAACCGATGACGACGAAGACCGGGCGGCCGCCCCTGAGCACGCGACTGACCGCCCAGGCCTGGTTTCAGCTGGTGCTCGCCTCGATGGTGCTGGTGGTGATCATCGGCACCGTCGCGGGCGCCCAGGTGATCGCGCAGACCAACCGGGGGGCCGATCGGCTGCTCGACAAGTCGTTGCCCGCGGCGGCCGAGGCCTACAAATTGCAGAGCGCCCTGGTAGACCAGGAGACCGGCCTACGCGGCTACGGCATCACCGCCGACCCGCAGTTCCTGCAGCCCTACCGGGACGGCACCCGGGACGAGGCTCAGTCGGTAGCCCGCTTGCGGGAACTGCTGGCCGACCGGCAGCCATTGCTCGACGACCTCGACGCCGTGGAGCAGTCCGCGCAGCGTTGGCGCACCGAGTACGCCGAGCCGCTGGTAGCCGGATTGACCTCCGGGGCGACCCGCGGTCTCGAGCCTTCCACCCCGAGCCGCGGCAAGCCGCTGTTCGATGAACTCCGGACGCGCTTCGAGGCCCAGAACAACGGTCTCGAGGCGGCCATCGCACACGACGAAGAGGAGCTCGCGCGCACCCGCACCGTCCGGGACGCCGTGCTGGCCGGAATGGTCATCGCGTTCCTGCTCACCGGTGTGGTGCTGACCGTGTTGGTGCGGCGCTTGATCGCCCGTCCCCTCGGCTCCTTGACGGACGCGTCGCTGCGGGTGGCGGGCGGCGACTTCGATCATCACATCGACGTGCACGGTCCGGCCGACTTGGCGACCGTCGCGCAGGCGGTGGAGAGTATGCGCCGCCGGATCGTCGCCGAGCTGGAATCCTCGCGCGCTCAGGAAGCCGCGCTCGCCGAGCAGAAGACCGACCTCGACCTGCAGGCCATGGAACTGCGCCGTTCCAACGCGGAGCTGGAGCAGTTCGCTTACGTCGCCTCACACGATCTGCAGGAGCCGTTGCGCAAGGTGGCGTCGTTCTGCCAGCTGCTGGAGAAGCGCTACGGCGACAAACTCGACCAGCGCGGCAAGCAGTACATCGACTTCGCCGTCGACGGCGCCAAGCGGATGCAGGTGCTCATCAACGACCTGCTCACATTCTCCCGGGTGGGCCGCATCACCGACCGCACCGAGCCCACGGGCCTCGGCCAGTCCCTGGACAAGGCACTGACCAATCTCTCCGCGGTCATCGATGACACCGACACCGCGATCCGGCGCCCGGAGGAGCTGCCCGAGATCATCGGCGATCCGACGCTGCTGACGATGCTGTGGCAGAACCTGATCGCCAACGCCATCAAGTTCCGTCGACCCGATCACCCGCCGGAGATCGAGATCACCTGCGAGCCGGGCGAGGAGGGCAACGGCTGGCTGCTGTCGGTCTCCGACAACGGCATCGGGATCGCACCCGAATTCGCCGAGAAGGTGTTCGTCATCTTCCAGCGGCTGCACAATCGTGAGGAGTACAGCGGCACCGGCATCGGGCTGGCGGTATGCAAGAAGATCGTGGAGTATCACGGCGGCCGGATCTGGATCGATACCGATTACACCGCGGGCACCCGTTTCTGCTTCACGCTGCGTACCGCCGACGCCGACACCACCGCCCGCACCGCCGATATTCCCGCCCCCGAAGGAGCCACCGTATGACCTCCCCCGGCCAGCCGATCGACATCCTGCTCGTCGAGGACGATCCCGGCGACGAGCTGATGACGCGAGAGGCCTTCGAGGACAACAAGATCGGTAACAACCTGCATGTCGCCAGAGACGGGGAGGAGGCGCTCGAGTTCCTCTACCGCCAGGGCCGGTACCCGGACGCGCCGCGGCCGGACCTGATCCTGCTCGACCTGAACCTGCCCAAGTACGACGGCAGGCAGGTGCTGGAGAAGATCAAAGCCGACCCCGATCTGGCGCACATTCCGGTGGTCGTGCTGACCACCTCCGCGGCCGAGGAGGACATTCTGCGCAGCTACCGGCTGCACGCGAACGCGTACGTCACCAAGCCGGTCGACCTCGATCAGTTCGTGGCCGCCATCAAGCAGATCGACGATTTCTTCGTCCAGGTCGTCCGGCTGCCGCGCCAAAACCTGTAGCGGCGTTCCCTCGCGAAACCGCGCCGGCTCTGCCGGGCTGTGGCACAGCGTTTTACGGATGCCGCGCGATGGCCGGGGGCCGGATCTGCCCGGCCGCCACCCAGGATGAATGGGGAATGATCAACTGGGTATAGCCTCGGGGAGCATGGCACACGCACGGCGAACACGGCCGCCGAGCTCGATGACGGTCCACGTGCTCGGCGTGACGGGTACAGCGCACCGATCCCCGACAGGGAGGTAACGAGGTGACGGCGCATCGACGCCCTTGGCACGGCACGACCACGGGACGACCGGACCGCGACAGACGCACTCCGATCCCGGCGGCTGGTGCGCGCTCGTGAGCGCGGGCGAGCGGGTCCCGCTACCCAACGCCGTGACGCCCCTGGAGTTGGATTTCGCTGCCGAGGCGGTGCACTTGGCGACCGTCCGGCATACCCTCCAGGAATGGCTCACCGAGTGCGGGATGGCGGCCGCCCCGGCCTACGACGTGCTGCTGGCCGTCGGTGAAGCGTGTACCAACGCCGTAGAACACGGCCATCACGGCGACGGCGGCGTGGTCCGCTTGCGCGCATCGATCGAGGGCGACGAACTCCGGGTGACCATCGCCGACAGCGGCCGATGGAAACAACCCGACCCGCAGGCGGATCCGCTGCGCGGGCGCGGTATGCCGCTGATCCGCGCGCTCATACCGCACGTCACTGTGACCACCGGCGATTCCGGCACAGTGGTCGATCTGCGCACCCACTTCTCGGAATAGTTTGCGCGCTCACGCCAAACCTGGCGCGTTGTCCTGCGCGTCCCGCAGCCGGACGTTGTCGGCGTGCAGCCGGTCGTTGTCCGCGTGCAGGTCGGCATTCGCGTCCTCGAGGTCGAGAATGCGGCGGATGCCCGCGAGGTTCACGCCCGTGGCGACCAAGTCGGTGATCCGCCGCAACCTGGCGAGGTCATTGCCGCTGTAGCGGCGGGTGCCCCCGTCGCTGCGCGCTGGAGTCAGCAACCCGTGACGCTCGTAGAGCCTGAGCGTCTGCACGCCGATTCCGGCCAGGCCGGCAGCGACCGAGATCCCGTACACCGCTTGGCCCGGATCCGGCAGGTGCCCCGAGTCGCCCCTCTCCCGCGTCATCCATCCTCACTTCGAGTTGCCAACAGATTTCCTAGTTTAGCGCCTTGCGCTCAACTTCTCTCGATGCTATAAAAAATCTATGTCAGGTAACAGAGGTTATCTGGCCCCTACTACGGAGAATGGAGTGAGTGGAGGTGGCGACCATGCTGATGCGCACCGATCCGTTCCGCGATCTGGACCGTCTGACGCAGCAGGTGTTCGGCACGAAGGCGCATCCCGCGGTGATGCCGATGGATGCCTGGCGCGCGGGCGAGGAATTCGTCGTCGAGTTCGACCTGCCCGGCATCGACCCCGAATCCCTGGACCTGGACATCGAGCGCAATGTGGTGACGGTGCGCGCCCGCCGTCCCGAACTCGACTCGGGCCGTGAGATGATCGCCGCTGAACGCGCCCGCGGCGTGTTCAGCCGTCAACTGTTCCTGGGCGAGAACCTCGACACCGATAAGATTCGCGCCGATTACACCGACGGCGTACTGCGGCTGACGATTCCGGTCGCGGAGAAGGCCAAGCCGCGCAAGATCGAGATCGGTCGCGGCAACGGGCACAAGGCGATCGACGCCTGAGGCAGCCGCGGAGAACGCGGGTCCGGGATCCCGGGCCCGCACCCGGCCGGGAACGCGAAAGGCGTTACCGCACAGAGGTTATCTTCGCGAACGGAACACCTGATGGAGCACCCGATCATGACATCGACCGAACGGCACGACCCGCTGCTCGCAACGGCCGAGTCCGGAACCGAGGTTTCCCCCGAAGCCGCGGTCGTCTGGCCCGACCCCAGCCCACTGGACGCGTGGTGGCAGCGGATCATGCACGCCGATCCGTTGCCCGACGCCGCGTGACCCGGATGATCCTTTCGTGACCGGCCTGCCCCACCACCGGACCGCGGCGGATTTCTGGCGCCGCGGCACGGTGGTCTGGTTCAACATCGAGAAGGGTTTCGGATTCCTTCAGCCCGCGGACGATCCCACCCAGGTCTTCGTCGAGTACACCAGTATCGAGACGACCGGATACAAGTCGTTGTACGCCGGCCAGCCCGTCCTCTTCACCGCCACCATGCGCAAGCGCGGCCCCGAAGCCACGGCGGTGCGTCCACTGCTTCCGGACGTTCGGCCGCGGTCTCGATGATCGGGACCATCATGACGCTGCGTGCAGCGGCGCGACGACCGCGTAAATCACGATGTGCGCGGTCTGCCGGTAGGCCCGGTCCGCGCGACACTTGCGCGGCCACACCGGGACAGTGATATAACCGGACATACGTGTCCGGAGATGTCATGGGCCGGAGCGCAGGTCGCAAGCTCGCGGGAGGTGGTGGTCGCGTGACGTCGGACCCGCCGCGCCTCGAGCCGGTTCCGCCGCACCGGAGTGCCGGAACTCCCGCCGGAATGGAGTTCGGGATCTACGTTCCGCAGATCGTCCCGGAGTACGAGACGCTGCTGGACCTCGCGCGAACCGCCGAGCGGACGGGCTTCGACACGCTCTGGTTGTTCGACCACCTCTACGCGCCCGCGCTCCCCGACCATCCGGCGCTCGAGGCGTGGACAACCGCCACGGCGCTGCTCGCCGACACCACGACTCTGCGTGTCGGCGCCCTGGTGCTGTGCAACAACTTCCGGCACCCGGTGCTGCTCGCCCGCATGGCCACCACCCTCGATCTGATCTCCGGAGGGCGGCTCGAGTTCGGCCTCGGCAGCGGTTCGGTGCGCGAGGAGCACCGGCAGGCGGGCCTGCCCTGGGGGTCGGCCGCGGACCGAGCCGAACGGCTCGGCGAAGCGCTCGAGATCATCACCCGGATGTTCGCCTCCGAGCGCACGTCGTTCCAGGGCCGTCATTACCAGGTGACCGAGATGCCCAATCGGCCGCGACCCGTCCAGCAGCCGCGGCCCCCGATCCACATCGGTGGCGCGGGGCCGAAGTACACAATGCCCCTGGTCGCTCGTTACGCCGACGTCTGGAACGTGCCCACCTACGGACTGCGCGACTGGCCCGCGCTCACCGGTGTGCTGGAGAAGGAATGCGCACGGATCGAGCGGGACCCGGGCCTGATCCGCAGATCGCACCAGGCCGTCTTGGCGGTGGCCGCGCACGAGCGCGATCTCCCCGAGTTGCGGGCCCGCGTCGGCCGCCGCTTCGCCGCCGCGGCGTTCGGTGTCGACGACGGCTATATCGGGACGCCCGCCATGTTGGCGGATCGACTGGGCGAACGAGCCCAGCAGGGCATCTCCTCGTTCGTGTTCATGGTCGGGGCGAAACACGCCGCGGCGACGATGGAGCTCTTCGCCGCCGAGGTCATGCCCCGGCTGTGAGCCGGGGCAGCGAAAAATAGGTATACCCCCGGCCGATCGGCCGTCGTGCGGTGAAACACGCCTACGAGAGACTGACATGGTCGGTGACATCAGCACGATGATTTCGAGGCTCTATGTACCAGCGCGATCCGAAACACACCGGAAACGTCGGTGACACCCCCTCCGCTCGACGAGAGGCAACGCTGATGATCAGGCGTTGCGAATGCTGCGGCCGTCTGCTGGCGCCCCGGTTCGACGCGTGTTCGTCCTGCCGATCCGCTGATCTGGCATGGGTTCCGTGCTCCGGCGCCGGATCGGTCGTGTCGTGGCGGGTGTTGCAGTGCGCCGCGAATCCACGCGCCGAGGTCGAGCGCTCCACGATCGCCATTGTGGAACTCGATGAAGGCCCGTGGTTGTACACGACGATCCATGGCGAACTGCCGCCCTCCTCCACCGGGCCGGTCCGTGTGCGGTTCCGGGCACGTTCCCACGGGGACAGATTTCCGGTGTTCGCGGTCAACCGTGGGGCGCGGGTCTCGGACGCCGGTCTTCAACCGGCATAACTCCAGCTTTCCGCACCGCGCTCCCTCGGCTGCGCCGAAGCCGTATGCCGTCATCGCCTCCGACGACAGCACCGGCGGCCCACCCGGGCGTGCTATGTTGGATATCGGCATTCTCTCATTTAAGAATTAGATTACTCACTGTCCGAGGCCTCGCGAGCTCGAGCCGTGGCGCCGAGCAGGAGGAAGCCGTGACGAGCGTCCCGAGCAGCCTGGAAGAACGCGGCCGCATTCTGCGGGAACTGGGGTTCGCGACGCGCCGGGTCGGCGACGAACTGCACGGTCGCGCCGAGATAACGCCCGAGATGCACGTACCGGACACCGCCGTGCTGCGCACGTCCATCCTCGCGACCTGGGCCGACACCGTTTCCGGCCTGCTGGCCTCCCTGGCGATGGGCCCGCGGGTACCGGTCACGCTGGAACTCGACGTCAACCTGTACCGTCCCGCCCCCGGTACGGGCGAGGTCAGGGCCGTCGGACGAACGGTGAAGGCAGGTCGCTCGGTCTTCGTGGCGGAGTTCGAATTCAGCGTCGACGACGAGCCCATCGCCCTCGGGGCCGCTTCCTTCATGGTGGCGCCCGATCCGGACGTGCAGTTGCCGCCGCGGCTGAGCGTCGAACTGCCGCCCACGGCGGAGCGGCTGCCGATGCCGTTGGCAGAGCGCGCCGGCTGCCTGCGGGTCGCCCCGGGAACGGTGGTACTGCCGCGGTCGGCCGAGGGGCTCAATGCCTCCGACACCATCAACGGTGGCCTGCTCGCTTTGGTCGCGGAGGAGGCGGTGCTCTCGCTCGCCCCCGGCGACAGCCTCTGTTTCCTCGGCCTGCGCTACGTGCTCGGGGCCCGGGTGGGCCCGGTGGTCGCCGACGCGCGGTTGCACGAGGGACTGGGCCGGGTCGAAGTGCGCGACACCGGGAACGACAATCGGCTCACCACGCTGGCCACCGCCCGGGTTTTCGGCAGGTGAACGGCCTCAGCCCTGCGGTGCCACGCCGCGAGGCAGGATGAGCGCCAAGTCGTTGTAGGTCACGATGCCCGGGGCGGCGCCGACAACGGCGGGAATGGCGTTGATGACCGGCATGGCGGTCATGATGTGCCCAAGGGTCATGAAATCGGCGATCGTCTCGGCCTGGAAATCCGGCGGCGGCAGAAAGCTGACGATGTTCTGCACCGTCGGGCGGCCGTCGACTCGCAGCACCCATCCGTCCTGCTCGATCCGCCAATCGGGCTCGAGCGTCTGCCCCTTGCGCCAGCGGACGTTGATCTCGACGAGGGTCCGGTCGCCCGCTCGCCCTTTCCAGCTCGCGTGGACGCCGGCGACACAGCCCGCCGGGATGGTCCACGACCCCAGATCGAGATCGGCGGTGGTCTGCGCGTACTGCGCGTCACAGCGCACTTCGTCGAGTTCGACACCGAGAGCGTCGCCGATCAGTCGTACGGCCTCACCGAACACGCCGGTGCCGTGCGCGGTCATCGCGGGCAGGGCGGGATCGCCGATCGGCCTGCCGAACCCTACCGGCTTCTCGGTTTCCGGCGAGTCGTAGAACGTGGTGTCGGCGGCCTCGTCGATGGTCACCTTGTCGACCCGGTCGCAGATGCCCGCGGCCACCACTGCCAACAGGTTGATGTACCCCGGGCTGATACCGGAACCGAACATGGTTGAACCGCCGCGGCGGCATGCCTCGGCGATCCGGTCGCGGCCGTCTCCCTGGTTGTGGCCGGTGATGAACGAAGCGGCGGCGACGACATCGACCCCCGCCGACAGGATGCGGACCAGTTCGTCCACGTCGATCCACATGGGGTTGTAGACCACGCAATCAGGTTTCAGCGCCAGCAGCGCCTCGATGTCGTCGGTGGCCATGACTCCCAGGGGCTCGATACCGCACAACTCGCCGGCATCGCGCCCCACCTTGTCCGGCGACCAGGCGTAGCAGCCGACGAGCTCGAACAGCGGATTGGCCGCGATGGCTCGCACCGAACTCTTACCGACATTCCCCGTGGTCCACTGAACGACCCTGTACGCAGGTGTGTTTGACACGCGCTCAGCATAGAAGCCGACAGCGCCATTTCGAAGTCGAATTCTCATATTCGAGAACTTTGCTCTCATAATGCGCCGAGCACCGGATTGTGGAGCGCTCAGGCCCGGGCGGACACTCCCGGGACCGCCGGAGTCGCCACACCGACGCAGACCTGTACCCGGTCCTGATAGAAGGCGACGTGCCCGTGTAGGCGCGCCACTTGGCGGATCGGGTCGTCGTAACTCCAGCACACGGCGGCGTCGCCGTCGCCGTCGAAACGCCAGTAGGTCGCCTGCCCTTTGAACGGGCATCGGCTGCTGCGCGCGTCGTCGCGCCGGAGCGCGACCCGCACGTCCTCGCGGGGGAAATAGAACACCAGACCGTGGTCCTGCTCGTCGACGAGCAGGGGCCGCGTCGTCTCGGCGACGAGCCGGTCGCCGAGCCGGGCCGTGACGAGGTTGCGGCGGCGGTGGATGTCGACGCGATAGTCGGGTCTGGCCGCGAAACCGGAGTGCTCGACCTCCGCAACGGTCCGCTGTTCATCCATCCCAGGGTTCCTTTCCGAAGCCCGACCGCTCACAGCCGCGCGGCCGCCGGGATCTCGGCGTGTTCCCGGCGCAGCGGGCGGATCATCGCCTCCTGCGTGAACGAGGCGATCAAGCGGCCGTCCTCGGTGTGCACCTGGCCGCGGACATACGACATGCCCCCGCCGACCTGCGTGCTCTCGTGGGAGTACAGCAGCCAGCCGTTCCACCCGACCGGCTCGTGGAAACTCACCGTCACGGTCATGACCGCCGTCGAGATGGTGTGGTGCGCCTGGCTGGTGCCGACACCCGCGTGCGCGCGCATGGTCGCCGATACCGAGAGGTGACCGGTGAAGTGGGCGAGCAGGGCCTTGGCGAGGTCGTCGCGGACCGGAATCGTTTCGTAGCGCAGCCAGGCGGACAACTCGGGCGGGCCGACCTCCGCGGGGTCGTTCACATCGGCGACGCCGACGATCCGCAGCTCGCGGCCCGCCATCGGCATCTCGGCCACGATCGCCTCGTCCGGCCCCGGGACTCGCGGGCGTGGCGCGTGATGCCGGATGACGTCGGCTGCCGGTGTGTCGGCCAGGACGGCGACCGACGCGCAGCGGCGACCGTTCTGTTGCACCGCCACCGCCGCCGCGGCCATCGAACGTCCCTCGTGTGTCACGTCGACCACGAACTCGAGGGGCTCGTCCGGATCGACGACACGGGTGAAGATGGCGTGCGCCGACCGGATCGATCTGCCGGGCAACCGTTTCGCAACCGCGACGAGGGATTGCGCGAGGAGCTGGGTGCCGTCGACCACCTTGCGCGATCCGCCGTCACTGGCGCCGGTGAAGGCGTTCACGCCGACGGGCACGACATCGAAGATCTCGAGCATCCGCGTCACCGAGGACTCGCCGGGCGCGGCCGTGTCCTCGATGGCGTTCGTCGCGTCTCCGCCGGGGCCGGCCCCCGGCCGGGTATGGGTCATCTGGTTCCTTCTTCTCGGTGCCGGTCCGCGGTGACCTGCCGCGGCGCGGCGGACCCGCGGTCACGCGGCGCAGTGCCTGCGCGTACTCCCCCGGGCCGGGATGAAAGCCTTCCAGCCACCAGGTCGCGCCCGCCGCCGCGATAGCTTCGACCGTGACGCAGGCCGCCTCGGGCCGGTCGGCGGGCGTCCGGCCGGTGATGACGACGTCGAACGCGGACCCGTCCGTGCGATATTCGGCGACCGCGCCGACCAGTTCGGTGACGATCCGCGGCGCCGGTCCGAACGACCCGTCGGCACCGATGATCATCGGGGCGACACCGTCCCAGCGGGCGGCACGCCGTAGCGGCGAGCGATTGGGCCAGTTGCCGCCGATCCAGATCGGCGGGCGAGGTCGTTGCACCGGGGTCGGCAGAAACGTGACGCCATCGGCCGACAGGTGCGTGCCATGGAAGTCGACCTCCGCACCGGACCACAGCGCGGTGAGCAGAGCCAGCCCTTCGTCCGACCGCTCGGCGACCGCGCGTGGCTCGGCCGGTTCGCCCCAGGTGCCGTACCGCAAACCGTTCTCACCCCCGGGCGTAGCCGTGTGACGCGCAGCCGCCTTTCACTTGAGCATGCTGCCCGCGTCGATCGGCAACGGAACACCGGTGACGAAACGGGACTCGTCCGAAGCGAGGTAGAGCACCGCGTTGCTGATGTCGACCGGCTCCACCCACGGGATCGGCAAGGTGTGGAACATCCGGCAGATCGGTTCGAGATCGGCGGGGCCCGGATTCTCCAGATCGGGGCGGAACAGCTTGTAGGTGCCGTCGTTCATCACCATCGGCGTGTTCACGTGCGTCGGATGCACCGAGTTGACCCGGATCGAGTGGTGGCCGAGTTCCACGGCGAAGGTTCGCATGAGACCGACGACGCCGTGCTTCGCGGCGACGTAATGACCCACGTTCGGATACGCCTTGAGGCCGCCCACGGAACTGGTGAGCACGATCGAGCCGCCACGGCCGCCCGCGATCAGATGCGGCGCACCGGCTTTCACGGTCTTCCACACGCCGCCCAGGTTGACGTCGATCATGTCGTCCCACAGGTTCTCCTCGAGGTCGAGCAATTGCCCGCCCTCGTTGCCGATACCCGCGTTCGCCACGATGACGTCCAGCCGGCCGAGCTGCTCGACGCCGCTGTCGACGGCGGTCTTCAGCGCGGCGAAGTCGCGCACGTCCACCTCGGCGGTGAACACCCGCCTGCCTTCGGCTTTGACCAGATCGGCGGTGGTCGCCAAATCCTCGGGGGTGGACATCGGGAAGGGCACGTTGTCGAGCTGCTTGCACACGTCGACGGCGATGATGTCGGCGCCTTCCTGCGCCAGCCGCACCGCGTGGCTGCGGCCTTGGCCACGCGCAGCACCGGTGATGAACGCGACCTTTCCTTCTACCCGTCCGGTCATGGTTACCTCTATTCGTTGTTCCGCCGAAACGGCTGGTTCGTGAGATCGCCCGTGAGCGGGGAGTTACCCCTGCTCAGGAGTTGGGCGTGAAGGTGATGTGGAGGTCGGTGAGCCCGCGCAGGATGTAGGTGGGCTCGTAGCTGTAGCGCCGCTCCCCCGCCGGTCCGTGGCGTTCCTCGTCGATGGCGATGTCCAGCATCCGGTCCAGGATGCGTTCGATCGACACGCGCCCCTCGACCCGAGCCAGCGGGCCGCCGGGGCAGGAGTGCACCCCGCGCCCGAAGGCCATGTGTTCGCGGAAATTCGGCCGGTCCAAACGGAATTCGTGCGGATTCTCGAACCGCCGCGGGTCCCGGTTGGCCGCGCCGGGGCAGAACATCACCGTCGAGCCCACCGGGATGTCTATATCGCCGATGGTCGTCGCGCGCTTCGCCAGGCGGAAACCGCTCTTGACCGGCGAATCCATGCGCAGCGACTCCTCGATGAACACCGGAATCAGACTGCGATCGGCGCGCAGCCGCTCCTGCACCTCGGGATGATCGCCCAGCACCCGCAGTGACGCGCCCAGCAACTTCGCGGTGGTTTCCTGCCCGGCGGCGAACAAGAAGGTCGCCGAGCGCACCACATCGATGACCTCGGGTGTGGAGCCGTCCGGGTACTTCGCCAGCGCCAGCGACGTCAGGACGTCGTCGCGCGGCTCGCGCCGCCGATCGCTGATGTACGAACCGAATTTCTCGTCCAGCCACTCCAGCGGATTGCTCGACACCACCTCTTTGTCCAGCGCGCCGACCCGCGACCCCGGACGCTCGGCGCCCAAAGCGATGCGGAAGTCCTCGTGGTCCTCCTCCGGCACGCCCAGCATGTCGGCCACGACCAGCAACGAGAACGGCTTGGCGTATTCGGCGAGGAATTCACACCGCCCGCGCTCCAGGAATTCGTCGAGCTGGCGGTCGGCCAGCCGCCACATGAAGTCCTCGTTCTCCTTCAGCCGCGCCGGCGTCAACAACCGGTTCAGCAACGACCGCGCGTAGGTGTGCTGCGGCGGATCCATCGTCACCATGTGCTCGAACATCGGCAACTGGCTGCGGTGCTGTTCGAGCAACTCGGTGAGGTCGTCGCCCTGGACTTCGAACGGCAACGGCGGGAACGGACCTCCCACGGCGATCGCGGAGGAGAAGACCTCCGAGTTCTTCAGCACCTCCGTCGACTCCTCGTATCCGGTCACCGCGTACACCCCGTACCGCGATTCCCGCGTCACCGGGCACTTGGCCCGCAGGTGATCGAAGTACGGATGCGGATCCGGTACGACGGCCGGATCGGTGAAGTAGTCGACCGAATCGAAGTCAGTCATGGAGAGCACTCCTGAGTGATAGAAGCTACTTAGCGAAAGGATAACATTATTCTCTTCTAGAGCGAAGATCATTCTCACGCCGCCGCGAAGAGATTCACTCGCGCGGTGGGGCGGGGATCAGGGCAGGTAGACCCGGCTCGCCAGCCAGCGGCCTCCGACGAGTTCCATGGTCATCTCGACCCGGCTGCGATCGACTCGCGGATCCGCCGAGGCGGAATTGGTCACCGTCTGATCGATGAACAGCAGGACTTCGACTTTCGTCTCCGTCGCCGACTTGACCGCGGCGTCCAGCACCGTTCCCTTACCGGTCGCTTTGTTCTCCAGCAGCAGCTGGCGCAACTGTCCGCTCGAGCGGGTGTACATATCCCGGAACTCGCCCGTCGCGCCGTCCAGTACGGCGGCGAAATCACGGTCGAGGGTGCCCGAGTCCACGCTGGTCAGCGTCATGGCATACGAGCGTGCCGCGGAAAGCCCGGCCGCCGCCGCGGCGTCCACGTCGCGTTCCTTCTTCAGCTGCCAGCCCAGGACGGCCGCCGCCGCTATGGCGGCGACCGCGACGGCCGCGGTGACGGGCAACAGGGCTCGCCGGATCAGCGGGGTCACGCGTGACAGCAGGCCCGGTCGCGCGGACGCGCTCGACTGCCGTTCGGCGGCGTCGCCGTCGGCAGGCCGCTCGTCCGGGGCCGGATCCGTCACGGCGGCCGTCTCCTCGGCCGTCTCCTCGGCTTCGCCCGGGGCGGTCGACAGCTTCTGCTCGGTCGCTACCGAGGTCGCGGTATCACTGTGACTCATGATGACTCCTCGTTTGTGGTGTGTGTGCACTGTCAGGCCGACCGTGGCCGCGGCCGGTCATCGCCGCGGCGCGGGCGGTGGGGGCGGCAGCGGCGGTCCCGCGAACGTGAGTGGAAGCGACAACGGCCCGATCGGGGTGGGGGTGGCCTGCTGGTCGGCACGCACGCCCGGCGGCGAGCCGTCCGGGATCTCCTCTCCCGGTGGACGTGGCGCATTGCGCGCGCCACGGATCAGCACCGAGGGATCGTGGTCGGGACACGACGTGTACAGATAGGGCTCCGGGAAGTCCGGCAGAGACGGCGGGCGGCGCGGCAGGTCGTAATCACAGCTGCGGCGCGGGTACAGATTCACCAGTCCCCAGATGCCGCCGTCGTGGAACGCCACGCCTATGGCGTCCAGCGTGGAACCGGCGCGCTCGGTCGGGAAGAAGAACTCCTGGAGAGCGGGGACTCGCTTGGATGTCGTGTCCGCCACCACCGCCAAGTTGTCCAGCAGCGCGGCGCCCGCGCCCGAATTCTGCGCGAGTACCGCGTCGAGCGCACGCAGGGTTCCCGGTGCGGCGCCGAGCAATTCGGCGTAACCACCGGACTTCTTTTCGACGCCGCTCAGCAAGGCATTCGTGTTGCCCGCGAACTCGATCAGACCCGGCCCGAAATCACGGATGGTCCCGAGCACCGACCGGCTGTCCCGCAGCAGGCTCACCGTCTGTGGGAGCACCGAATCCAGTGTGGAGAGCAGGAATACGCCGCCGTCGAGGATATCGGCGAGCTTGCCCGGCCCAGCCGGGCTCACGCCGAGTTCGTCCACGATGGCCGCCAGCTGGGCGGGATCCACTTGGGCCAGTGCCGAATCCAGTTCGGAGAGCGTCTTCCACAGGGGCGTCGGCGTCGTGGTGGCCTCGACGGCGATCTCCGCGCCGTCGGTGAGGTACGGCCCGTCGTCGCGGGTGGGGCGGAAGTCCAGGTATTGCTCGCCGGCCAGCGACAGGCTCGCCACACGCACCTCCCCGTCGGCGGGCACCCGGATGTCCGCGTCAACGGCGGCGACCGCGACCAGCCCGGTGCTGGTCAGCTCCACCGATTCGACCCGGCCGATCGGTACTCCGCGCAAGGTCACCTGCCGACCGGCCAGCAGGCCGCCGGAGTCGGCGAGGTGCACCCGCACCGTGATCGTCGCTGCGGTCGGATCCACGCCGAGCGCGCCGAACACCAGATAGCCGACGCCCACCACCAGGGTGAGCACCAGCGCGCCCGCGGAAAGGCCCGAGCGCCTGGCTCGTCCCGCGCGCACCACCGTCACCAGCAGCCGCGCCGGCAGTTCCAGCGCCGCCGCGCGCAGCCGGGCCGGTGTGCTCATCGGCCGGTTCCCGTCACCCGTTGCTGGAGCTTCAGCAGTGTGTAGGTGAGGCTGCCCACGAACGCTTCCCAATCCCGCGCGTCCGGCAGGCGGCTGGCCGGATCACCGGGATGGTTCGGGTCCGGCAAGACGCCGAGCGCCAGATCCCGCATGTCGGCGTCGACGCTCGCCGAGGTGCTGCTTGTCACGGCGATGACCGGTCCGAGCATCGCGTTCATCGCCGCCACGCTCGCGTTCGGGTCGGTCGCGGCGGCGTTGAGTTCCGCGGCGATCCTGTTGATGTCGGCGACCATGCCGGTGGTGGCGGCGCCGTTCAGCCCGGGCAACTTCTCCAGTTGGCCGCTGATCTGATCCACCCGCCGGACCAGTGCCAGCGCTTGCCGCGCATTGTCCTGCAGCGTGGTCAGCGCGGGACCCGCCGCGAAGACCACGTCGTCGATGGTGCGCCGCTGGGCGTGTACCTGCCGGGTGAGCTCGTCGATCTGGGCGAGGGTGGTGCGGATGTCCTCCGAGCGAGCGGCCAGTGCCCCCACCACTCGGGTGGACTGCTCGATCAAGGCGCCGACCCGCTCGCCGCGGTCGCCGACCGCTTGCCCGAGTCCGTTGACGAGAGTGGTGAGATTGCGGATCGCGCCACCGTTCACCAGCAGCGCGGCCGTGGTCAGCAACTCTTCGATGGTCGCGGCGGCAGCCGTGGCATCCCGGGCGATGCTGTCCCCGTCACGCAGGGCGGGGGTGGCGGGTGTGGCGTCCGGCGGCGGTGTCAGCGAGACGAAGACATCGCCCAGCGGGGTGGCGGTGCGCAGCTCCGCGCGCGTCCCGAGCGGCAGGACCACGCCTTGGTCGATGCCCATCGTGACGACGGCGGTGAAGTCGCGCACCGCCATACCGGTCACCTCGCCGACGTCTGCCCCGGAGAGCCGGACTTTCGCCTTGGCGGGCAGGTTCAGCGCGTTGGCGAAGTCGGCGTGGACGGTGTACTTCGCGCCGCCGATGCCGGGCGCGGGCAACGGGAGGTCCTCCAGCCCCACCGAGCACGCCGTCATCGTCGCCAGCACCGCGCCGAGCGCCGCGGCGCGCATCCCGAATCTCCAGTTCGTCATCGCGGCAACCTGGACATCGCGTCGAGCATGTCGGTGATCCCGAAGTCCGGACCGAAGTCCTGCAAAGTTCCGGTCGCACAGCCGAGTTGGCGCAAGCCCAAGATGTTGCACACCTCTTTGACGAGCTGACCGTCGAAGAACACCTTGTCCAGCAGCGCGTGCACCCGCACCCCGCGATACGGGAAATCGACCGCGTTGTACGCGTTGTTCAGCAGCAGCGGTGTCACATCGATGAACTCGGCCAGCTCACGCCGGTAGTCGGCGAGCGCGCGCGTCACGGTGTTCGCGTCGGCCACCGTGGACCGGATGCTGTCCGCGTTGTGCGTGAGCAGATCGTTCGCTTGCAGCAGGATCTGGTTGATCTGCGCGCCCGTCTCCCCCGCGCCGATGTTCAGATCGGCCAGCGCATCGCCCAATTGTGCGGTGGCGCCGCCGAATTCACGGATCACACCTTCGTTGTCGGCGGCGGCGCGCGCCAGGACGGCCAGTTGGTCCACGATCCTGGTGATCGCGTCGCGGACCTGCGCGCCGCCATCGTCACCCAGGCGCACCGCGTCGGCCAGTTCGTCCATGGTCCGGCGCAGTTGCGGGCCGCTGCCGGTGGTGATCGCCGCGGATACGCTCAGCAGCTCGGCGATCGGACCGTCGCCGGGCCGTGCGCCCTGCAATTGGCCGCCCATTCGGTCGGCGGCCCCCAGCAGGCGGTCGAACTCGACCGGCGTCCTGGTGCGATCGAGTCCGATCCGAGCGCCGTCGGCCAGGGTGGGACCGCCCTGGTAGGCCGGGGTGAACTCGACGTGGCGGTCGGTGAGGACCGAGGTCGACAACGTGACGGCCTTCGCGTCGGCCGGGATGTCGACATCGGCGTCGATCCGCATGGTCACCTCGACGTGCGAGCCGTGCGGCTGCACCGCGGTGACCTCACCGACCGGCATGCCGAGTACGGCCACCGCGTTGCCGACGTACAGGCCGGCCCCGTTGTCGAACGCGGCGGTCACGGTCGTGCCGGGGTCGCCCACCGCGTCACCGGCACATCCGGCCGACGCGCCGACCAGCAGCACCGCGCCGATCCTGACCAAGACTGATAGCGCTCTCATCGGCAGTCCTCGAAATAGGGCGGGAGGTCGATTCCGGGGGCGCGGCTGCTGATGGCGCACATCCAGGAGTCGATCAGCGGGCCTGCCGGTGCGGTGAAGTCGACTTCGTTCGCGGTGCCGGAGGCGTTGGCGAAGTTGCGCACCGGAACGGGCAGGATTTCCAAGGTGCTTCGCAGCAGTTGGTCGTTGCGGGCCAAGCTGCCGAGCAGTCCGTTCAAGCCGGTGATCAGCTCCTCGAGCTTCGGCCGGTCGTCGACGACCAGCACGCGCAGCTGGTCGGCGAGGCGGCGGGTCCCGTCCATCAGCCGCTCGATCGCGTCGCGGCGGGCGACGATCTCGCCGAGCAGGTCGCGGCCCTGCGCCGTGATCGCGGCCAGGTCGGCCCGCTGCTCGGTGACCACCGTGGTCAACCGCTGCGTCCCCGCCAGCAGCGCGCCCAGCTCGCCGCGGCGATCGCCGATGATCGTGGCAAGCGCGCGCATGTTCTCCAGCAGTCCGGGCAGCACCGCGGGCACCCCGTCCAACTGGGTGGCAAGACTGTCGAGCGATTTGCTGATCTGCTGCGCGTCGATCTGCTCGAAGGTGACCGTGGCGTTCTCCAGGGCCTGCTGCAGGTCATACGGAACGGCGGTGTGGCGCAGCGGTATCCGTCGTCCGGGCAGCCCGCCCTGCCCGGCGGGCCGTAGCTCCACGTAACGGGCGCCGAGCAAGGTGGTCAGCTTGATCGCGGCGCCGGTCTCCGCCCCGAGCGCCACGTTCTCGTCGACAGCCACCGTGACCACCACGTGGTCGCCGGCCAGTCGTTGCGCCTCGACGGTCCCGACCGGCACACCGGCGATGGTGACCGAGTCGCCTGGGCGGATGCCCGCCGCCTGGGCGAATTCCACCTCGTAGGAGACCCGGCCGACGCCGAGCGCGTTGAACCCCAGCGCGGCGGCCAGGACGGCCAGCAGCACCGCGAGCGCCAGCACGCCGAGCACACTGCGCCGGTGCGACTCGATCGGCTGCCGCAACGTCCGAATGGCTTGTGCGGCGATCTCTTTCGATTTCATACTGTCACCTGCAGATCGGTGATTGCTGGGGCTGCCCGGTCGCGGACGCGAGCCCCACGATCGTGGGCACGAGCGTGGCGAGGCTCGGGATCAGGTCGACGCCGAAATTGCACAGATAGGTGTCGAGATAAGCGCCTTCTTGGCTCACCCTGGCCAGGCCCTTCATCAGGGCGGGCAGGTTGAAGCCCAGGTAGGCGAAGTTTTCCTTGTTGTCCATGAAGTGCCGGGTGAAACCCGGTTCGCGATAGAGCATTTCGTCGAGTTCCGGTCGCACGCCCGCGACCACGCCCGCCATCCGGTCGGTCAGGGTCGCCGCGGTGCTCAGCGTGCCGAGCAGTTCGTCGCGGTGCAGTGCCAGGCCGTCGATGACCGCACGCGATCGCGTGATGAGCGCACTCACCTCACCGCTGTGCACGGCGAGATCACCCACCACCTGGTTCAGGTTGCTGATGACCGCGCCCAGTACCTGATCCGGTCCGGCCAGCGACCGGGCCAGTGTCGAGACCTGCTCGATCAGCAGCACCACCGACGTGTTGTCCCCCTGCAACGCCCGGATCAGGGCACCGGTCACATTGTCGACCTGGGCGGGGTCGAGTCCGCCGAACAGCGGCTCGAATCCGTTGAGCAGCGCGGAGATGTCGAACGAGGGTTCGGTGTGCTCGAGCCGGATCTCCCCACCCGGCCGCAGCGGGGACGGGTCACCGAAATCGGCAGGCGAGAGGCCGAGGTACCGCTGGCCGATGACGTTCTGGTAGGTGATCGACGCCTTGGTGTTGCCGGACAGCCTCTGGGCGTCCTCGACCCGGAACCGCACCCGCGCTCGCGTGCCATCCAGCTCGATCTTGTCGACGCGACCGACCCTGACCCCGGCCATGCGGACGTCGTCGCCCACCCGTAAGCCGCTGACGTCGCTGAACACCGCCGAGTACGGATCGGTCCCGCCGTCGATTCCACGGTCCAACGTCACGAAGGTGACCCACAGCAGGGCGACGGCGGCGGCCACGAAAAGGCTGACGCCGATCAGGGAGCGGCGATAGCTCATCGGGCACCTCCGCCGGGGAAGGGACCGTCACCCAGCAACGGCGCGAGCAGTGATTCCGCGCCGTCGGCTCCTCCGCTCAGGACGCGGCGGATCAGCTCCTGGAGGTCCGGCGGCAGGTCCGGTGGGGACGGGTAGTTGCGCGGATCCATGGCCGGTGGCAGTTCCTCGGTGGGTGCGGCGGTGGGAGCGGTGCTGCAACTGGCTCCGGCCAGTTCGCCGTAGCGGGGGCAGTCGGCCCTGGTGTAGGGCGTGTGCGGGGTGAACCGGAACTGGAACTTGCCGCGCCCGCGCGGGCTGTCCTGGTTCCAGAACTCGGTGAACCACAGGTCGGACAGCTTCTTGATCCGGACCACGATCGGCCCGAAAGCCGGTGAGCCGTCGGCGAAGACGTCGAGCACCGGACCCATCTGATTCGCCACGGTGACGATCTGGTCGGTGCGCCGGTCCAGCGTGTCACCTACCGAGGACAGGGTCGTGCCACCTGCCGACAGCAGCCCGACCAGTTGCTGGTTCTGCTCGGCGAAGGTTCGCATGGGCAGGACAGCGTGGTGCAGCGCGTCCAGCAGATCGGGCGCGGAGGCGTTCAGGGCGCGCACGGCGCCGGCCAGCACGGTCAGCGTCGGCGGACCACCGTCCGCGGTGAGCAGCGCGTCGAATTCCCTGGTGATGCGCTCGAGTTGCGCGCCGGCCGCGACGATGTCGGCGCCACGGCGGTCGGTCGCGGTCGCCACCGCGGCCAGCACGCCCACGGTGTTGCCGGCGCCGATCCGCGCCGCGCTCGCGATGATCTCGCGCAGTTTGGTGAGAGCGGTCTGCAACTGCACCGTCGACAGACTGCGATCCTGGCGGATTTCGGCATGCGGAGGCAGCGCCGAGCCGGGACCGTTGTCCACCAACTGGACCGACGACACGGCGAAGACATTGCTCGGGACCACCCGCGCGGTCACCGTTCGCGGGATCCCGGCGGCGGCCGCGGGATCCAGGACCAGCCGCACCCGGTTGGGACCGCCGGCGGCAGGCGCGACCTCGGCGACGGTGCCGACCAGCATGCCGCGGAACTTCACGTCCGACCGGGCGGGCAGCCCGTCGCCGAGTTGTTCCAGCAGGGCGGTCACTTCCACCTTGTCGTCGAAGCGGCCGGTGGACTTCATCAGCAGCACCGTCACGACCGCCACGGTGACCAGGACGAGGATCAGCCCGCGCACGAGCAGCGAGATCACCGAGGGGCCGCGCCCGTCTTTCTCGAACAGGATCGACATGGTCATCCTCCGAGCCTCGCGCTGGCGCCGATGCCCCAGAGCGCAATCGTGAGCAGCAGATTGACGACGATCATCAGCGAGATCGCCGCGCGCATCGCCCGCCCGGCCGCGATGCCGACCCCTTGCGGGCCACCGGCCGCGTAGAAGCCGTAGTAGCACTGGACGGTCGAGGTGAGGATCACGAAGACGACCGCCTTGAGCAGCGAGTAGACGATGTCCGGTCCGTTGAGCACCAGTTGGAAGTAGTGCTCGTAGGTTCCCGCGGACAGCCCTCCGGACAGCCCGACCACCACACGCACGGCGAGATAATTCACCGCGAGGCACACCACGTACAGCGGGATCATCGCGAGTATCGAGGCCAGGATCCGGGTGCTGACCAGATACGGGATCGAGCGAATGCCCATCGACTCCATCGCCTCGATCTCCTCGGCGATGCCCATGGCGCCCAACTGCGCGGTGAACCGGCAACCCGCCTGGGCCGCGAACGCCAGCGAGGCCATGATCGGAGCCAGTTCCCGCGTGGAGGCGGTCGAGGCGATCAACCCCACCGTCGGCTCCATTCCGAGCAGATGCAAGGCGTTGTAGCCTTCCAGGCCCACGATGGCCCCGCCGGCGGCGCCCAGCACGATGATGACGCCTGCCGTGCCGCCACCGACGACGATCGAACCGTTGCCCCACGTGACATCGGAGAGGATGCGCACGAACTCGGTTCGGTAGTGGCGCAGCATGACCGGTATCGAGAACAGTGCCCGCAGGAAGAACGTCATCATGTGCCCGAGCCGCATGACAGCGGTTCCCAGCCGAGCGAGCCCGCGCAGCGCGACGCGGGTCCCCGGCGGGCGGTACGGCGCGGCCATCACAACCCCTGCCGGGGCAGCAGGATCATCGACAGCTGGGTGACGCCGACGTTCACGGTCATCAACAGCAGGATCGAGGCCACCACGGTCGAGTTGACCGAGTTGGCCACGCCGGCGGGGCCGCCCTTGGTGGACAGTCCCTTCTCGCACGCGACGACGGCCACGATGGCGCCGTAGACGACGGCTTTGAACAGTGTCAGCACCAGGTCGCCGACCGTCGCGAACGACGCGAAGGTGGTCACGAAACTACCGGGCGCCCCGCTCTGGACGAAGACGTTGAACAGATATCCGGCCAGGAAGCCGACGAAGCAGACGACACCGGTCAGCGAAACGCCGACGACCACCGCGGCGGCCAGCCGCGGTACGACCAGCCGCCGCACCACCGACACCCCCATCACCTCCATGGCGTCCAGTTCGTCCCGGATCTTCCGGGAGCCGAGATCCGCGCAGATCGCCGAGCCGACGGCGGCGGCCATGAGCAGCGCGGCCACCATCGGCGCCCCCTGCCGGATGACCGCCAGGCCGCTCGCTGCCCCCGCCAGCGAGGTGGCGCCGACCTGCCCGGCCAGCAGGCCGAACTGGATCGACAGCGTCACCCCGATCGGCAACGACACGAAGATCGTCGGCAGCACGGCCGCCGAGGCCATGAACGCGGCTTGCCGGACGAACTCGGCGAACGCGAACCGTCCGGTCACGATGTCCACGCACAGGTATTGCAGTGCGCGCACGCCCAGCACGAACTGGCCGCCGACGGTTTCCAGGGCGGTGACGGGATGGCGGCGCAGATAACCCCGGAACCACGCGGTGATCTCCCGGGTCGCCGACGAGGCGCCGCTGTCGGCGGCCGCACGCGTGTTCTCGCGCGCGTCGGTCTCGCGGGAAATCATCATCGATCTCGAATCTTCGGGCCGGCATCCGTGGACGAGCGCGCGAGAATATTCCGAAACAGGTTTATCCCACGCGAGCTCCCCGCACTGCGGTACAAGGAATGGCCGGACGTTCGAACGGTCCAGTGACTGCCACGCTTCCGGAGCGTCGAGAATATGTTCCCGGGATGTCGACTCAGCTGTCCGACTCGAATTTCGCCCCGAGCTCACTCCGGCGACGAAGCGTCACATCGCTATTGTGCGTGCCGTTACATCACGAGTCAATAGCGAGAGGAACGGCCTGTGGCGATTCGATCGAGCACGAAAAACCGATGAACGGCAGGATGATGAAAGCACAAATGGAGTGGCGGAGCGTCCCCACCACCCGAATCGCCGAAGTTTCGCGGAAACGGCAATTCGTTTCCGAAAACGTATTGTTTTACTCGAGCCGACGCGCGACGATATGCGCGCATGCCACGGAATCGGCGCCCCGATCGACTGCCGCTCACCGCGACCCCGTTACGAGCCTCCTGACTACCTGCGTCCACTGTCTCTCGCACCACACCGCATCAGGACACCGCAGCGGATCGACCGGCGCGGATGCCCAGTGCCGAGCGGGTGCTCAGCACCCTGCTGTGCACATGCATAGCACGAGGGTGGACAATGCGTCAATAGAACCGGCTCCCGGTACTACGATACGAATTGATCCGATGACCGAATATTGCCGAAGGAGGCCGGTGGATGCCATCGTCCCGCAGGATCGGAGCACCCGACGCCAAGAATCGCGGCGTCCTGATCGACGCCGCCGAACAGCTGCTGCTGGAAGAGGGATGGGCGGCGGTCACCTCCCGCCGGGTGGCCGAACGCGCCGGACTCAAACCGCAACTGGTGCACTACTACTTCCGATCCATGGACGAACTGCTGCTCGAAATCTTCCGGCGCCGCGCGGAGCAAGGACTCGAACTCCAGGCGGAGATGATGAAAACGGAAAAACCACTGCGCGCGCTATGGGATTTCAGCACCGACGCGACGGCGGTGCGCTTCACCATGGAATTCGTCGGACTGTCCAATCATCGGCCCGCGATACGAGAGGCGGTGGCCGGCTACGCGGAGCGATTCCGGAGCATCCAGACCGAGGTTTTGCATCGCATTCTGAACGAATACGAATTCGATACCACGCGCTTTCCGCCCGCGGCCATGGCGGTGCTGATGACGAGCGTTTCCCGCGTGGTCGTGCTGGAGCGGGCGCTCGGCATGTCCGGCGGCCACGCCGAAGCCTTCGAGCTGGTCGAGCGTGAGATCGACAGACTCGAGGGCGAGCGCGGCGACGCCGGGCCTGGCATCGCCTGACCGGCGGCGACCGGCCGGGTTCAGCGTGCCGGAACCAGATCCACCTCGCAGCGGTAGGCCGGCGGCCGGAGTTCACCGGTCCGGAACGCCTCGCTCGCGCCCACGGCCTCGGCGGGCAGCCCCGCCGCGGCGAGGGCGCACGACTTGAAAGCCCGCGCGGCCACACTCATCCGATGCTGCGCGTGATCGACCCGGTGCTCCAGTTCGGCGGGCAGGTCCACGCCCCACAACGCGACTTCGGTGAGGCCGCGATCGAGGCAGTCGAGCACCCCGGCACGCACCCGGCCGTCGGACCGGTAGGTCTGCGCGGCCACGGCGACGGCCGTCGGCCAGGTGTCGTGCACCGGCGTGGTCAGCGACTGTTCCAGGTCGAGCACCGTGGCGCCGAGAATCCGCAGCGGACGCACGTTCGCGTGGTCGGCGACCAGAACTGTCACCTCCCACCCGGCGGTGGTGCGGTCGAACAGCCAACCGCCCGCGTGACGGATCACCTCGGTCGCACTCGGTGCGACGACCGCCAAGCGGTAGCGCAGCGGATGCCGCCGCGCATGGGCTCGCCAGCGCGCGACGGAGTGGAGTTCCCGAACACCTCGGTCGATGGAATCGACGGATCGTCTGACCATGGTTACCCATCCCGTAATCGAACGTGCAGTTCAGGGCAGGTCCGACCGCGAAACTCGCGCGAGCGCACGCGGTCTCGCCGACACCGGAATCGGCGAAGCCGTGCTCGGCGGCGCCCGCACGTCGAGCCGAACGGTCGAAGCCGGAGCGGACGGCACGCCAGGGCTGATGACGGAGCCCGTGCCGCTCCACCGGAAACCTACCGAACACACCGTAAATCGGTTCTTCCCGCCGTGATAATGACCTACCAAATATGCATTATGTGATTTACATCACATTCATGCCTGCACCCGCGCAACACCCACCGGCGCATGACCTGAAATCACTTGGCGCGATTCATCACTCGATCGGCGGCGCGCCAGTGCTCGTCGGCTACCCAGAGCCGGGCGAACTCCGTGACAGCCTCCTCCGCGGGGACACCGCCGATCACCCGTTTGATCGCAGCGGCGGGCAGGCTCGCCAGGGACCGGGCCACGGCCCGCCAGCCCTTGTCGAATTCGGCACGGGGCAACACCTTGTCGACCAAGCCGACTCGCTCGGCGGACGCGGCGTCGAGGATGGCGCCCGAACCGGCGAGCAGCAGCGCCCGACCCGGCCCGACCAGCCGGGTCAGCCGCTCGGCGCCACCCCACGCGGGCATGATCGCCAGCGACACCTGGTTGAACCCGATCTTGATGTCGTCGGCCGCGATCCGGATGTCCGCGGCCACCGCCACCTCTGCGCCGCCCCCGAGCGCGTGTCCGTTGAGTGCGGCGATCACCGGGCCGGGGAACGCGGCCAGCCGGTCGCAGATGCCGCGCATCCGCCGGGCCATGGCCGCCGCCTGCTCTTCGGTTCGCAGCGCGGCGAGTTCCTTCAGATCCCCGCCGGAGACGAAAGCGCGATCCCCCGCCCCGGTGACGACCAGTGCGCGGGCATCGGCGGCGGCGTCGATCGCCTTCTCCAGTTCGTCCATCGTGCCGGGCGCGATGGCGTTGCGGGCGTGCGGGCGATTGATGGTGACGACCGCCAATCCCGCCTCCAGCTCGAACTCGACCATTGCTTGTTCTCCTATAGGGAAATGTGATTCTCTTGTCGAGAGAACTATAGGTGTACCGCGCGGCCCTCCGCCACGAGACAGGAGTTCGACCATGCGCAAAGTCCCCCTCGACCTGGTCCAGCGCTACCAGGAGGAGGGCTGGTGGACCTGCGAGACGATCGGTGACCTCTTGGCAGGTGGACTGGCCGCCGCGCCCGGCACCGCGTTTCGCATCCATTCCGCGGTGCGGCCGTGGTCGGGGACGTTCGGCGATGTCGAGCAGATCGCCCGCAGGCTGGCCGCCGGGTTGCGCCGCCGCGGCGTAGGTCCCGGCGACGTGGTCGCCTTCCAGCTGCCGAACTGGATGGAGGCGGCGGCGGTGTTCTGGGCGTCGGCCTTCCTCGGCACCACGGTGGTGCCGATCGTCCACTTCTACGGGCGCAAGGAAGTCGGCTACATCTTGGCGACGGTCCGGCCGAAGGTCTTCGTGACCACCGATCGGTTCGGCAACGCCGAGTTCGCCCCCGGCCTGCGCGACGCGGTCCCGATCGTCGGCGTGGTGGGCGAGGATTTCGAGGACCTGCTCGACCCGGCGCCCATGCGGGGGACCCTTCCGGCCGACCCCTCGGGGCCCGCGCTGATCGCGTTCACCTCCGGCACCACCAGCGCCCCGAAAGGCGTGGTACACAGCCATCGGACGCTGGGCCACGAGACCAGACAACTGGCCGGGATGTACCCGGCCGACCGTGGCGACCAGCTCACCGGGGCGCCGGTCGGCCATTTCATCGGCATGGTGAACGCCTTCCTCATCCCGGTGCTCGACCGGGTGCCGATCAACCTGATCGATGTCTGGGATCCGGGCAGAGTGCTCGAGTTGATGCGCACCGAACACCTCACGGTGGGCGGCGGCGTGCCCTACTACGTCACCAGCCTGCTCGAGCATCCGGACTACACGCCCGAGCATCTGCCCCAGCTGCGCTACGCGGGGCTGGGCGGCGCGGCGGTGCCCGCCGCGATCACCACCCGTCTGGCGCGGACCGGTATCACCGTGTACCGCTCCTACGGCAGCACCGAACACCCCTCGATCACCGGATCGCACCCGACCGCCCCCGAGGCAAAACGGCTGTTCACCGACGGCGCCCCGCTGGCGGGCGCAGAGGTGCGACTGGCCGAGGACGGCGAAATCCTCAGCCGCGGACCGGATCTGTGCCTCGGCTACACCGATCCGGAGCTCACCGCGGCGGCCTTCGACGACGATGGCTGGTACCACACCGGTGACATCGGCGTGCTGGACGCGGACGGTTACCTGACGATCACCGACCGCAAGTCCGACATGATCATCCGCGGCGGCGAGAACATCAGCGCGCTCGAGGTCGAAGAGGTGCTGCTGGCCCTGCCCGGCGTGACCGAGGCGGCGGCGGTCGCCGTGCCCGACCCCCGGCTCGGCGAGCGCACCGCCGCGGTGCTGCGCCTGCAGCCGGGGCGGGCCGCGCCGCACCTGGACGAATTGCGTGCGCACTTCGGCGGCGCCGGGCTGGCCAAGCAGAAGTGGCCGGAGGAAGTGCACGTCGTCGACGACTTCCCCCGTACCGCGAGCGGAAAGATCCAGAAGTTCGTGGTCCGCGCGAACCTGGCGGCCGCACGGGTCGAGGGCGTTGCGGTACAACCCTGAAGAGAATAACATTCTCATTAATCGAAAAGGAGGCTTCCATGACTGAAGTCGAGCTGCCCTACCAGCTCTTCGACGCCGACAACCACCTGTACGAGACCAAAGACGCCCTCACCAGGTACCTGCCCAAGGAGTACGAGGGCACCATCCAGTACGTCGAGATCAAGGGCCGCACGAAGATCGCGGTGCTCGGCCAGATCAGCGAGTACATCCCCAATCCCACCTTCGACGTCGTGGCCCGGCCCGGCGCCATGGAGGAGTACTTCAAGCACGGCAACCCCGAGGGCAAGAGCAGGCGCGAGATCTTCGGTGAGCCGATGCGCGCGATCGAGGCCTTCCGCGATCCGGTGGAACGCCTGAAGGTCATGGACAACCTGCAATTGCAGCGCGCGCTGATGTTCCCGACCCTGGCCAGCCTGGTCGAGGAGCGGATGCGCCACCATCCGGACCTGATCCACGCGGTGATCCACTCGCTGAACCAGTGGATGCTCGAAACCTGGGGCCAGGACGGCAATTACGTGCACTCCGGCCGCATCTTCACCGTGCCCGTGGTCAGCCTGCCGATCGTCGAGAAGGCGATCGCGGAACTGGACTGGGTCGTCGAGCACGGCGCCAAGGCGATCCTGGTGCGCCCGGCCCCGGTGCCCGGCCTGCGCGGCATGCGGTCGTTCGCGCTGCCCGAGTTCGACCCGTTCTGGAAGCGGGTCGTCGAGCACGACGTGCTGGTCACCATGCATTCCTCGGACAGCGGCTATTCGCGCTTCGATGCCGAGTGGGATGGCAACAGCCTGGAGATGCTGCCGTTCAAGACCAACACCTTCGCGATGACCAACCAGTGGCGGCCGGTCACCGACGCCGTCGCGTCCTGGGTCTGCCACGGCGCGCTGAACCGCTTCCCGGAACTGAAGGTCGCTGTCATCGAGAACGGCTCCTCCTGGCTGGAGCCGCTGCTGCAACAGCTGTCGGACGTCTACAAGAAGGCGCCGGAGGGCTTCGGCTTCCAGGATCCGGTGGAGACCCTGAAGCGCAGCCTCTATGTCAGCCCGTTCTGGGAGGAGGACCTGCAAAGGCTGTCGAACACGATCGGCGCCGATCACGTGCTCTTCGGCTCCGATTGGCCACACCCGGAGGGCCTGGCCGAGCCGGCGCGCTATATCAACGAGATCAAGGACATGCCGCTGGAGGATCAGTCGAAGATCATGGGCGGCAACCTGGCGCGGCTGCTGAAGGTATGACCTGGCAGACCCTCCCCGAGCTGGTCCTCGACGCGGCGGACCGCTTCGGCGACGCCGAAGCGATCGTCGACGGGGACCTGCGGTGGAGCTTCACCGAACTGGCCGAGCGGGTGCGCCGGGCCGCGGGCGCCTTCGCCGCGGCGGGGATCGAGAAAGGCGACCGCGCGGCGATCTGGGCGCCGAACTCGGCGGAATGGATCGTCGCCGCGTTCGGCCTGCTCACCGCGGGCGGCGTCGTGGTGCCGGTGAGCACGCGTCTGAAGGCCGCGGAGGCGGGCGACATCATCCGCCGCAGCGGCGCCAAGGCGGTGCTGGTCCAGCAGGGGTTCCTCGGCGTCGACTACACCGGTGCCACCGATGTGCCCGTGATCGATGTGAAGTCGGATTTCCTGAGCGGGGGCATACCGTTCGAGCGGAACGTCGCCGGCACCGACATCGCCGACGTCGTCTACACCTCCGGCACCACCGGGCGTCCCAAGGGAGTGATGATGAATCACGCCCAGACGTTGCGCCTGTACGCGGAGTGGTGCGATCTTGCCGATCTGCGGGAAGGCGACCGTTATCTCATCGTCAACCCGTTCTTCCACACCTTCGGGTACAAAGCGGGTCTGGTCGCGTCGCTCATCCGCGGCGCGACGATCCTTCCGGTGCCGGTGTTCGACGTCGATCGGGTGCTGGAACTGGTGGCCCGGGAGCGGATCACGATGCTGCCCGGGCCGCCGACCCTCTACCACTCGCTGCTGGAGGCCGTGGGCGAGCATGATCTGTCCTCACTGCGCGCGGCCGTCACCGGGGCGGCCGACATTCCGGTCGAACTCATCCGCCGGATGCGCGAGGAACTCCCGTTCCAGTCGATCATGACCGGATACGGGCTGACCGAGGCGGGCACCGCGACCGCCTCCCGGCCCGGGGACACCTTCGAGCAGATCGCGACGACGGTTGGGAAGCCCTGCGACGGCGTGCGGATCCGCATCGCCGAGGACGGCGAGATCCTCGTCCGCGGTTACAGCGTGATGCAGGGCTACCTGGACGATCCGGAGGCGACGGCCGAGGCGATCGACGCCGAGGGCTGGTTGCACACCGGCGATCTGGGCAGCCTCGACACCGACGGCAGGTTGCGCATCGTCGGCCGCAAGAAGGACATGTTCATCGTCGGTGGGTTCAACGCCTATCCCGCCGAGATCGAGGGATTCCTGCTGGAACATCCCGCGGTCGCGCAGGCCGCCGTCGTCGGCGTGCCGGACGAACGGCTCGGGCAGGTCGGCCGGGCCTTCGTGGTGACGAGAAGCCCCGTCACCGAGGACGAGTTGATCGCCTGGAGCCGGGACCGGATGGCGGGCTACAAGGTTCCGCGCTCGGTGCGTTTCCTGCGCGCCCTGCCGCTGAACGCGACCGGCAAGGTGATGAAGGACCAACTGCGGTAGCAGCTGACCCGGCGGCCTGCGCGCCGGATATCGTGCAGGCGCCGACCGCAGAGAGGATCCCGCATGACCGAGTTCCATGATTTCGACGCCCTGCGCGCCGCGGTGGGCTCCGTGCTCGGGCCCGGCGAGTGGCTCGAGATCGACCAGCGGCACATCGACCTGTTCGCCGAGGCCACCGGCGACCACCAGTGGATTCACGTCGATCCCGGCCGCGCCGCGGACGGCCCGTACGGGGCCACTATCGCCCACGGATTCCTCACCCTCGCGCTGCTCGCGCCGATCAGCCAGCAGTTGATGTCGGTGCGCTCGGCCCGGATGGCGATCAACTACGGGCTGAACAAGGTGCGCTTCATCAGCCCGGTCCTGGTCGGCAGCCGGGTGCGCGGCACCGTCACGCTCACCGCCGTCACCGATGTGCCCGGCGGGGTGCAGGCCGAACGCACCGTGACGATCATCGCCGAGGGCGCGGACAAGCCGGCCTGCGTCGCCGAGCACCTGGTCCGGTACCTGGCCTGAGCGGCCCATGCTGATTCGTAACGCCACACTGTCCGGCAGCCCGCACACCGACGTGCGCTGGCGCGGTGGGCGCATCGTCGAGTGTGGCACCGGATTGCGGCCGCTGCCCGGCGAGGACGATCTGGATGCCCGCGGCGGCTGGTTGCTGCCCGGACTGCACGATCATCACCTCCATCTGCGGGCGCTCGCCGCGCAGACCGGGTCCGTGCCGGTCGGCCCGCCGCACGTCCGGGATGCCGCCGCGTTCGCCGCGGCGCTGAGCCGGGCGGACGCCGAACTACCGGCGGGACAGTGGATTCGCGGCGTCGGCTACCACGACAGTGTCGCGGGGCCGCTCGACCGGACGGCGCTCGACCGCCTTGTCCCGGATCGGCCGGTGCGGATCCAGCACCGATCCGGCGCGCTCTGGGTGCTGAACTCCCACGGCTGCCGGGAGACCGGGGCGCACGGCTGCGCGCTGCCGGGGGTGGAGCGCGACCGGCGAAGTCCGCTCCAGCGGTACCGGGGTCACCGTGCCGATGCCCCGAGCGTCCTCCGATTCATGTGAAACCAAAATTCTCTCCCGGGGAGAATGCTCTCCCAACGCGCGGTAGTCGCCGATGGTCGACGAGACACCGGGATGACGTCCTCACCCTGTCGACCCGGCCCGACCCGAGGTGTATCGTCTACTAGAGCTACGAGAGTGACATTCTCTTATTAGAAGATTTATCGTCTCTAGCTGCCGGAGCGCAGCCCGGCGCAGCGCGCGAACAGCGAGGAGTCACGTGAACATCGACGACATGATCCTGGTGAGCATCGACGACCATGTGGTCGAGCCGCTCGAGATGTTCGACAACCACGTTCCGAAGAAGTGGGCCGAATTCGCCCCGAAGGTCGTCGTCGACGAGAACGGCATCGACCGGTGGGTGTACCGGGACCGGCCCACCGGCGTCGCCGGTCTCAACGCCGTCGTCACCTGGCCTGCCGAGGAGTGGGGCAAGGACCCGGCCGGATACGCCGAGATGCGGCCCGCGGTCTACGACGTGCACGACCGCGTGCGCGACATGGACGCCAACGGCGTCCTCGCCTCCATGTGTTTCCCCACGTTCACCGGCTTCAGCGCGGGTCACCTCAGCCGCGGCGGTCAGGACGAGATCACCGTCGCGATGATCTCGGCGTACAACGACTGGCACATCGAGGACTGGGCGGGCGCCTACCCGGGCCGGTTCATCCCGATCGGCATCCTGCCCATGTGGGATCCGGCCCTGGCGGTGGCCGAGATCGAGCGGCTGGCGGCGAGGGGCTGCCACTCGGTGACCATGCCGGAGCTGCCGCACATCGACGGCCTGCCCAGCTACCACGATCTCGACTACTGGGCGCCGGTGTTCCAGGCGCTGTCGGACAACGAGACGGTGATGAACCTGCACATCGGACAAGGCTTCGGTGTGCTGCGGCTGGCGCAGGACGCCCCCATCGACAACCTGATGGTGCTGGCGCCGAGCATCTCGCTGATCGCCGCCCAGGATCTGTTGTGGGGCCCGGCCTTCCGCAGCTATCCGAAACTGAAGGTCGCGCTGTCCGAAGGCGGCGTCGGCTGGATCCCGTTCTTTCTGGACCGCTCCGACCGGCACTACACCAACCAGCGCTGGCTGCGCCGCGACTTCGGCGGCAAGCTGCCCAGCGAGGTGTTCCGGGAGCACGTGCTCGCCTGCTACGTGACCGACAAGACCGCCCTGAAGTTTCGCCACGACATCGGCATCGACAACATCGCCTGGGAATGCGACTACCCGCACTCGGACTCGATCTGGCCGGACGCGCCCGAGTTCGTGCTGGGCGAACTGCGGGCCGCGGGCGCCGACGACACCGACATCCACAAGATCACCTGGCAGAACGCCACCCGTCACTTCGACTGGGATCCGTTCGCGCACATCCCGAGGGAGCGGGCGACCGTGGGGGCGTTGCGGGCGAACGCGACCGACGTCGACACCTCGACCAGGTCGCGCAAGGAATACGCCGCGGCCTATGCCCAGCGCGCGAGCTGAGGCGGCGGAGTGCGGCTGCTGGTCTTCTCCACTCCGCGGGACGGAATGGACGCCGAATACAACGAGTGGTACGCCGGGACGCACATCCCCGAGATGCTCGCCGTCCCCGACGTCCTCTCCTGCACTCGCCACCGCTTGATTCGTGGCGACGCAGGTGAGGCCCGCTACCTCGCGGTGTACGACATCGACGGCGATGTGCACACCGTGCTGGCCGAACTCGGCGAGCGCGCCGCCGACGGACGTATGGCGCTCACTCCGGCGGCCGACCCCGACCGGACCAGAATCACCGTCTGGGAACAGATCTGAGCGGGGACAGCCCCGGTGCACGACGGTCGAGACCGTCCGCACCGGGGCTGTCCGCTGCCCGGGCCTGGCCTCAGCGCGGCCCCTCCAGGATCGTTACCGCCGACACCGCGGTCGGCCCGCCGAGATTGTGTGCCAGACCGATTCGCGCGCCGTCCACCTGGTTGACGGCGGTGCCGCGCAATTGCTCGAACAGCTCCACGCACTGCGCGACGCCGGTCGCGCCGGGCGGGTGACCCTTCGTCTTCAGTCCGCCACTGGGATTGACCGGCAGGACGCCGCCGACCGTCGTCGCTCCGGCCTCCACCAGCTTGTGCGCCTCCAATCGCTCGGCGAAACCGAGGTCCTCGTAGCTGATCAGCTCGATGCCGGTGAAGAAATCGTGCACCTCGGCGACGTCGATGTCGGCCGGGGCGAGCCCTGCCATCGCGAACGCGGCGCGCGCCGCCCGCACCGTCGCCGGAAAGGTGGTCATGTCCCGCTTGTGCTGGTGCATCACCGAGTCCAAGCCGAGGCCGACGCCGCGGATCCACACCGGGCTGTCGGTGTAGCGGTCCACGACGTCCTCGGCGGCGAGCACCAGAGCCGCGGCCCCGTCGCTCTGCGGCACGCAGTCGTACACGCCGAATGGATCGGCCACGATCGGCGCGGTGAGCGCCTGCTCCAGCGTGATCTCGAACCGCAAGCGGGCCTTGGGATTGCGCGCGCCGTGCCGATGGTTCTTCACCGCGACCATCGCCAAGTGCTCCCGCGTCGCCGAGGACTCGTACAGGTACCGGTTGACATGCAACGCGAACCCCGCCGGGGCGAACAGGCCGAGCTGGTAGTCCCAAGCGTTGTCCCTGGTCTGGGTCTCCCACTCGCGCAGCAGATCCTTCTGCGCCGTCTCGCGCAACTTGTCGGCGCCGATCACGAGCGCGACGTCGACCGCGCCGGAGGAGAGGGCGAACAGCGCGTTGCGGACCGCGTCGTGACCGGTGGCGCAGGAGTTGTCGATGTGCGTCACGGGCAGGTCCGGCAGGTCCAGCGCATCGGCCAGCACACCTGCGGGGAAGCCGCCGGTGGTGCCGATGGCGCCGAACCAGGCGGCCTGTAGATCCGTCGTGCGCAGGCCCTTGTCGACCGAGGCTGCGCAGTCGGCGAACGCCATGAGCAGCAGGTCTTGGATGCCGAGCGCGAAATGTTCGGCGAAGGGCGTCATCCCCGCGCCGACGATGGCCACTTTCCTCATACCGCCTCCGGTTCCGGTTCGAACGCGTATCCGTAATCCGGCACGCCGGAACGCACCGCCACCCGGCGCAGGACCATGCGCCCGCGATCACCGATGGTCACCGTGCCCGGGTCGGCTCCGGTGACCTTGGCCAGCGCCCGGACGCCGACGTCGTCTAGTTCCACGATCACCAGCGAGTACGGGCTCTTCAGCCCGGGCACCGGGATCCGCACCGTCGTCTCGGCGTAGACGCTGCCGGTCCGCGGCAGCGGCACCAGTGTGTAGCCGGTGCTGAGACTGCCGTCCCGGCCCACCCGGTAGCGGGGCGGGAAGTCCAGCTCCGCGCTGTCGCCGTGCCTGCCCGCTTCCCAGCGGACCTTGGCCTCGAACGCACGCTCGTAGGCGGCCAGCGACATCGGCAGGTCCGCGCCGGGCAGGGCGACGACCTCCGGAAGCGCCCGCGCGGGCGGTTCGTTGCGCCGCACCCGGGCAGCGCCGGGCACCACCATGACCCCGCTCAGGTTGGCCTGTTCCACGCCGACCAGCAAGCCGGCCCCACCCCAGTCGGCCATCGCGGCGAGCGCGAACAGCCCGGCGCTGGCGCCCAGCGTCGGCAGTCGCGGCGGCGCGGCCAAGCACAGCGCCGCCGCCTGCTTGTGATCGACGCCTGCCACCGCCACCGGCGTGTCCAGCCACGCCGCCGAAAGCGAGGCGACCAAGCCCCTTTCGTGCAGCAGCCGGGGATCACCGTAGTCGTGCACCGCGCCGAGGGCGTTGCGGGTACGCACCGGCAGGCTGCGCGTGACGCGCGCCGCGGTGCGCACCTGCAGGCCTTCGCGGTCGGACACCCAGGCCGCCACCGCACCCGCCGGTTCCAGGTCGACACCGATGACCAGCGTGCGCGGGCGCGCCGAACTCAAGGCGTCCAGCGCCGCCGGAGCGCCGCCGAGCCGCTCGATGACCTCCAGTTCGGGATCCAGTCCCAGGCCGGCCAGCAGGACGGCGGCATTACTGCTCTCCACCAGCGGCAGATCACGACTGACCAGCACGACGCGTTCCACCGGCTCGCCGGACGCGACAGCGGATCGCCCGGCCTCCACCGCCAGGGTGACGGCGTCCTCGTCGTCGCCGGGAATCCGGCTGCGCTGGCTGCCCCAGCAGGGTAGATACGTGCCCAGCGATGCGATGTACGGCATCGGTCCCTCTTTCCCGCGCCTAGGCCACCGCGCCGGCGGCCTTGAGCGCGATGATGCGATCCCAGTCCAGGCCGAGTTCGAGCAGGACCTCTTCGGTCTGGGCGGCGAACTCGGGGCCGGGCCGCAGTTCCGGTGCGCCGACGTCGAACTGCACCGGACTGGACACCAGCTCCAATTCCCCTGCCGGAAGCAGGTACTCGTTCGCCCTGATCTGCGCGTCCTGCGTCACCTGCCACGAGTCCTGCACCGGAGCCCAGGGTCCGGCGAGCGTGGCGAAGCGCTCGGTCCACTCGGCCAGCGTGCGTTGCTTGATCACCTCGCGCAGGATCTGCACCGCCTCGGCGGTGTGCGCGGCGATCTGCGCGGCATCGGCGAAGCGCGGGTCCTCGGCCAGTTCCGGGCGGTCGATATGCCGGCAGACGTCCGCCCAGAACTTGGCGGGTTGCAGCATCACGAACGACAGATAGCGATCGTCGGCGGTGGCGTAGAGCCCCGACAGCGGGTTGCTCGGTGCGCCGTGGGCGCCGGGCACCGGCGCCACCAGCGGCTTGTCCTGACTGGCCGACAACGCGACCGTGTGCCCCAGCGCCCACAGACCGCTGCCGAGCAGCGAGACGTCGACCACCGAAGGTTGCCCGGTCCGTTCGCGTTTCAGCAGCGCGGCGGCTATCCCGCCGGCGAGATTGGTGCCGGAGATGGTGTCGCCGAACGCCGGGCCGGGCGGATGGATCATGCCCTCGATGCCGGGCGGGGTGATGGTGGCCGCGATACCGCCGCGACACCAGAACGCGGTCATGTCGTAGCCGCCCCGGCCGGATTCGACACCGCGCGGTCCCAGTGCGCTACCTCGCGCGTAGACGATGTCCGGGTTCACCGCGCGGATATCGTCTACGTCGATGCCGAACTTGGCGCGCGCCTGCGGCAGGAAGCTGGTCAGGAACACATCCGCGCGACGAGCCAGGTCATAGATCACCTCGCGGCCCTCGGCCACCGACATGTCCACCCCGATGCTGCGCTTGCCCCGATTGGCGTGCTCCACATTGGGATTCGGATCGCCCTCGACCTTGAACACCCCCACCTGCCGCAGTCCGCGCTGCGGGTCACCGGTGACGGCGTGCTCGACCTTGACGACGTCGGCCCCCCAGTCGGAGAGCACCGCGCCCGCCGACGGGACGAAACCGTACATCGCGACCTCGAGCACCCGGATGCCCTCCAGCGGCTTGCTCACGACGTCGCCTCGCTCGGGCTCGCTCACGCGACCACCTCCGCGAGGGTCTTGCGCTCCAGGAACTCCTCCAGGCCGACGCGCCCCAGCTCGCGGCCGATGCCCGATTGCTTGTATCCACCGAAGGGCGCGTCGGGGTGGAAGTAGTTGCCGCCGTTGATGCTGAGGGTGCCGGTGCGGACGCGCCGCGCCACCGCCTTCGCCCGTTCGGCGTCGCCGCTGAACACCGCGCCGGACAGGCCGTAGATGGAGTTGTTCGCGATCCGTATCGCGTCCTGGTCGTCGGTGTAGGGGATGAGGGTCAGCACCGGGCCGAACACCTCCTCCTGCGCGATCTCGCTGTCCGGGTCGACGTTCGCCAGCAGGGTGGGCTTGTAGAAGTAGCCCGGATTCAGTTTCTCGCCGCCGGTGACGAGCGTGGCTCCGCCCTCCACCGCCCGCTGCACCATGCCGTGCACCTTGTCCCGCTGGCGTTCGCTGATCAACGGGCCCATATAGGTTTTGGGATCACCGGGGTCACCCCAGGTGACATGCGCGAAATTGGCCGCGATCAACTCGGCGACCTTGTCGTGGTCCTGCCGCGGCACGAGCACCCGCGTGGTCAGCGCGCAGCCCTGCCCGGCATGGGTGACCACGCTGAACGCCGCGAACAGCGCGGCTTTGGTGTAGTCGGCGTCGTCGAGCAGGATCATCGCCGATTTGCCGCCCAGCTCCAGGAACACCCTTTTGAGCGTGCCGCTGGCGGCGGCCATGATCTGGCGTCCCACCGGCGTGGAACCGGTGAAGGTGACGACGTCGACGTCCGGGTGGGTGGTCATCCGCTTGCCGACCTCGATATCGGAGGAGGCCAGGACGTTCACCACACCGGCTGGAATGTCGGTGTGCCGGGCGATGATCTCGCCCAGCGCCAAGGTGGCCAGCGGAGTATCGGGCGCGCCCTTGAGCACCACGGTGCATCCGGCGGCGAGGGAGGGCGCGAGCTTGGCCAGCGCCAGCTGATGCGGGTAGTTGTAGGCGGCGATGGCGGCCACCACGCCCGCGGCTTCCAGCTCGACCCAGCGCCGGTGCTGCTGACCGCGGATCTCCACCACGCCGAGGTCCTCGCTCCAGCTGTAGTCCGCCAGCAGTTCGGCGTAGTAGCGCACGATCTCGAACGGAATCTCGAGCTGGTTGCCGTGGGTCAGCGTGCGCGTCGCGCCCACCTCCGCGATGGTCAGCTCACGCAGCTCCTCCACATTGTCGCGCAGCGCCTGGTACAGCTGGTTCAGGCAGTGCGCCCGGAACTCGTGGTTCGTCGCCCAGTCGGTGGTGTCGAAGGCCCGTCGCGCCGCAGCGACGGCCGCATCCACCTCGGCCACACCGGCTTCCGGCGCGTAGCCGTATACCGCACCGGTCGCGGGATCGAGCGACGCGAGCGTGTGCCCGGTCTCGACCAACCGTCCGTCGATCAGCAGCCGCCGCGCCACCGCTATCGCCTGTTCCTGCGTTGACATCCTGTCTCCTCGCCGGATATGGAAATTAGATTCTCGATAACGGAGAATTTAACACTCGCCATAGCGGAACGCAGCAACAATCACCAAGCTGCGCAGCTTCGGGGATCTCACCTCCAGCCCGAGGGGCGAAGCTCGGTTCCGCCTGCGGCGCGACTCTTGCGCCCGAGAACTGAACGAGAGTACGGTTCTCGCAATCGGAAGGGAGATTCTTGTGGTGAACACGACAACACGGATCCCGGTCTCGGCGCAGCCGCGCGCACGCCGGTCGCCGATCGGCGCGATCACCGGAGAGGGGTCGCACGCGTGAAGACGGCCGTGGTCACCGGAGGGGCGTCCGGCATCGGGCTGGGCATCGCACAGCGGTTGCGCAGCACCGGATTCCACGTCGCATCCCTCGACCTCAATCCGCCCGCCGACGACGACTTCGCCTACCGGGCCGACGTCACCGAACCGGAGCAGATCGCCGACGCGCTCACCGCCATCCGGGCGAAGCTGGGCCCGGTCACCGTGCTGGTGAACGCCGCGGGCATCGACGGCTTCAAGCGCTTCCAGAACATCTCGTTCGCCGAATGGCAGCGCGTGATCGACGTCAATCTCAACGGCGTCTTCCATTGCGTCCAAGCGGTGTTGCCGGACATGCTGGCCGCCGGGTGGGGGCGCATCGTCAATATCTCCTCCTCGAGCACGCATTCGGGCCAGCCGTTCATGACGCACTACGTCTCGGCCAAGTCGGCGGTCAACGGCCTGACCAAAGCGCTGGCGCTGGAGCTGGGCCCGTCCGGCATCACCGTGAACGCGGTGCCGCCGGGGTTCATCGACACCCCGATGCTGCGCAAGAACGAGGAGGCGCGCCGGCTCGGCGGCTCCGTCGAGGACCACATCCAGCGGACCCCGGTCCGCCGGGTCGGCACACCCGAGGACATCGCCGCCGCCTGCGCGTTCCTCATCTCCGAGGAGGCCGGTTACATCACCGGCCAGATCATCGGCGTCAACGGCGGACGCAATACCTGAGACCCGTTGCGCAGCAGGCGCGATAGGTCAGCACGACAAGCAAGAACGAAAGGATTGCCGTGGGACGCGTAGAGGGCAAGGTCGCCTTCGTCACCGGAGCCGCTCGTGGCCAAGGCCGCAGCCATGCGGTACGGCTGGCGCAGGAAGGTGCCGACATCATCGCGGTGGATATCTGCCGCGACATCGACACGATCGGGTACGCGCTGTCGCGCCAGGAGGATCTGGACGAGACCGCGCGGCTGGTCGAGAAGACCGGCCGCCGCATCGTCGCCGAACCGGCCGACGTGCGCGAGGCCGGGCAGCTGCGCGCCGTGCTGGAACGCGGCATCGCGGAGTTCGGCCGGCTGGACATCGTCATCGCCCAGGCTGGCATCGCGGGCATGAAGGGCACGCCGCAGTGGCAGGCCTGGTCCGACGTGATCGACACCAACCTGGTCGGTGTCATCAATACCATCCAGGTCGCGCTGCCCCATCTGGGCGCGGGCGGGTCGATCATCGCCACCGGCTCGGTGGCCGCGCTGATGGACGTGTCCAAAGTGGACCAGCCGGGCAAGGATCCCGGCGGGATCGCCTACGTGGTCGCCAAACGCGGCCTCGCGCAGTATGTTCACGCGCTCGCGTTGCACATCGCGCCGCAGAACATCCGCGCCAACGTCATCCACCCCACCAACTGCAACACCCCCATGCTGCAGAGCGAACCGATGTACCGGTCCTTCCGCCCCGACCTGGAGCATCCCACCCGCGCGGACGCCGAGCCCGCCTTCCATGTGCAGCAGGCCATGCCGACCCCCTACGTCGAGCCGGAGGACATCAGCGACGCGGTGCTGTTCCTGGCCTCCGACGAGGCGCGCTACATCACCGGCACGCAGTTGCGCGTCGACGCGGGCGGCTACCTGAAGTGGTACGACTACCACGTCTGAGAGGAAGAAACACCGTGAAGGTCCGAGTCGATCAGCAGCGCTGCCAAGGGCACACGCTGTGCGCGATGATCGCCCCGAAATCGTTCGAACTCAGTGAGATCGACGGCCACTCCTCCCCGATCGGCGAATCGGTTCCCGCGAACCAGCTCGATCAGGTCCGCGAGGCGGTGCATTCCTGCCCGGAACGCGCGATCTCGATCGCCGAGTAGGGGCCTGCGCCATGACCGTGGAGAACGTCACCGATACCGAACGCAAGCAACCCCGGTTCCATTTCGACCGCTACGCTCCCGAATACCGGGAGAACTTCCAGGCGATCACCGAGGCGATGCAGAGCGAGTGCCCGCTCGCTTGGACCGACACCTACGACGGTCACTGGGTGGCCGCGGGCAACAGGGAGGTGTTCGAACTCGCGCGCTGCCCGCACATATCCAACGATCACGACCCGCAGGGCGTTCGCAAGGGCTACCGGGGAATCTCCATTCCGCCCGCGCCGCGCGCACGCGGCATCCGCGGCGGCATCCTGGAGATGGACGAGCCGGAGCACCGGGAACTGCGTTCGGCGCTCAACCCGTACCTCTCCCCGGCCGCCGTCCAACGCTGGGTACCGTTCGTGGACGAGGTGGTGCGCGCGGCCATCGACGAGAAGATCGAGAGCGGCCGAATCGATTTCGTCGACGACCTGGCGAATGTCGTTCCCGCCGTGCTGACCCTCGGCATGCTGGGCGTTCCCTTGCGGAAGTGGACCATCTACAACGAACCGGTGCACGCCGCGGTCTACACGCCGCCGGACTCGCCGGATTACCCACGCGTCGCGGAGATGCACCGCACGATGGGGCTGGACCTGCTCACCAATCTCGCCGAGATCCGGGAGAGTCCCCGGCCCGGGCTGATCCACGCGGTCGCCTCGGCGCAGGTCAACGGGGGTCTGTTGCCGGACATGGAGATCCTGGGCATGCTCAGCCTGCTCATCGGCGGCGGTTTCGACACCACCACCGCGCTCACCGCGCACGCTCTGGAATGGCTGTCGCAGAATCCGGGTGAACGCGAAACCCTCAGCCGGGAAAGGGATCTGCTGCTCGACTCGGCGACCGAGGAGTTCCTGCGCTACTACACCCCGGCTCCCGGCGACGCGCGCACCGTCGCGGAGGACTGCGAGGTGGCGGGAGCCTCCTTCCGAGAAGGTGATCGCCTCTGGTTGTCGTGGGCTATGGCCAACCGCGACCCGGCGGTGTTCGAGAATCCGGAGCGGCTGATCCTGGACCGGAAAGGCAACCGGCACTACAGCTTCGGTCTCGGCATCCACCGCTGCATCGGTTCCAATGTCGCCCGCACGGTGTTCAAGCGGATGCTGGTGGCCGTGCTGGACCGGATGCCGGACTTCCGGTGCATCCCGGAGGAGACCGTGCACTACGACACGATCGCGGTGATCCAGGGCATGCGGCACCTGCCCACCGAGTTCACCCCGGGCCCCCGGCTCGGTCCCGGACTCGACGAGACCCTGGCGAAGTTGCAGCGAGTCTGCGACGAGCAGCGGCTCGCCGAGCCGGTGACCGTCCGCAGAGGCGCGGCACAGATCTGACCGGAACCGGACCGACCCCGCCGCGTGTGGCCGACCGGACACGCGCGGCTCCCGGCTGCGACGACTACGAGGAGGCGCTGTGGCGGACACGGAGCAGACCCCCGCGACGGCCGAGCCGTCGGGACGGCCACTGCCGCTGCTCGGCCTGGACACCGAGTTCTTCTGGACCTCGGGCGCCGACGGCACGCTGCGCATCCAGGAGTGCCGATCCTGCGCGGCGTTGATACACCCGCCGCAGCCGGTGTGCCGGTACTGCCGCGGGCACGATCTCGGCGTGCGGGAAGTCTCCGGTGCGGCCACCCTGGCGAGCTTCACGGTGAATCACCGCTTCGCCGTCCCCGGCCTGCGGCCGCCGTACGTGGTGGCGCAGGTGGCGCTGGTGGAGGATCCGCGCGTCCGGTTGACCACCAACATCGTCGACGCCGATCCGGACGACCTGACCCTCGGCATGCGGATGGAGGTGGTCTTCCAGCAGGACGCCGACGTGTGGCTGCCGCTGTTCCGGCCCGCCGCCGAGCAATCCGAGCCCGCGCCGCTGCCGGTGGACGAGATCGAGCCGGAGCGTTTCGCCGAACACGTGCGGCCGATGCTGCGGCAGGAGAAGTTCGAGGAGAAGGTCGCGCTGACCGGGATCGGGATGTCCCGGATCGGGCGCAGGCTCATGGTGCCGCCGCTGGCGCTGACGATCGAGGCGTGCGAACGCGCGGTCGCCGACGCGGGCCTGACGCTCGACGACATCGACGGCCTGGCGTCCTACCCGGGCGGGGGGAATCTCGGCGGCTTCGGCGAGGGCGGGGTCACCGCCCTGGAAGCCGCGCTAGGCCTGCGCCCGAGCTGGCACAACGGCGGTATCGAGACCTTCGGGCCCGGCGGATCGGTGATCGCGGCGATGACGGCGGTGGCCGCCGGGCTGGCCCGGCACGTGCTGTGCTTCCGCACCGTATGGGAGTCGACCTTCAACGAGCTGACCAAGGCGGGCCGGATCCCGCCGTCCGGCGGCCGCACCACGAGCTGGCTGACGCCGTTCGGCGCGATCTCCGCCGCGCACACGCTGGCCCAGAACGCCCAGCGTCACTTCCACCGCTACGGCACCACCCGCGAGACGCTGGGCTGGATCGCGCTCAACCAGCGCGCCAACGCCGAACTCGAGCCGACGGCGGTCTACCGCGACCCGATGACCATGGACGACTACCTCTCCGCGCGGCCGATCACCTCTCCGTTCGGGCTCTTCGACTGCGACGTGCCCTGCGACGGCGCGGTGGCGGTGATCGTCTCGGCGCTCGACGCCGCACGCGATCTGCCCGGTCCGCCGGTGCTGGTGGAGGCGGTCGGCACCCAGATCGTCGAGCGCGTCGAGTGGGACCAGAGCACGCTCACCCACGAACCCCAGGTGCTCGGCCCGGCCGCGCATCTGTGGACGCGCACCACGCTGCGTCCCGAGGACGTGGACGTCGCCGAGCTCTATGACGGGTTCAGCTTCAACTGCTTGTCCTGGATCGAGGCGCTCGGTTTCTGCGGGATCGGCGAGGCCAAGGACTTCCTCGACGGAGGCAAGAACATCGCCCGCGACGGCACGATCCCGGTCAACACGCACGGCGGCCAGCTCTCCCACGGCCGCACGCACGGCATGGGCCTCCTGCACGAGGCGATCGTGCAGCTGCGCGGCGCGGGCGGGCAGCGGCAGGTGGCGGGCGCCCGGGTCGCGGTCGTCTCCAGCGGCGGACTGACGCCCGGCGGCGCCATGCTGCTGCGCTCGGCGTCCTGAACGCGATGGGCACGCCATGACACTCACCGAATCCGACCTCGGCCGCCTCGACGACACGGCACCGCTGCCCGTGGTCGCCGACGTCGACGGCATCCCGGTGTCGGGGCTGCTGGCCGAGGCGCCCGCGCCCCGCGCGGTGGTGGTCGCCCTGCACGGTGGCGCCACCACCTCGGCGTACTTCGACTGCCCCGGGCATCCGGAGCTTTCCCTCCTGCGGCTCGGCCTCCGGCTGGGATACACGGTGCTGGCGCTGGACCGGCCCGGATACGGCGCCTCGGGTCCGTTCGCCGACGAACTCCTCCCGCCGCAGCGCCGCGTCGATCTGATGTTCGGGGCCGTCGAAGCGCAGCTCGCCGGCCGTCCACGCGGGGCGGGCGTCTTCGTGCTGGCGCACTCGGCGGGATGCGAACTGGCCCTGCGCATGGCCGGTGACGAACGCGGCAGCGAGCTGCTCGGCCTCGAGTTGGCGGGCACCGGCCGCACACACCATCCCGAAGCCCAGAAGGTGCTGTGGAGTCCGCGGCCGGAAGGCACCCGGCCCGCCGGACTCGGCGCGCTGCTGTGGCGACCGCGGCGGTTGTATCCCCCCGACCTGGTGGGCGGCGCCTCGATCGCCGTCCCCGGCCCGCGGCTGGAGGCCACCATCGTCACCGAGTGGGCCGATCGGGATTTCCCGCGCTTGGCCGCGCGGGTGCGGATCCCGGTGCGATTCACCGCGGGTGATCACGAAACGGTGTGGCGCAACGACATCGAGGAGCTGACCGCCATCGCGGCGCTGTTCGGCGCGGCGCCGCGGGTGGTGCTCAATCAGCAACCCAACACCGGGCACAACACCAGCCTGGGGTACACGGCGGCGGCATACCACCTCAAGGCGCTCGCCTTCGCCGAAGAGTGCGTCGTCGCGGCCCGCACCGGCGAATTCACCGGTCCCGCAATTCAATTGGACGGGCGCGCGCACGCGCGACCAGAAAGGTGAGGCCATGGAGGTCACCGATGTCGCGCTGCTGCTGTTGCGGCTGGTGGTGGGAGTCACCATGATCGCGCACGGCGTCAATCACTGGATCGGCGGCGGCCGGATCGCGGGGACGGCGCGGTGGTTCAGCGGGCTGGGGCTGCGCAACGGCGTCCTGCAGGCCTGGCTGAGCGTGGTTACCGAGCTCGGCGCGGGCGCACTGCTCGTGCTCGGGCTGCTCACGCCGTTCGCCGCCGCGGCGATCATCTCGGTCATGCTCGTCGCCGGACTGCTCGCGCACCGCGCCAACGGATTCTTCGTCTTCAAGGAAGGCTACGAGTACGTCCTCGTGCTGGCCGTGGTCGCGCTGGCGCTGGGCCTGCTCGGGCCCGGATGGCTGTCGCTCGACCACGCGGCGGGCGTCGAGATCACCGGTTGGGCCGGTGGCGGCATCGCACTCGGTATGGCGGTGCTGGCGACGGTGGGACTGCTGACCGCCTTCTACCGGCCCGCTCCCGCGCCGGAGATCGTCACCGAGGAGGTGCGCTGATGCGTGTGGGGTTCATCGGGCTGGGCAGTCAGGGCGCGCCGATGGCGCGCCGCATCATCGAAGGCGGCTACCCGACCACCTTGTGGGCGCGCCGCCCCGCCTCGCTGGAGCCGTTCGCGGGCACGGCGGCCGTGACGGCCGAATCCCCCGCTGCCCTGGCCGCACGCAGCGATCTGGTCTGTCTGTGCGTGGTCGGCGATGCCGACGTGCGCGAGGTGGTCACCGGACCCGACGGCGTCCTGGCAGGCCTTACGCCGGGGTCGATCATCGCCGTGCACTCCACCGTGCACCCGGGCACCTGCCGGGAGCTGGCCGATCTCGCTGCGCCGCACCGGGTCACGGTGATCGACGCGCCGGTCAGCGGCGGTGGGCCCGCCGCGGCGGAGGGCAGGCTGCTGGTCATGGCAGGCGGTGCCACCGAGGCCGTCGAGCGCAGCCGACCGGTGTTCGAGACCTACGCGAACCCGATCGTCCACCTGGGCGAGCTGGGCTCCGGTCAAGCCACCAAACTGCTGAACAACCTGTTGTTCACCGCGAATCTCGCCACCGCCGCCGCCACGCTCGCGCTCGGCCGAGGGCTCGGCATCACGCCCGAACAACTCGGCGAAGTCATCACGCACGGCACCGCGAACAGTTTCGCGCTGGAACGGATCGTCGCCGCGGGCGGCACTGTGGATCAGTTGGCCGCGCATGCCGGCGATCTGCTGCGCAAGGACGTCGGCCTGGTCGCCGAGCTGGCCGCCGCGGCGGGAGTGGCCCCGGGGATCGTGCTCGGCGCTGCCGACGCGACGCTCGCGCTGATGGACCGGCAACGCTGACGTGCGCATCGGTTTCGTGGGAGCCGGGCGGATGGGCCGCCCGATGATCGGGCGACCGGTGTCGGCCGGGCACGCCGTCCGGGCGGTCGGGCGCTCCGCCGAATCGCGCGCGGCCCTCGCCGAGATCGGGGCCGAGCCGGTCGCGACCGTCGCCGAGGCCGCCGACGCCGCGGAGGCCGTGGTGGTGTGCGTTTTCACCGACGATCAGGTCCACGAGGTATGCCTCGGCGGCGCCCTGCTGCGTGAGCTGCCGCGCGCGGCCGTGCTGATCGTGCACACGACCGGCAGTCCCGCGACGGTGGCCGAAATCGCGGCGGCCGCCCCGACGGTCGAGGTGGTGGACGCGCCGGTGAGCGGCGGACCGCACAACATCGCCACGGGTGAGCTCACCGTCTTTCTCGGCGGTACCGACGAGGCGGTGCGCCGTGCGCGGCCCGTGGTGGCGGCTTACGCCGACCCGGTCCTGCACCTCGGCCCACTCGGCGCGGGGCAGCGGGTGAAGCTGGTGAACAACGCGCTGTTCGCGGCGCAGATCGGGCTGGTCGCCGATGCGGTCCGGCTCGGCGGCCAACTCGGTGTGGACGAGGCCACCCTGCTCGCCGCCCTACCGCACGGCAGCAGCGGTGGCCGCGCCGTCAGCAGCGTCGCGGGGAAGGGCGGGGTCGAGGTATTCCGCGCCTCGGTGGGAGAGTTCCTCCGCAAGGATGTGGCAGTGACTCGCGCGCTCGTCGCCGAATTGGGTAGTGCAATGGGGATATTGGACGCCGCCATCGACGCGGGCATACCCGCGACCGACCGCAACTGATCAGCGAGCCGACACCGCCGTCTGGTGCCGAGAAGGCGGTGCGGCCGAAGACGTCGATGCCAGGGTCACATCGCCGCGGCGGTGGCACCACCACTGCGCGCTGCACTCGCGTCGGCCCGTATGCTGGATTCCGCGGTGTGATCGCAGGCCGCGGACCCCATCCCGCAACGCCTGCCTATCTCTCACGTGCCGAACAAGCCTCTTGGGCCGGACAACTCGTCTCAGCCGCTGCGCACCGCCGATATCTCAGGGGCGGGATCCGCGCGCGCCAACGCTCACTCGACGACGATGGCCTGTTCGGGACAGGACTGCACCGCTTCGTGCACCTGCGCCTCGAGGTGCGCGGGTACGTCGGCGACGGTGGCTTCGGCGTAGCCGTCGTCGGTCAAGGAGAACACCTCCGGGCACAGACCGAGACACACGCCGTGCCCCCGGCAACGATCCTCGTCGACGGTGACCTTCATCGGCCCACGCCCTCCGCGACGTCGAACTCCAGATGCAGCGAGGTGAGCCCGCGCAGGATGAACGTCGGCAGATAGCGGTAGTCGCGCGCGCCCTCGGGGCCGTGCACGCTCTCGTCGATCCGGAAGCCGGTGGTGCGCTCGAGCAGCCGTTCGATGGCGACCCGCGCTTCGGCCCGCGCCAGCGGCGCACCGGGGCAGGTGTGCACTCCGCGCCCGAAAGCCAAGTGCGAGCGAGCATTGGAGCGTTCCGCCGCGAAGGTGGTGGGGTCGTCGAATCGGCGCGGGTCCCGGTTCGCGGCGCCGTTGACCACCATCAGCACCGTGCCCGCGGGCACCTCGGTCCCGCCGACCGTCGTGGACACCTTGGCCAGCCGGAAATCGCCCTTGACCGGGCTCTCCATCCGGAGGCACTCCTCGATGAAGTTCTGGATGCGGCTACGGTCCTCGCGCAGGTACTGCTGGATGTCGGGGCGCTCGGCCAGTATCTTCAGCGCCGAACTGAGCAGCCGGACGGTGGTCTCCTGACCCGCCGAGAAGAGGTTCGCCGCCACCCGGACCACATCGAGCACCTCGGGCTCGCGCCCGTCCGGGAACGTCGCGGTGGCCATGCTGGTCAGCACGTCGTCCCGCGGGTTGGTCCTGCGATCCGCGACGTACTCGGAGAACTTGGCGTAGAGGAATTCGATGGGGTTGTGCGACATGTTCTCCCCCGCGGTGCTGCCGACGCTGGAGCCCTCGCGGTGCGGATCGCGTTGCAGCGCCTGCAGGAACGCCTCCTGATCGTCCTCGGGCACACCCAGCAGGTCGGCGATCACGTAGAGCGTGAAGGGGCCCGCGAATTCGCGCATGCAGTCCCCCTTGCCCTCGGCCAGGTACTGATCGAGCATCCGGTCGGCGATCGCCCACATCGCCTGCTCGTTCTCCTTCAGGCGTTTCGGGGTGATCAACCGCATCAGTAAGGCGCGGTGATCGGTGTGCACCGGCGGGTCGAGGGTCGGCAGCTGGTCGCTCATCGGCAGCGTGTCCCGATGCTCGGCGATGAGGGCGTCGACGTCGGTCGCCCCCTCCAGCGGTACCGGGAATCCGGGGAACGGACCGGTGACCGAGATGCAGGAGGAGAACCGTTCGACGTCGTTGTAGACCTCGAGCGCCTCCTCGTAGCCGGTCACCATCATCACGTCGTGGTGCTTCTCGCGCGTCACCGGGCACTGCTCGCGCAGCGCGTCGAAGTACGGATACGGATCGGCGACCAGTTCCTGCCCGAGGAAGAAGTCCAGATCCTGGAAGTTTTTCACCACTCGACGATCCCTTCGACGCCCGGCCGGCATCGCCAACAGCGTGATTTGCCGGTCGACTTCCGTGATTGAGAATATGCCTCTCATCTGTGAGTATGAGATTTCCATATCCAGCGCTGCGAGTCAACCGAAGGACCGGAACCATGAGCCTCGATCCTGCCGCCGATCAGCGGTTTTTCCAGTCGACCACCCGTGATTTCCTCGCGCGCACCGTCCCGGTGGGTACCGTGCGAGCGCTCGGCGCGTCCGGAACGGGATTCGACCGGACCTGGTGGCAGCGCGGCGCGGAACTGGGATGGACGGCCATGCTGGTGCCCGAAGAATTCGGTGGCGGAACGGTTTCCGGGCGGCCGATGACCGAGCTCGCCTTGGTGGCCGCAGAACTGGGTCGCGCCTGCGCGCCAGGGCCGTTCGTCACGACCAACGCGGTCCTGGCCGGGCTCACCTCGGAGGCGAGTCGTTTCGCCGAAGCCCTCACCGCCATCGCCGCAGGCGAGACGATCGCCACGTGGGCGGTCTACGAACCGGGCCGAGGCTTCGACGCTCTCTCCCCCGGCTCCGGCCGGGCCGCGCGCACCAGGGCCGAACCCGACGGCCGCGGTTACCGGCTCAACGGTGTGAAAGACCGCGTGGAGTCGGCCGACCAGGCAGACCTGTTCCTGGTAACCGCCGAGAGCGCCGACGGCCCGGTCCAGCTGCTGGTGCCCGCAGACACCCCGGGCGTGAGCGTCACACCGGCGTGGACCCTGGATCTCGTCCGCCGCACCGCGCGTGTGATGTTCGAGGACGTCGCGGTGCCCGCCCACGCCGTGCAGGTGGGCGCGGGCGCCGCCGACGCGATCCGAGCGCAGGCGCGCACGGCGGCCGCGCTCACCGCCGCCGAGATGGTCGGCGCCACCGACACCGCGCTGGCCGCGACGTCGACCTGGTTGTTCGACCGCTACACCTTCGGCAGGCAACTGGCCTCCTACCAGGCGCTCAAGCACCGGATGGCCGACAACAAGACGTGGCTGGAAGCGTGCCGAGCCACCGCGACCGCCGCCGCGGCGGCCTGGGACGACGACCCGGCGAGCGCGGAGGAGGCGATCAGCATCGCGAAGTCGTATGTGGGAGCGAAGGCCCCCGTGATCGCCCAGGACTGTGTGCAGCTGCACGGCGGCATCGGCGTCACCTGGGAACACGACCTGCACCTGTATCTGCGCCGCATCACCCTGGGCCGCGCTCTCTACGGCACTCCCGAAGAGCACCGGCGCCACATCACCGATCTGCTCGACACCGCAGCCGCGTGAACCGAATCGAACTCGCTTGGAAGGCACCGACGCTATGACCACGGATCTGGAGCCCGTCGAAGACTTCCGCGCACGTGCGCGGACCTGGTTGCGCGACAACCTGCCCCCGGCCTCCGCCGCGGAATACAAGTCCGACACCGAGGAGGCGTGGGACCGCGCCCGGCAACTGCAACGGATTCTCCACGACGGCGGCTTCGCCGGGATCTGCTTCCCCGCGGAGTACGGCGGACTCGGCCTCACCGCCGCCCACCAGCGGGCGTTCACCGAGGAATCGCTTCCCTACGAGATGCCGCTGCTGCTCAACGTGCCGACGCTGGCCATCTGCGCGGCGAGCCTGCTCGATCTCGGCACCGAGGAGCAGAAGCGCGCGCACCTGCCCGCCGTGCTGCGCGGCGAGGAGATCCTGGCGCAGTTCCTGTCCGAGCCGCGCGGCGGGTCGGATCTGGCCGGGCTCACCACCCGCGCGGAGCGCGACGGCGATCGCTGGATCCTCAACGGATCCAAGATCTGGAGCTCCGGCGCCTACGCCGCCGACTACGGCCTGTGCCTGGCTCGAACCAACTGGGATGTCACCAAGCACCGCGGGCTCACCATGTTCCTGGTGCCGGTGCGCGCCGAAGGCGTGACGGTGCAGCGGATCAAACAGGTGACCGGCTCGACCGAGTTCTGCCAGGAGTTCTTCGACGACGTCGCGCTGCCCGAGGAGGCGGTGCTCGGCCAGGTGGACGGTGGCTGGGACGCCGCGTCCCGGCTGCTCTACCACGAGCGGGCCGCACTGGGCGGCACCTCGCCGTACACCAGCGGCGCACGCCCGCATCTGGGCGGCGAGGCCGGCCGGTTGCTCGAGCTCGCCCGCGCCACCGGCCAGTGGAACGACCCGCGCACCAGGGAGGACATCGGCGAGGCGCGGGCCATGAACGTGGTACGCGACCAGCTCATCGCGCACATCTCGCGGGCGATCGCCAGCGGCGAGCTGCCACCCTCCGCCGGCGCCATCACCCGGCTGTTCACCGCCGAGAACGCCTGGCTGCAAACGGATCTCGCGGTACGCATCGCCGGGCCCACCGCGGCTACCCACAGCCCCGGGGACGCGGCCGACACGACCGAGGTCGGCCTCGACTACCTGTTCCGCTCGGCGTGGAGCCTGGCGGGCGGCAGCACCGAGATGGCGCGCAACGTCATCAGCGAGCGCGTGCTCGGCATGCCCCGCGAGTTCGCCGCCGATCGCGACGTCCCGTTCAACCAGGTCGAGCACGGCCGATGACCCGGGACGGCGGGACCGCCGCTTCGGCGGCCCCGCCCGGGAGGGCTGGTGCGACGACGACTGGGGACGGATCGACCCCGGCCCGGCCCGACACCGCATAGGAGATCGACGCCGAACCGGTGGACATTCGCCGGATCCGGCGGACCAGCGGAATCGTTGCACCGCAGGGGAAGTCGCGCCGCAGCACCGATCATGCGTAATCGACTGTCACCGAAGGGGTCTGCGGAACGGACTGACAGGTGAGCACGTAACCGTCGGCCACGTCCTCGTCGGTCAACGCGTCGTTCACCCGCATCTCGACGCGGCCCGCGACGAGCCGCGCCATACAGGTGCCGCAATTGCCCTCCTCACAGGCGAACGGCGGGTTGAGCCCGGCTCGCTTCGCGGCTTCCAGCACCGTCTCGTCGGGGCGCACGTCGATGGTGGACTGCGCGCCGTCCAACAAGACGGTCGCCACGCAGGTGGCCGTCTTCGGCGACTCGGACAGTGGGGATACGGCCATGACGCACACTCCTGATCAATGGGGATCGCACAACGCCGATGTCGCGCCGACCGGCGCCGCCCGGGGCGTAGATTGAGCACTCGCTCAGCATGCTGTGCACATGCGTAGCATGGTTCTTCCGGCTGGGTCAAGCGGAGGACCGCGCAGGGGGACCGGGTCAGCGGCCCGTCCAGCGCGGGCTGCGCTTCTCGGCGAACGCGCGGGGACCCTCTTGCGCGTCCTCGCTCGTGTAGCAGCGCACCGACGCGTGCCGAGCGGCTTGCAACGCGGCCGAGCGGCCCATCTCGGTCGCGAGCATGACCGTCTCCCTGGCGGCCCGCACCGACAGCGGAGCGCCCGCGAGGATCTCGGCGGCCAGCTCGAGTGCCGTGTCCAATAGAACCTCGGGTTCGGCCAGCCGGTTCACCAGTCCGATCTCGTAGGCCCGCCGCGCGTCGATCGGCTTTCCGGTCAGCAGCAGCTCCATCATGATCCGCTGCGGGATCATGTGGATCAGCGGCGCGGCCCACGGCGAACTGCGACCCACCTTGACCTCGGTGACCGCGAAGGTCGCCGTAGTGCTCGCGACACACAGATCGCATGCCTGGGCGATCATCCAGCCCCCGGCGAACGCCGCGCCGTTGACCGCCGCGATAGTGGGCTTGGACAGCTCGATGGTGTCGTACGGCAGCGGGTACATCTCGCGCGGCGGCACCGTCATACCGGTCGCCACCATCTCCTCGAGATCCCCTCCCGCGCAAAACGCTTTCGGCCCCGCGCCGGTCAGGATCGCGACGCGCAACGCGGGATCGCGCTCGAATCGGTCCCAGGCGTCGAACAGCCCCTCCCGCACGTCCCGCGCCAGGCAATTGCGCCGTTCCGGCCGATTCAACGTGATGATCGCGATCCCGTCGGAGCGGGCGTCGAAGACAACGGCGTCGGACATCAGAAACCTCTCCGCTGGACGACGCGCGCCGCCCGCTCCAGTTCGTCGCGAAAATCGGGATGCGCCACGGCGATCAGTCTGCGGGTGCGCTCGGCCAGCGTCCGTCCGGCGAGTTCGGCGGCCCCGAATTCGGTGACGATCACGTCCACGTCACTGCGCGCCGTGGTGACCGGCCCGGACAGTGCTGCGGTGATCCGGCTGACCGTCCCGCCTTTGGCGGTGGAGGGCAGCGCGATGATCGCGTGCCCGCCCGGCGAACGAGCGCCTGCCCGGACGAAGTCCACTTGGCCCCCTGTGCCGCCGAGATAGGACGCACCGCTCTGTTCGGCGTTCACCTGCCCGGTCAGGTCGACCTCCATGGCGGAGTTGATGGTGACCAGCCGTTCCAGTCGCGCGAGCACGCCCGCGTCGTGGGTGTAGTCGGTCGCGCACATCCGGATCGCCGCATTGCGGTCGGCGAACCGGTACAGGCGCTCGGTGCCGATGAGCGCGCCGGTGACCGATACCCCGCGATCAATAGGTTTGCGCCCGTTGGTGATCGCGCCCGACTCGACCAGATCGACCAATCCGTCACCGATCATCCCCGAATGCACGCCGAGATCGGTGCGGTCGTGCAGCAGGCGCAGCACGGCGTCGGGTACGGCGCCGACCCCGATCTGCAGCACCGCGCCGTCCTCGATATAGGCCGCCGCGTGCGCGGCGATCGCTTCATCGACCGGACCGATCCGGGCGGGCGGCACCTGAACCGGCGGCCGGGAAACGCGCACCGCGTAGTCGATTCGAGCGCCGGGCAGCCGTTCGCCCAGCGTGAAGGGCACTTGGTCGTTGACCTCGGCGACCACGACGCGCGCCGCCGCCACCGCCGCGCGCACATGGTCGCTGACCAGGCCGAAGCTGTGGTCGCCGTGTTCGTCGGCTGGACTCACCTGCACGAAAGCCACATCGCAGCCGAGGATTCCGGCTTCGATCATCGGCCCCACCCGGCTGACGTGGCAGGGGACGATGCCGAGCCGATGCTCCTCGGTCAGCGACCGCAGCGCGCCGATGGCGCCCATGCTGGACAAGGTGAAGGATTCGGTCGCCGCCGGGGTGAACAGACCGGAGAAGCTCGTCGCGATGAACGCCGACACCGCGCCGATCGCACCGCCCTGTGCGATGAGCGCCTCGATCAAAGTGGCGGGCTCGCCGCATGCCTGACCGACCACGATGCGGTCACCGGCCCGCAGGATCGTGCTGAGGTCCAGGTCGGCGGGCTCGAGCAGCGCGGTCACCGCTGGACCCGGCCGTTCGGGCGGTCGTCGGCGGCGTGGCGCAACCCGCCGAGCACCTCGGCGGTGTCGGCGCCGAGCCTGGGTGCTGGTCCCGCGATGCTTCCAGGAGTGCGGGAGAACCATGTTGGCGGACCGGGGAAACGGACCGATCCATATGGTGAATCCACGGTTTCGAAGAAGTCCGTGTCGGCGAGATGCGGATTGTCGAAGAGTTCGTCCAGCGACCGCACCGGTGCGGCCGGAATGTCCAGCGAGCGCAGCAGTTCCAGCCATTCGACCGTGGTTCGCTCACGGAACGTTTCGGCGAGACGGGCATAGACGATGTCGATCCTGGCCGCGCGCTGCTCCAGCGTGGCGAACTCCGGCCCGGCCCACGGCGGGCGCACCGCCTCGACGAATGCCGTCCACTGCTTGTCGTTGTAGACCAGCGCGGACAGGTAGCCGTCCGCGGTGCGATAGGGCTTGCGGTTCGGCGTCACCGCGCGCGGGTAGGCCGCGGGCCCCAGCGGGGGATCGAACATGGCCCCGTTGGCGTGCTCCACCAGCATGAACGCGGCCATCGTCTCGAACATCGCGACCTCGACTTCTTGCCCCTCCCCGGTGCGTTCCCGGTGGAACAGCGCCATCGTGGTCGCGTACAGCGCGGTCATCCCGGCGATCTTGTCGGCCATGATGGTGCCGACGTACCCGGCGGCGCCGGTGAGCCGCTCCTGCACGAAGGGCAGTCCGCACTCGGCTTGAATGGTGTCGTCGTAAGCGGTACGGCCCGCGTCCCGGCCACGGCGGCCGTAACCGTAGCAATTGGTGTAGACGATCGAAGGATTGAGCGCGGCCACCTCGTCGTAAGCGAAGCCCAGCCGGGCGATCGCGGAGGCGCGCATCGAGTGGATGAACACATCGGCCTGTGCGACGAGTTCGCGCAACGATCGCTTGCCGTCCTCGGATCGCAGGTCCAGCACCACGCTGCGCTTGCCGCGGTTGACGTTGACGAAAACGCCGCCCATCCCCCGCTCCGGGCCCACCGAGATGTAGCGGGTGTTGTCCCCGTCCGGCGGCTCTATCTTGATCACGTCCGCGCCCATGTCGGCCATGATCTGCGTGCAGTACGGGCCCATGACCATCGCCGTCAGATCGACGACCCGGACCCCCACCAGCGGACCACGATGTTCCATCGCCACGCCTCTTTCACCACCCTCCACCGCCGCCGGATCGCCATCCGAGCGACGGCCGTGAGCCTATCTGATGAATCTTTGCAAGGATAGTGATATCAAGGATGCTGTGGACGATTTCAACGCTGACGCCCCACCCCCTCGGCGTGCCCTCCGCCCGATCGCCGAGGTGCTGGACGTCGCGCTCGGCTCCCACCCCGACGCCACCGCGGTGGAGGCCGCTTCCGGTGCGTGGACCTACGTCGAACTCGACGATCGCGCCCACCGCGCGGCCGGCGCGCTCTGGGCGCTCGGCGTGCGCCCCGGCGATCGCGTCGCGGCCTGCCTCCCCAACGATCTGGACATCGTCGCCGCCTTCCACGGCGCGCAACGCATCGGTGCGGTGTGGGCGGGCATCGGCGAGGCGCTGACAGCGACCGAACAGCAGCACCTGCACGACCTGTGCGAACCGGCAGTCGTACTCGCCGGGTCCCGCTGCCGGGTGGACCCGCCCGGTACGGTCGACCCCGATCATTGGGCGGCACTGCTGGATCGCGCGGCACCCGCGCCACGGGTGGAGCACGACATCGATGCCCCGGCCGGAATCGCCTTCACCAGCGGCACCTCCGGACAGCCGAAGGCCGTGGTGCACAGCCAGCGCAACCTCCTGCTGCCCGGCGCCGTGCTGACGGCCACGCGAGGCTGGGGGCCCGATCTGCGCAAGGGCGACAGCTTCCCGCTGACGATCCTCAATCTGATGGTCCTTTCCACCCTGCTCACCGCGCAGGCCCGCGGCTGCTCGGTCGTCATGGACCGCCGCGATGCCGACGGGGTGGCCGACTGGATCGCCGAGCATCGCGTCACGGTCTGGAACGGCGCACCCGCGCAGCTCTACGACCTCGCGCGCAGGCCGGGGCTCGATCTCGGCTCGTTGCGCGAAGTCTGGAGCGGCGGCAGCGATACGCCCGACTCGGTTCGCGCGGCCTTCGCCGACGCGCACGGGCCGGTGCCGCGTGCCACCTACGGCCTGACCGAGGCGCCGACGGTGGTCTCGATCGACCCACCCGGCAACGAATGGTTCCCGGGTGCCAGCGGCCGGGTGCTGCCGCACTACGACGTCGCCGCCTACGACGACGATGGCCGCAGGCTACCGCCCGGTTCGCTCGGCGAGCTGCGGCTGAAGGCGGCCGCCACCGGCCCGTGGGCCCGATGGTGGACGCCGATGCTGGGCTACCGGGAGCGCGATGGAGTGCGACCGCCGCGACCCGGCCCGCTCCCCACCGGCGATGTCGGCACCGTCGACGCCGAAGGCAGGCTGTCGGTCCTGGACCGCAAGAAGATGGTCATCATCCGGGGCGGGGCGAACGTCTACCCGCAGGAGGTGGAGCGGGTCATCGCGACGCACCCCGGCGTGGCCAAGGTCGCGGTGTGCCCGGTGCCGGACGAGCGGCTCGGCCAGAGGGTCGCGGCGGTGATCGAAAGCGCCGATCCCGCGGTGGATCTCGACGCCCTGGCGCGATTGTGCCGACGGGAGCTGGCCGGATACAAAGTGCCGGAGTTCTGGACCCTGGTGGATGCACTGCCGGTGAACGCCATGGGCAAGATCGAGCGAACGCGGCTCACCGAACTGGCGACCGCCGCGCGGCACACGACGCGGGAGCGGCCGTGACCGCGCGGCCCGCGCGCGCCCCGCGCCTGTTCGACCTCGACGGCAGGGTGGCGATCGTGACCGGAGCATCCTCCGGGCTCGGCGCCGCGGTCGCGGAAACGCTGGCCTCGCTCGGGGCCCGCGTCGCGGTCGCGGCCCGCCGCGCCGACCGGCTGACCGAGCTCGCCGGGCGCATCGACGGGCTCCCCGTGGTGTGCGATCTGACCCAGCCGCAGGGCATCGGCGCCGTGGTCACCGCGGTGGCCGCCGGCCTGGGGCCGCCGGAGATCCTGGTCAACGCGGCGGGGAACCGATTCACCACCGAGCGGGCCGAATCCGAGCCGCTCGACGCCGTGCACCGGACCCTGGAACTCAACCTGGTGGCGCCGTTCCTGCTCGCCCAAGCGGTGTTCCCGCACATGCGCGCGGTGGGTCGCGGCTCGATCGTCAACGTATCCTCCATCAGCGGCCGGGTCGGCGTTCCCGGCATCCCGCAGGCGTCCTACGCCGCGAGCAAGGCGGGGCTGTCCGGGCTCACCGCCGAACTCGCCGTGCAATGGGCGCGGTATTCGATCCGGGTGAACACCGTCGCGCCCGGCTTCTTCCGCAGCGAGATCACCGACACCCTCTATGACGACGAGCGCGGCGCCGCTTACCTGCGCCGCAACACCCCCCTGCCGACCGAGGCGGAGGCCGAGGACATCGTCGGAGCCGTCGTCTGGCTGGCCGGTGACGCCGCGCGGTACGTCACCGGCCAGACCGTCGTCGTCGACGGCGGCTGGACCGCTCGATGAGCGAACGGCGATTCCACGTTGACACCCGAATCCCACGGTGAAAGCATGACAACATCTTAAGAGAATGTCATTCTCCAAATTGGAAACTGTACATACACTCAAATGACCCACTCGTTCTAGGAAGGGAATTCTTCCGCATGTTTGCCGCAGTTCTGATCGAGAAGGGCGAGGCGGGACCGAAGGTCACGCTGACGAACGCGGACGAAGCGTCGCTGCCAGAGGGGGACGTCACCGTCGAGGTCGCCTACTCCACCCTCAATTACAAAGACGCCCTGGCGATCACCGGAAAGTCTCCCGTCGTGCGCGCGTTCCCGATGGTGCCCGGCATCGACTTCGCCGGTGTCGTCACCGAGAGCAGCCACGCGGATTGGTCGGTGGGTGACGACGTGATCCTCAACGGCTGGGGCGTCGGAGAATCGCACTGGGGCGGCCTCGCTCAGCGGGCCCGCGTGAACGGCGACTGGCTGGTGCCCCGGCCCGCCGAGTTCACCGCGCGACAAGCGATGACGATCGGCACCGCCGGATACACCGCGAGCCTGTGCGTCGAAGCGCTGCTGCGCCACGGCGTTCGGCCCGACGGAGGCGAGATCCTGGTGACCGGCGCGACCGGCGGCGTGGGCAGCATCGCGATCGCGCTGCTGAGCAGAGCCGGGTTCGCCGTCGCGGCCGCCACCGGCAAGACCGCCGAGACCGCCTACCTCCAGCAACTGGGCGCGGGCACCGTGGTGGATCGCGCCGAACTGGCCGAGCGCGGCAAGCCGCTACAGAAGGAGCGCTGGGCAGGTGTGGTCGACACCGTCGGCAGTCACACGCTGGCCAATGTGTGCGCCCAGACCCGGTACGGCGGCGCGGTGGCCGCCTGCGGCCTGGCTCAGGGGATGGACTTCCCCGCCACGGTCGCCCCGTTCATCCTGCGCGGGGTCACGTTGTTCGGCATCGACAGCGTGATGGCGCCCAAGCAGCGGCGCCTCGACGCCTGGGCGCGGCTCGCCCGTGACCTGGACCCGGCCGTCCTGGACGGCATCGCCCAGGAGATCCCCCTCGGCGAGGCCGCTGCCGCGGCCGGCCGGCTCGTCGACGGCGCCGTGTGCGGCCGGATCGTCGTCGACGTGAATCGTTGATCAGGAGCATCCCGTGACCAGGAAATCGATGAAATCGACTGTGGAACTCGATCTGTCCGACGTCGACCACCGGGTCGGCAAGCCGGTGGGCGGCGGCCAACTGTGGGACCCGTGCAGTTCCTCCGACATCCGCCGCTGGGTGATGGCGATGGATTATCCGAATCCGCTGCATTGGGATCAGGAATTCGCTCGCGAATCGCGATACGGCGGAATCGTGGCACCCCAATCCATCGCGGTCGCTTTGGATTACGGGCACGGCGCACAGCCGGCCTGCGTCGGCCACATCCCCGGCAGCCACCTGATCTTCGGCGGCGAGGAATGGTGGTTCTACGGCTGCCCGGTGCGCCCCGGCGACACCTTGTTCCAGGACCGGCGATTCCACGACTACAAGGTGGTGGAGACGAAGTTCGCCGGGCCGACGATGTTCTCCCGCGGCGACACCGTCCACCGCAATCAGCACGGCGCGCTGGTCGCCCGCGAAAGGTCCACCGCCATCCGCTATCTGGCGTCGGAGGCCATCAAGCGGGGCATGTACGACAGCCGGCTCGGCGCGGTGCGGACCTGGACCGCCGCCGAACTGGCCGAGATCGAGTCGCTGCGGCACGAGTGGATCCTGACCAACCGCGCCGGGGTCTCGCCGCACTTCGACGAAGTGAAGGTCGGGGATCGGCTGCCGCGCCGGGTGATCGGCCCGCACACCATCGCCGGCTTCACCACCGAGTACCGCGCCTTCTTGTTCAACATCTGGGGCACATTTCACTGGACCGCGCCGGCGGGCATCGATGATCCCTGGGTTTACCAGGATCCGGGCTGGACCGAGGGGTTCGCCTTCGACGAAGAGGGCGCGCGCATCGACCCGCGCAAGCGCGACGGCCTGTACGTCGGTCCCTCCCGCGGGCACATCGACGCCGACAAGGCGGGCGAGGTCGGGATGGCGCGGGCCTACGGCTACGGCGCCACCATGGGCGCCTGGTGCACCGACTACCTCTCCTACTGGGCCGGGCACGACGGCATCCTCCGCCACAGCAAGGCGGACTTCCGCCTGCCCGCTTTCGAAGGCGACGCGACCTACTTCGACGCCGAGATCATCGGCAAGGAAGCGGATTCGGTCTGGGGAGTACCGCTGGTGCAGGTGAAACTGCGGTTGACCAATCAGGACTTCGGCGTATTGGTGGACTGCACGGCCGAGGTCGAGCTTCCGTACTGACAGTCACCGGAAAGAAACGGGAGAGGCGATGCCCACCGACACCAACGACGTCCTCGCGCCTGCCGTGGCGATCGCCTCCGGGCCGCCGCTGTCCGAAGAGCCGGGTCTGGGACCGCTCACCCTGCCCGGCTTCCTGCGCGAAGTCACCCGCGGGTACGGCGACCGCGAGGCGCTCGTCGCGCACACCGGCACCGGCGTCGTCCGCTGGAGCTATGCCGAGTTGTGGGAGCGCGCCACCGAAGTGGCCCGCGCTCTGCGCGCCTGCGGGATCGGCAAGGACAGCCGGGTCGGCGTGCTGATGACGAACCGGCCGGAGTGGCTCTCGGCCGTCTTCGGCGTGTCGCTGGCCGGCGGGGTGGCCGTCGCCCTCAGCACCTTTTCCAGCCCCGCGGAACTCGACCATCTGCTACGGCTGTCCGGTGTGTCGATGCTGCTGTTCGAAAGGTCGGTGGCGAACAGAGATTTCGCCGACGTGCTGACCGGACTGGAACCCGCCGTCGGCACCGCCGCGCCGGGCGCTCTGCGCTCGACGGCCTACCCGTTCCTACGTCATCTCGCGATGGTCGGCGAACCGGTGCCCGATGCGGCGATCGACTCCTGGCACACGTTCCTGGCTCGCGGGCACTCCGAAGCACAGGAACTGATCGAGGCGACGGCCGCCACGGTGCGACCCGCGGATACCGCTGTGCTGTTCTTCTCCTCGGGAACCACCAGCAAGCCGAAAGGCATCCGCAGCGCGCACCGCGGCGTCGCCATCCAGATGTGGCGGTTCCGGCGCATGTTCGGGTTCGGCCCGGACGACCACGTGCGCTGCTGGACCGCCAACGGTTTCTTCTGGTCCGGCAACTTCGGTCAAGCGCTCGGCGCCACCCTGGCCGCGGGCGGCACCCTGGTGCTGCAATCAACCTTCGACGCCGCCGAGGCGCTGGAGTTGATGCGGGCCGAGCGAGTGAACTTCCCGGTCGCGTGGCCGCACCAGTGGGCGCAACTGGAAGGCGCGCCCAACTGGTCGACGACCGACCTGAGCAGCCTGCGATTCGTGGACGTGAGGACGCCCGCGGCGCGGCACCCTCGCGTGTCGACCACCTGGACCGAGCCCGGGCACGCCTACGGCAACACCGAAACCTTCACCATCACCACCTGTTTTCCGGCCGATACACCCGAGGACGAGATCGCGGGCAGCAGTGGCAAGCCGTTGCCCGGCAACACCGTCAAGATCGTCGACCCGCTCACCGGCGCGGTCGCGGCGCGCGGCGAGCGCGGCGAGATCTGCGTCAAAGGGCCGACACTCATGCTCGGCTATCTCGGCACCGCATTGGACGAGACGCTCGACGTCGACGGCTACTTCCACACCGGCGACGGCGGCTACCTCGATGACGCGGACCGGCTGTACTGGGAGGGGCGGTTGACCGACATCATCAAGACCGGCGGGGCGAATGTCTCCCCGCTGGAGGTCGACGAGGCGTTGGCCGGCTTCCCGGGTGTCAAGGTCGCGCGCACCGTCGGCGTACCGCACGAGACGCTCGGCGAGGTCGTGGTGGCGTGTGTGGTGCCGCACGCGGACGCGACCGTGGACGCCGCCGCGGTCCGCGCGTTCCTGCGCGAGCGGCTGGCCAGCTACAAGGTGCCGCGACAGGTGCTGCTGTTCGCCGAGGAGGACATCGCGCTCACCGGAAGTGCGAAGATCAAGTCCAGTGACCTGCGGCAGCTGGCGGTGAAGCGGCTGGCCGACAGCTAGCGCCACGGGCCCTGCCGAGGCTTCTCCCGTCCAGCGCGTCCAGTGCCGCGCCGACGGTCCCGAGGTCGCTCCGCCCGGCGACACCAGACACGGCGACACCGCACCCACCGGGCTTCACACAGCCGATCCCGGATGCTATATATTAGGGGAGGCTTACCTCGTTAGTCGAGGCTAACCTCATTGAAACGGTGACCTGGCTGTGAGGCTTCATGTACGTGTGCATCTGTAACGCGCTGTCCGAAGGTGACGTGCACACCTGCGTCGCGGCCGGGGCCGACAGTGTCCGCCAAGTGAAGAACGCCTGCGGCTGGAAGCCCGGCTGCGGCAGTTGCACGGCGCGATTGGCCGAGGTCATCGGCCGCGCCCGCGCGACGACCGAGGCGCAACCCTCGGCCGCCTGATCCGACACACCAGGCGGTCTGCCTGCCGCTGCGCACAATCTGTGCCACGATCGCAGCTATGGACGGCGACAAGGACATCGTGGCGTTGCTCAACGAGCAGCTGACGGCCGAACTCACGGCGATCAACCAGTACTTCCTGCACGCCAAGATGCAGGAGAACTGGGGCTTTACCAAGCTGGCGCGGCACACTCGGCACGAGTCCATCGATGAGATGAAGCATGCCGAACTCCTCACCGACCGGATTCTCTTCCTGGACGGCCTGCCGAACTACCAGAAGCTCAATCCGTTGCGCATCGGGCAGAGCGTGCCGGAGCAATTGCGGGCCGACCTGCAGATCGAGCTGGAAGCGGTCGAACGGCTTCGCCGGGGCATCGAGTTGATGCGGTCGCGCGGCGACGTGACCTCGGCTCGCATCTTCGAGCACATCCTCGAAGACGAGGAGCAGCACGTCGACTACCTGGAGACCGAACTCGACCTGGTGGAGAAGCTGGGCGAGCCGCTGTACCTCCAGCGCTTCACCGAGACCCCGGAGGACTGACCCGGTATCCGGGGCGCCTGCGAACGGCTGTCCGGCGCTACGCCGAGTCGTATCGCCGGGCCAGTCGTTTCCGATGCTCGGCGGGCGTACCGAAGAGGGAACGATCGAGCGTTGCCCGCTTCAGGTACGCGTGGATCCCGCTTTCCCAGGTGTAGCCCATGCCGCCGTGCAGTTGCATGGCCTTCCCCGCCACCCGCACCGCCGTCTCGGTGCTCAACGCCTTGGCCATCGACGCCACGTCGCCCGCGTCCGGCGCCGACGTCGCCTCGGCCCGGACGGCGGCCGCTACCACCTGCCGGGCCACCGTGACCTGCACCAGCATGTCCGCGCAGGCGTGTTTGACGGCCTGGAAGGAACCGATCGGACGGCCGAACTGCTCGCGCACCGCGGCGTAGCCGACGGTGGCCTCGAGCATGGCCTCGCTCAGTCCGAGGCTGTCGCAGGCCATCGCGACCGCCGCCCGGTCGTACAACCGCCGCACGGCGCGCTCCCCGTCGCCACGGAATCGCCACACCGCCGCCGGCGCCACCGCGACGTCGTCGGCGGTTACGCGCCCGAGGCTGCGGGTCGCGTCGACCACCGGTCGCGCGGTGACCACCGACCCGGTCGCACCGGATTCCACTGCCGCGAGCACGATCTCGCCGCCGGGATCGCGGGCAGGAACGAGCAGCCGGTCCGCGCCCGGCGCGTCGAGCACGAAGTCGGCGCAACCGTGCAGGCGCAGGCCGCCGGTACCGGTCACCAGCCGGAACGGCGATTCGACCGGCGTGCGATCGGCGTGCGCGGAGACCGCACCTGACGACTCGGCGCCGGCCCGCCGCTCCCCCGCAAGCGCGACAACCGGAACCACCGCACCGGCGACGGTGCCGCGAAACAACTCGTCCCGTTGCGGATTCGGCTCCAGCAAGGCGAGCGCGCCGACGGCGAGCACCGCCACCGACGGGTAGGCGCCACGGGCGACCGCTCGGCCCACTTCACGGAGCACCACGGCGACTTCGGCGAAAGTCGCTCCGGCACCGTCGAATTCGGCGGGCGCCTCCAGACCGAGCCACCCCGATCGAGCGATCGGCGACCAGTCGACCGCCGACTCGGAATCGGCTTCGCCGAGCAGGTCGCGCGCCACCGCGCGCAAATCGTCGTGGCTGGCGGCGAATTCGTCGCTCATCATGTTCCCGTCGGTTCCCGGGGCAGGCCGAGCCCGCGCTCCGCGATGATGGTGCGCTGGATCTCGCTGGTCCCACCCGGAATAGTCCATTCCCAGGAGCCGACGAAGTCGAGCACCCAGGCGCCCGACTCCCAGCCGCTGGACATCGGTTTGCGCAGCACAGTGTGCGCGGCCAGTCCCCCGACCTCCGTGCCGAAATCCGTCATCCGCTGCAACAATTCGCTGTAGTACAGCTTCACCACCGAAGCGTCGGCCGGGCCCGCGACGCCCGCCTCGTGCCGCTCCACCAAGTCGCGGCACAATGCGCGCAATCCGAAGATCTCGATCTCCAGCGCGGCCAGCCGATCGGCCACCACCGCGTCGTCGACCGCTCGCCGCCCACCGGGATCGGCTCGCTCGCACGCTTCGAGGAGCCATCGGAATCCGGCGTTGCCGAGCCGTTCGGCCAGCTCCAGCATGGTCAGGCCCCGCTCGGCGCCGAGCGTCCGCTGCGCCACCTGCCAACCCGCGTGTTCCGCGCCGACCAGCCCGTCCGCCGGGATCCGCACCTCGTCCAGGAAGATCTCGCAGAAGTGCGATTCCCCGGTGGCCTGCCGGATCGGGCGCACTTGGATGCCGGGGCTGCGCATGTCCAGCAGGAAGTAGGAGATGCCGCGCCGCTTCGGGGCGCCCGGGTCGGTGCGGGCCAGCAGCAGGCACCAGTCCGCGTATTGCGCACCGCTGGCCCACACTTTCTGCCCCGTCACGACATAGCCGTCACCGTCTCGGCGGGCGCTGGTCCGCAATGCCGCCAGATCGGATCCGGCGCCGGGTTCGGAGAAGCCTTGTACCCAGATCTCGCCGTCCAGGATCGCGGGGAGATGCCGCCGCCGCTGCTCGTCGGTCCCCGCCGCCAGCAACGTCGCGGCCGCGTGGTGAACGGCCACGAAGGCCAGCACCAGTCGCGGCGCGTCATGGGCGGCGAGTTCCTGATACAGCACGATCTGTTCCGGGATGGACATGCCGCCGCCGTATTCACGCGGCCAATGCGGCACCGCGTATCCCGCATGGCGGAGCTGCTGGAACCACTCGTGCTGGAAACGGACGAATTCCGCGTCCGTGGGGCCGGTCTGCGACCGCCGCCAATCGGCGGGCACGTGCGCGCGGCACCAGTCCCGGACCTCGCCGCGGAACCCGTCGAGGTCGTGCCCGGTCACCGTGCCCGCGCCCGCTGTCGCAACGCCAGCAGCCGGTCCCGGTGTTCCGGTGACCGCATGGTGACCACCTCGGCGGCGAAACCGGCTTGCATCGGACCACCGAGCGCCTGGGACAGGTACATGTTCACCACCCGTTTCGTGCTGCGCAGCGCCTCCGGCGGCAGGGCGGCCAACCGGACGGCCAGTTTCCTGGCCTCGCGGAGCAATTCGTCCGCGGCGACGACCCGCGACGCCAATCCGACCTCGACGGCGGTGGCGGCATCGATCCGGTCGCCGGTGTACAGGAATTCCCGCGTCCGAAGGATCGGGGTGAGCAGCGGCCAGAACGCGGCGCCGCCGTCCCCTGCGACCAGCCCGACCGCCACGTGCGGGTCGGCCAGGTAGGCGCGATCCGACATCAGCACGACGTCGCACAGCACCGCCAGGCTGGCGCCGAGCCCCATCGCCGCGCCGTTCACCGCGGCGATCACCGGCAGCGGGAAGCGCAGCATCTCCTCGATGATCTGGGCACCTTCGCGAATGCTCTCGTCCCGCGCGACCGGGTCGTCCGCGAAGGAGCTGATCCACTCCAGGTCGCCACCCGCGCTGAAGGCCCGGCCGGAACCGGTGAGGATCACGACTGCGGCCTCCTGGTCCGCGGCCAGCTGCCGCCACACCCCGGCCAGCGCTCGGTGCAACTCGGCGTTCACCGCGTTGAGCTCGTCGGGGCGGTCGATGACGACGATACGGACGGGCCCTTCGCAGGCCACGGTCAGCACATCGGGCAGGTCGTAGCGCATGGCGTCACCCTTCCCCCGGATCGGAGAACAATCCGGTCAGGCCGCGGCGGCCCGCCAGCCGGGCCAGCAGATCCTCGGTGGCGACCGAGCCGAGCGGAAGTCGGCGCAACGGCAGGCTGTAACGCGACAGCCAGGACAGCGGCGACTCGTCGCAGAAGCCGAGGGCGCCGTGCAATTGGTGGGCGACGCGGAACACGGCCTCGGCCGCCTCGAGTGTCGCGGAACGCAGAGCCAACGCGTCGATCAGCGCATCGCCGCGCTCGGCTTGAATGCTCCACAACGCGTGGCGGGCGAGCATGTCCACGCCGCGCCGTTCCACCTCGGCGTCGGTCAACTGGAACTGCACCGACTGGAACTCGGCCAGCGGCTTGCCGAACTGCTCCCGGACCAGCACGTGGGCCCGGGTGAGTTCGACGGCACGATCGAGCATGCCGAGCAGGGTCCAGCACGGCAGCACCAGCGCCAACGCCAGGTCGGCGCCGCCGCCGGTGTCCACCGGCGACACCTCCAGCCCCGTCACGAACGCCGACTCACGCGCGGACGCGCGGGGTGGTCGCACCACCACCGAGCCCCGGGAACCGTTCAGAGTCACCGCTGCCCAGCGCAGGTCGAGATGCGCGACCGCCGCGGCGGGCTCGTCCTCCGACACCACCACCAACCCGTCGACCTCCAAGTCGACGGGGCGGGCCAGCCGCTCCGCGACCGGATAGGGCGTGGCCCAGTAGCCGGCGCTGCGGCACAGCGCCGCGGCCGCTTCCAGTTCGACCGGATCGCGCCGCGGCTCCAGCTCCCACGCGCCGAGTTCGCCGAACACCGGCGCGACGAGCGCGCGGCGCGCGGGCTCGCGCTCGGCCCACCGCACCAACTCGTCGCCGCCCGCCGCGCGCAACGCGCGCACGGCCTGCTTGCCGTATTCCGTTGCCTCGGCGCACAGTTCGATGGTCATCGCCCGACCGCCCGCCGGGAACGACGCGGCGGTCATGCGGCCTCCCCCGCCCGGCGCGGGCCACTCAGCAACGAGCGCGCCAGCAGGATCTTCTGCATCTCGATACTGCCGGAGGCGACCGTGGCGGCGTTCGCGTATCGCCAATGGTCGTCCACCGCGCGCCGGAACCGGTGCCCGCGCTCTTCTTCCGAGCCCGCGAAGGCGGCGAGTTCGGCCAGAACACTCGCGCTTTCCTGATCGAGCCGGGTCACCGCGATGCGGTAGGCCGCGGCGTCACCCGGTGTGACCCGCCCGGCGCTCTGCATCGCGACCACCTGATACGCCAGTAGCCGCGCCCGCCGCGCCCGGGTGAGCATGCGGGCCCAGCGACCGCGCAATTCGGCCGGAGCCGTCTCCCACCGCGGGCCGAGAACATCCGGCGCGGCCTGCAACAGCCGCTCACAGCGCGCGTAGCGGGCGATGCCGACGCGTTCGAACGCGAGCACCTCCTGCACCACCGACCAGCCCTCGTCGACCCGACCGAGCACGTCGGCTTCCGTCACGCGCACCCCGTCGAAGAAGACCTCGTTGAGGTGGTGCGGGCCGAGCATGGACCGGATCGGCCGGACCTCGATCCCCGGATCGGACATCGGCACCAGGAAGACGGTGAGCCCTTGCTGTTTCCGCGCCCTGGTCGCGGTGCGCGCGAGCAGGAAACACCACTGCGCCATGGTGGCGTAGGAGGTCCAGATCTTCTGGCCGGAGATACGCCAGCCCTCGCCGTCGCGTCGAGCGCTGGTCCGCAAGGAGGCCAGGTCGGACCCGGAGTCCGGCTCGCTGAAGCCCTGGCACCAGATCGTCTCACCGCGCGCGATCGGCGGCAGGTGCTTGCGCTGCTGTTCCGCCGTGCCGTGCCGCATGATCGTCGGGCCCACCCAGTTGACGCCCATGTACTGCGCCCCGCGAGGTTCGTGGTGCGCCCACATCTCCTCGCGGACCACGGTCTGCTCCCACACCGAGGCGCCGCGGCCACCGAACTCCGCGGGCCAGGCCGCGCACAGCAGGCCCCGCTCGGCCAGCACCCGGCAGAAACGCTGAGCGACAGCCAGATCGGCCGGATCGTCGGTGAACGCGCCGAGGTAGTCGGCGGGGACCTCTTCGGCAATCAGCCGCCGTAGTTCACCCCGGAGGCGGGTGGCGGCCTCACCCATAGTGAAGTCCATGTGGCGCACAATACTTCAATCCTCATAAGGATAGCAATATTTGTATGGTCATCTCGCGGTGACTACACTGCCGCCATGACGGAAAGGCGTGCCCGGTGAGGACCAACCAGAGGCGGACCGCATGACGGCCGCCAGACGCGGCCGGGTCCCGCAGCGTCGTATCGCGGAGACCGTCGCCGCGGAGCTGCGCACCCGGATCCTGGCCGGCGAGGAGAACTATCGGCTTCCCACCCAGGATCAGCTGGTCCAGGACTTCGGGGTGAGCTACCCCTCGATCCGCGAGGCGCTGCGCATCCTGGAGACCGAGGGCCTCGTCACCGTCCGCCGGGGCAATGTGGGCGGCGCCGAAGTGCACCGGCCCGACGAGACGTCGGCGGCGTATCATCTCGGTCTGGCCCTGCAAGGTGCGCGCGTCACCCTCGGCGATCTCGCCGCGGGCCTGCGCACGCTGGAACCGCAGTGCGCGGCCGCCTGTGCCGAGCGGCCCGACCGCGCCGAGACCGTCGTCCCCGCGCTCACGGAGAACGTCGAGAAGTCGGCCGAGCTCATCGACGACGGCGTCGCCTTCACCCACACCGCTCGCGAATTCCACAACCTCATCGTCTCGTTCACCCCGAACCTGACCATTCGCTACGTCGTGAGCACGCTGGTCACGCTGTGGTCGGCACAGGAGGAGGCGTGGGCGGAGGCACTGACCCGGCGCGGGGAATACCCGTCCGAGGCCGAGTCGACCGAAGCCGTGCGCACCCATCGCCGCATCACCCGCGAGATCGCGGAGGGACGGGCCGCCGAAGCCGAACGCCTGTACCGCACCCATCTCGCCGCCACCCAGACACTCGTGTTGCAGCGGTTCGACGACGGCGTGGTGAACGCTTCGTCCGCCGGTGCGCGGCTGGCGATCCAGTCGGGTCTGCGCTCGCAGATCTGAGTTCGTCGAGCCGCCGTCTCGCACGTCGCCGCACCTCCGTCTGGCAAGAGCAAGTCGGTTGCGCATCACCCTACCCGCTGTACGATAATGACGTTTTCACAGTGTGAAATTGGGTTGCAAGAATCCGGCTATAGCCAGGTAGCACCCTGTGCGGTCGGCCGCAGAGCGTCCATCCGCCAGCCGAACCCGCCGCCGACGCCGCCCCTCGAGCGGAAAATCTTGGCACACAGTGCCATCAGCCCTGACGTGGTCGTAGCGAGATGCTCGGCGGCGACGCTCCGATGACGCACGACCACCCTGAGGCGAACCTACTCAGAGGTAGCCAACCAATTAAGTATTGCTATCCTTACGAGGATTGAAGTAGCGTGGCCCACGACACACCGCCCGCCCCACGTGGGTGCCGGATTCCGTCGCCCGGACCGCCGGGCCGGGCTGTGTCAGTGGATATCGACTTTCTCATCGCATGGGAGGCCCCGCCTTGACTCGAGGGGCGCGCTACAGCACCACCACACCGATAACACTCGCCGAGGGGTGGAGCGTTCGACGACTCACCCCGCCGAGCCGACTGTTCGGTGCGAACGGCCTGCGGACGGGTGCCGACGGCCGGATCTACGTCGCCCAGGTGGCGGGCAGCCAGATCAGCGCACTCGACGTCGCCACCGGCGACCTCGAGACCATCAGCGCCAAGGGCAGCGACATCATCGCCCCCGACGACCTGGCCTTCGATCCCGAGGGCAATCTGATCGCCACCGAGTACATGGACGCGCGGGTGAGTATGCGCGGTACCGACGGCCGCACCCGTGTGATCCGCGACGATCTGCCGGGCGCCAACGGCATCACGGTGTACAACGGCCGGTTGTTCGTCAACGAATGCCGGATCGGCGGTCGCCTCATGGAGCTGCCGCTGGACGGCGGCGCGCCGCGCATTCTGCAAGACGACCTGCCGATGCCCAATGCCATGGAGGTCGGCCCCGATGGTCTCCTCTACTACCCGGTCATGGGGACCAACGACATCTGGCGGATCGATCCCGACGGAGGTGCGCCCGAACGAGTCGCCGGTGACCTCGGCGTGCCCGACTCGGTCAAGTTCGACTCCGCGGGCTTCATCGTCTCCACCCAGGTGCAGACCGGCGAGGTGCTGCGAATCAACCCGCGCACCGGGGACCGTCAGGTGCTGGCGAGCCTGGATCCCGGATTGGACAACTGCACCTTCGTCGGCGACCGCCTGTTCGTCTCGAACTTCTCCGGCGAGATCACCGAGATTCTCACCGGCGGCCGGACCCGGCCGGTCCTGGAAGGCGGCCTGCTGTGGCCGCTGGACCTGACCGTCGGCCACGACGGCGATCTCTACGTCGCCGACGGCACCTTCTTCTACGTGTTTCGTGACGGCAGATTGCACACGGTCGCCTCCCTTTTCAGCGCCGGCAACCCCGGCTATGTACGCGGCGTCAGCGCCGTCGGATCGGGCGAGTTCCTGTGCGCCACCTCCACCGGGCAGATCGCGTACTACCGCCCGGGCACGGACGAGGAGCCCGAGATCGTCGCCGACGGGTTCGATCAGCTCTACGGGGTCGCGGCAACCGCGAACGGGATGATCGTCGCCGCGGAACTCGGCGCGGGCCGGGTGCTATCGATCCGGTCCGGCCAGGTCGACGTGCTGGCCTCCGGGCTGAACGCCCCGATGGGTGTCGCGTTCGGCCCGGACGGCACGCCCCTGATCTCCGAATCCGGAGCCGGGCGGATCGTCTCGATCAGCGGCGCCGGAGTCGACACCGTGGTGGACGGGCTGGAGACGCCGCAGGGAATTCTGGTGCGCGGCACACAATTACTGATCCTCGACGCCGGTTTGCAAGCCTTGGTCTGCGTCGATCTCGAGACCGAGGCGCGGCAGACGCTCGCCGCGAACCTTCCGGTCGGCGCGCCGCCCGGGGTCGTCGCCAAACCCTTGCGCGGCACTCCCCCGTTCTCCGGACCCATGGGCCCGTTCGCGGGGCTCGCCGCCGGACCGGACGGCACGATCTATCTCTCCGCCGACGCCGAGGGCAGTGTGCTGGCACTGCGCGGGAAGGCATGACCGGCCATGACCGATGACGGCCGCACACACGACTTCTTCGGACTGACCGGGCGCGTCGTCATCGTCGCAGGCGCGGGCGGTGGCGGCATCGGCACCGCCGTCACGCGCCTGATCGCCGGCGCAGGCGCCACCGTGATCGGGGTGAGCCGCTCGAAGGAGAACCTCGCCGAGCATGTCGAACCACTTGCCGCGGAAGGGCTTTCCGTGCTGACCGTCGCGGCCGACGTCGGCACCGAGGAGGGTGTCGCGACCGTGCTCGAGCACGCCCGCTCGGCGCCTGGCGAGTTGCACGGACTGGTCAATGTGGCGGGCGGCGCCGCGGTGCGCACCTGGATGCCCGCGACCCGGGTCACCCGGGAGGACTGGCGGGCGTTGTTCGCCCAGAACCTGGAGACGATGTTCTTCATGAGCCAGGCGGTGGCCGCGGAGCTCAAATCACAAGGCCGGCCCGGTTCGCTGGTATCGCTCTCCTCGATCAGCGGCATGAACACCGCACCGTTCCATATCGCCTACGGCACCGCGAAGGCGGCGCTGGTCGCGGCAACCCGGACCTTGGCGGTGGAGCTGGCCCAGGACGGCATCCGGGTGAACGCCGTCGCGCCGGGCGTCACCGAAACGCCGGCCTCCGGCACCTACGTCGACGACGATCCCCAGCGCGACCGCCGGGCCATCGCCATGGGCAGACGCGGGCGGCCGGAGGAGCAGGCGGGCCCGATCCTGTTCCTGCTGTCGGATCTGTCGACCTACGTCACGGGCCAGACCCTGCTGGTGGACGGCGGCCTGAACCTCAGGTGGACCCATCTCGGGGATGACCACACGTCGCTGTTCCTCAAGGACGAGAACTTCCGCGCATCCATCACCCGCTGACGCACCCGAGTTATGACCAGGAGCATGTCATGAGCGAAACGACAAACGGGGCAACGACATCCGCGACTGCCGAACCGTTGTCGACGCCGATGACGATCGGCGTCGAGGCGTACATCTCGGAGGAATACGCACGCGCCGAGGGCGACAAGCTCTGGGCCAAGGTGTGGCAGCAGGTCGAACGGGTCGAGGAGATTCCCCGGGTCGGCGACTTCCTCACCTACGAGATCCTCGACGATTCGATCATCGTCGTGCGCACCGCACCGGACACCATCCGGGCCTACCACAACGTGTGCGCGCACCGCGGCCGCAAACTGATCGACACCCCGGATGGCGCGCACGACGCCCGCGGCAGTCGCAAACAGTTCGTGTGCGGTTTCCACGGGTGGCGTTACGACCTCGAGGGCCGCAACACCTTCGCGGCCGAGCGCGAGGATTGGTCCTGCGGTCTCACCGAGCGCAACGACGGGTTGAACCGGGTGCGGGTCGACACCTGGGGCGGTTGGATCTGGATCAACATGGACCCCGACGCGCAACCGCTGCGGGAGTACCTCGAGCCCGCGGCCGATCTGCTCGAACACTTCGAACTGGAGAACATGCGCTACCGCTGGCGGCGGTGGCTGACCTTCGACTGCAACTGGAAGGTCGCCTTCGAGGCGTTCATGGAGACCTACCACGTGCCCTACACCCACCCGGAGTTCATGAACTTCGGCACTTTCCTCGGATGGTCGCGGGCGCAGGGCAAGCACAGCAATATCGGCTACGACGCCCCCAAGGGCATGGAGGAGAACCAGGCCAAGGTGCGCGTCGGCAGCGGTCCGGACGCGCGCGTCTCCACCGCCACGCTACAGAACTTCACCTGGGAGAACGCCAATACCAACACCACCCGCACGCTGGTCGACGTCGCCAATCGGCTGGTCGACGAACTGCCCGAGGGCACCCCGGCCGGTGAGGTGCTGCGCTACTGGCTGGACACCGCGCGGTCGGAGGACGAGGCACGCGGCGTGGTCTGGCCGAAGGTCGACCCCGACATCGTCGCCAGGGCGGGCACCGCGTGGCAGATCTTCCCCAACTTCCAGATCGGCCACGCACTGAACAACATGCTGTGCTACCGGTTCCGGCCCTACGGCTACGACCCGGGCAAGTGCATCTTCGAAGCCGCCGTGTTCGAACTCTTCCCGCCCGGCCAGGAGCCGCGGACCGAGTGGGAGTACACCCCCGTCGGCGACCCCGGCTGGCGGACCGTCCTACCGCAGGACTTCGCCAATATGGCCGCGGTCCAGCAGGGCATGAAGAGCCGCGGCTTCTCCGGGCCGAAACCCAACCCCTATCGCGAACGCAGCGTGGTGAATCTGCACCACAACCTCGCCGAGTACATGGGTACCGGCGAGCCGCGCGATCTGACCTGACGAGCGGGACCCGCCGGTCCGCCACCGATGACCGAGACAGAGATCCAGGAATCCGAATGCAAGAGTGCAAGCCCACGGTTACGCCCGATGTCGATCGGGACGCCCTCCGCGCGAAATATCTCGCCGAACGCGACAAGCGCCTGCGGCCCGAGGGACAGAAGCAATATTTGCTGACCGAGGGCGAATTCGCGGATTACTACGAAGAGGATCCGTACACGCCGGTCGAGCCGCGAGACGAGATCACCGACGAGATCGAGGTGGCGATTCTCGGTGGCGGTTTCGCGGGTCTCATCGCCGCGCACCGGTTGCGGCAGGCCGGTGTGGACGATTTCCGGATCATCGAATTGGGCGGCGACTTCGGCGGGGTCTGGTACTGGAATCGCTACCCCGGCATCCAGGTCGACTCGGACAGCTACTGCTATCTGCCGTTGCTCGAGGAGACCGGCTACATGCCGAAGGAGAAGTTCTCCTTCGGCGACGAGTGCTACGAACACGCCCAGCGCATCGGCAAGCACTTCGGCCTGTACGAGAAGGCGATCTTCCACACGCTGATCCGATCGCTGGAATGGGACGAGCAGATCGGACGGTGGCGGATCGCGACCAACCGGGGCGACGACATCCGCGCCCGGTTCGTCGTGATGTGCCAGGGTCCGTACAACCGGCCGAAACTGCCCGGCATCCCCGGCATCACGCAGTTCCAGGGCCACACGTTCCACACCGCGCGCTGGGACTACGCGTACACGGGCGGCACGCTGAAGGGCGGCCTGGACAAGCTCGGCGACAAGAAGGTGGCCATCATCGGCACCGGCGCCAGTGGTATCGGGACGATCCCGCATCTGGCCGAAGGCGCCGGACACCTGTACGTGTTCCAGCGGACGCCGTCCTACATCTTCGAGCGCGGCAACACCGCGACCGACCCCGAATGGGTGAACTCGCTGCGGCCGGGCTGGCGGGAGGAGCGGCAGCGCAACTTCCACAACGCCGCCTACGCGTTCTACTCCCCGGGCGAGCCGGACCTGATCTGCGACGGCTGGACCGAGGTCGCCCGCAACGTGGCCGCCCACCTGGACGCCACCGGCGGCTGGGCCGAACTGGCGACGAATCCGCTGAAGGTCATGGAGCTCAAGGAGGCCGAGGACTACCGCGCGATGGAGCGTGTGCGCCGCCGCGTCGAGGAGATCGTGACGGACGAGGCGACGGCCGAGGCGCTCAAGCCGTACTACCGGCACCTGTGCAAACGACCGGGCTTCAGCGACAACTACCTACCGGCGTTCAACCGCCCGAACGTCACGCTCATCGATGTCTCGGACACCAAAGGGGTGGAGCGCATCACGGCGAAGGGCATCGTCGCGCACGGTGTCGAATACGAGGTCGACTGCATCGTCTTCGCCAGCGGCTTCGAGATCAGCAGCGACATCGACCGCAGGCTCGCCATCCAGCCGTTCGCCGGGCGAGGCGGCCGGTCGCTCTACGAGCACTGGAACGCGGGATTCCGTACCCTGCACGGGATCATGTCGCACGGGTTCCCGAACCACTTCGCGACCGGGTTCGTCCAGGGCGGGGTGACCGCGTCCACTACGCGGATGTTCGAGCAGCAGGCCGATCACATCGCCTACATCATCTCCGAAGCCCTGGCCCGGGGGGCCACCACGGTGGAGCCCAGTGCGGAGGCCGAGGAGGCGTGGATCGCGACCATCCGTGCCAATTCGTTCGACAACAGCAACTTCGTCCGGGAATGCACCCCGGGCTACTACAACAGCGAGGGCGAACCGAACGGGCGGTCGTTCCTCGGTGATCCCTTCTGGGGTGGCTTCTACGTGCTCGAGGACCTGCTGCGGGACTGGCGCGACACCGGCCGGCTGGAGGGTCTCGTCCTCGGTGCATGACGAGTCTCCCGCCATCACGACGCACCTGTGAGAGGACCGACCACCTTGCCAGAACTCAGATTCGACGATCGCGTAGCCGTGATCACCGGCGCCGGAAGAGGTTTGGGTCGCGCATATGCACTGCTGCTCGCCGCGAAGGGGGCCAAGGTGGTGGTCAACGACCTCGGCAGCAGCGTGCGCGGCGACAGCGTCGAGGCCCACCCGGCCGCGGAGGTGGTCGCCGAGATCGAAGCGGCGGGCGGCACCGCCGTCGCCTGCACCGAGTCGGTGGCCACGGCCGAAGGCGGGCGCGCGATCATCGACACGGCGCTCGACCGGTACGGCCGCCTGGACATCCTCGTGCACAACGCGGGCAACGTCCGCTACGGTTCGCTGCGGCAACTGAGCTACGAGGATTTCGACGCGGTGCTCGACGTGCACCTGCGCGGCGCGTTCCACGTCGTCCGGCCCGCGTTCCCGGTCATGGCCGAGGCGGGTTACGGCCGCGTGGTCCTGACCTCGTCCATCGGCGGGCTGTACGGGAACAAGGGCGTGGCCAACTACGCCATGTCGAAGGCGGGCATAATCGGCCTGTCGAATGTGATCGCCCTGGAGGGAGCCGAATTCGGCATTCTCGGCAACGTCATCGTGCCCGCCGCGGTGACGCGACTGGCCGACGGACTCGACACCTCGTCCTATCCGCCCATGGGACCGGAATTGACGGCGCCGGCCGTCGGCTGGCTCGCCCATGAGTCCTGCTCGATCACCGGCGAGATGCTGGTGTCGGTCGCCGGACGGGTGGCCAGGGCCTACATCGCCGAGACCCCCGGGGTCTACCGCCCCTCGTGGACGGTCGAAGAGATCGGCGAGCAGATCGACGCGATCCGCGATACGACCGGCTCCTGGATTCTGCCTGCCGTTCCCTCGGGGCACAGCGATCACATCAGGAAGAGTTTCGAGCTAGCCACGGAAGCAGGACAGCATGCCCGTTAAGGTCTACGAACGTATTCTTCAGCTCTTCGAAGCCGAGGGCATCAACACGATATTCGGTATTCCCGACCCCAATTTCGTGCACATGTTCCACCTCGCCGAGGAACGCGGCTGGAATGTCGTCGCGCCGCATCACGAGGAATCGGCCGGTTTCATGGCCGAGGCGGTCTCGCGGATGACCGGTAAGGCCGCGGTGTGCATCGGCACCCTCGGGCCGGGCGTCGCCAATCTGGCGGGCGCGATGATGTGCGCGAAGGTCGAGAATTCGCCGGTGATCTTCCTCGGCGGGCAGCGCGCCCGGATCACCGAGCAGCGGGTGCGGCGCGGGCGTATCCAATTCGTCAAGCAGGCCGAACTCTTCGCACCGTCGGTGAAGTACCACGCCAGCATCGAATACGCCGACCAGACCGACGAGATCATTCGCGAGGGCTTGCGCCGAGCACTCACCGGAACACCCGGGCCGGTCTACATCGAGTGGCCCAAGCACATCATCCAAGAGGAACTCGACGTTCCGGAACCTCTGCCGCCCAGCCGGTATCGGCTCGTCGGCCAGACCGCGGGCCAGGACCGGATCGAGGAGGCGGCGCGGCTGATCCGCGCGGCGCGACAGCCGGTCCTGCTCGTCGGGCACGGCGTGCACACCACGCGCGCCGGGGGCTCGGTGCGCGCGCTCGCCGAGCTGATGGCTTGCCCGGTTATCCAGACCTCCGGCGGTACTTCGTATATCGAGGGACTCGAGGACCGCACCTTCGCTTACGGCTTCTCGCCGTCGTCCATCGATGCGGTGGTGCGATCGGATCTGTGCCTGGCCGTCGGCACCGAACTCGGTGAGCCCGTCCACTACGGGGTGGGCCGGCACTGGGTGGCCAACGAGGCGAACCGGAAATGGATTCTGGTGGAACAAAATCCGGAGGCCATCGGGGTCAATCGCCCCATCGATGTTCCGCTCGTCGGTGACCTGCGCGCGATCGTCCCGCAGCTGGTCGAGGCACTGAAGGACACGCCTCGCACGCCGTCGCCCGAGCTCGCCGGCTGGATCGAGCAGGATGCCGCCCGGCTCGCCGAACTGTCCGAAACGGCGCCGTCGGGCCGATCCCCGGTACACCCCGCGCGACTCGTCGTCGAGGCGACCGAAGTGTTCCCCTCCGACGGCATCATGGTCCGCGACGGTGGCGCCACCACGATCTTCGGCTGGACCTATTCGCAGGCCAAGCCGCACGACGTGATCTGGAACCAGAACTTCGGGCACCTCGGCACCGGGCTGCCCTACGCCATCGGCGCCTCGGTGGCCGAGGGCAGGAAGCGGCCGGTCATGCTGGTCACCGGCGACTCGTCGTTCCTGTTCCACATCGGCGAACTGGAGACCGCGGCGCGACTGAACCTTCCGCTGGTCTGCGTGGTGGCCGTGGACTACGCGTGGGGCCTCGAAGTCGGGGTCTACAAGGGGCTTTTCGGGCCCGGGTCGCTGGAGACCGGTACGCACTGGAGCGCCGACACCCGTCTGGACAAGGTCGCCGAGGGCTTCGGCTGCTACGGCGAATTCGTCGACCACGACCAGGACATCGCCCCGGCCATCAAACGGGCGTACGCCAGCGGCAAACCGGGCGTCATCCACGTAGCCGTCGATCCGAAGGCGAACTCCGAGGAGATGCCGAGTTACGACGAGTTCCGCACCTGGTACGCGGAAGGGACACAGTAGTCATGCGCGAGTATTCCCAGTTCTACATCGACGGCGCCTGGGTCGACCCGGCCGAGGCGCGGTCCTTCGAAGTCGTGAACCCGGCGACCGAAGCGGTGTGCGGCACGGTCGCCAACGGCTCGGCCGCGGACGTCGACCGGGCGGTCTCGGCCGCCCGCGAGGCGTTCGCCGCTTGGTCGGCGACCACGGTGGCGGAGCGGATCGCGTTGCTGCGCGCCATCGGCGCGGAGTACGGCAAACGCGCGGACGACCTCGCCGCTGCGCTGACCGAGGAGATGGGCGCACCGAGCGCGCTGGCCTGCGGATTCCAGGTGGATCTCGGGGCCGGGCACCTGTCGACCGCCATCGAGGTCCTGGAGAATTTCGCCTTCGAGCAGCGGCGCGGCGCCACCCTGGTCGTCAAGGAGCCCATCGGCGTTTGCGGCCTCATCACGCCGTGGAACTGGCCGATGAGCCTGATCGCCGTGAAGGTGTTCCCCGCCCTCGCCACGGGTTGCACCACGGTGCTCAAGCCGTCGGAACGCTCGCCGTTCACCGGGCAGATCTTCGCCGAGATCCTCGATGCCGCAGGCGTTCCCGCCGGCGTCTTCAATCTGGTCCAGGGCGACGGTCCCAGCGTCGGGGTGCCGCTGTCGGCGCATCCGGACGTGGATCTGATCTCCTTCACCGGCTCCACCCGTGCGGGCATCGAGATCGCGCGCAATGCCGCGCCCAGCGTCAAGCGGGTCACCCAGGAGCTGGGCGGCAAAAGCGCGAACATCGTGCTCGACGACGCCGACTTCACCACCAATGTCGCCGCCGCGATCGGCCCGATGATGATGAACTCCGGCCAGACCTGCAGCGCGCTGTCGCGCATGCTGGTCCCCCGTGCCCGCATGGACGAGGCCATCGACACCGCGCGCCGAGCCGCTGCCCAGCTCAGCGTGGGCGACCCCACCGGTGATGCTGCGCTGGGCCCCGTGGTCTCCGGTTCGCAGTTCGACAAGATCCAGGCGTTCATCCAGAAGGGCATCGACGAGGGAGCCACGCTGGTGGTGGGCGGCACCGGCCGCCCAGACGGACTCACCAAGGGCTACTACGTGCGGCCCACCGTGTTCGCGAACGTCACCAACGACATGACCATAGCCCGCGAGGAGATCTTCGGCCCGGTGCTGGCCATCCTCGGCTACGACAGCGTCGACCACGCCGTCGAGATCGCCAACGACACCGAGTACGGACTCGCGGGCAATGTCGCGGGCTCCGATCTGGACCAGGCCCGCTCCATAGCCCGCCGCATCCGGTCGGGCTGGATCACCATCAACGACGCCTTCGACTTCCACGCCCCCTTCGGCGGCTATCGCAAGAGCGGAAACGGCCGCGAGTGGGGCGAATTCGGATTTCACGACTACCTGGAGATCAAGGGCATCCTCGGGTACGCACCGGAAGAAGCCGGATCGTAGCGGAGCACGGACGGGAGGGGACGGGTGGCTGGTTCAGGGGTTCGGCCAGACGTCCTTCAGTCGCAGCGCCGCCTCGGCGGACTGGCGCACACCGGCCGCATGGGCGGGGGCCAGCGCGGCCGGGTCGAACACGTCGAGTCCGAACGCGGTGATGGCGTGGTCGTCGGGCACTAGGGAAATCTCTGTGGCCGAACCCAATTCACGATCGCTGGGAATGCGCGGGAACATGTGCGCCAACGGTTCGACAATCACCACGACGTCCGCGCCCGCGGCCAGGTCCGCGTTGACCGGGGAGCGCAACCCGCCGTCGATGTAGTGGCGGCCGTCGATCGGAATCGGCGGGAAGACACCCGGCACCGCGGTGCTCGACGCCAGCGCGGCGGGCAACGACGCCGCGCCGTCCCTGGTCCACGCGCGCAACTCGCCGGTGGTGATATCGATCGCCGTGACGACCAGATCGCGCGCTGGCCACCGCGCCACACCGGCCAGCCCACCCATGCGCGCGATGTGCTCGTTTGGATCACCCACCTGCGCGGCCAGCGCCAGCTCACCCGCCCGGCGGCGCGCCTGCGCGGGATCCTGTCCGGGGGCGCGCAGGACGGCGAATATCTCCGCCATCCGCGCTGGATCCGCCTGTACCGGCGCCGACGTCGACGGCCGCAGCAAACGCGCCGGATCACCGCCGTCGGCCAGGACCGCGCCGACCACCGCACCGGCCGAGGTGCCGACGAACCGGTCGGCCAGGGACAAATCGATTCCGCTGTCGCGCAGCCCGGTAGCCAATCCCGCCAACCACGCGAGGCCGACCGGACCACCTCCACCGAGCACGAGCGCGACCGAGAATCCGTTGGGTGACACCGTCTCCGACATACCGCCAGCCTATCCATCCCGGTCGCGGCAACCACTACGCTCGATCGGCCGCCCTTCGCTACCAGCGGTGATAGCCCGGATCATCGACACCACCGATCTGCGACCACGTCGAGCGCGACCCGCATCGCTATCAGCGCAGGCCCGGCCGTCGGCTCAGAACGCTCGCCGGCACCGCGCGAACTATGCCCAGATGCGCGACAGCGCCGAGCGGGAGTATGTCTGCTGGGGCGTGACCGTGATCAGGTCGCACACCTCGACGAGTTCGGCCGGTACCGCGTTGCCGAAGTGCTGCAGCCCCGGTGCGATGACCGCATCGACACCGAAGGTGCGTGCGGCTTCGACCAGGCGATCGACCGGTGCGTCGGTACCGGCGCCGAAGGTCACGGTCTTGCACAGCTCGTAACCCAGCCGCTTCGCCAAACTCCGCATCTGCGCTTCGTCCCAATCCTGGGACACACCCGAGACGTCCTTGCGGAGATATCCCAGCGCGGGTGGTTTGGCCCTCATCGGTACTCCCTCGGCGCGGTCGTTGCTGAAGTGGTCGAAGCGCCTGCACTCCCACAGCTCGAGCGGCGTCGGCGCATCGAGGAACGGGCTGAGCAAGGTATTGACATCATATGTTGTCTACAGCAGCTGATGTCAACATGTGCGGCGTGCGGCAAGTGCAACTTCTTCCCGGGCCGGACCGGGCCTCCCGCCGAGCGTAGCGCCGCCCCTCCGGCATTACGGGGCTCGTGGACGGACGCCGAGATCCCTTGGCTCGGCGGCAATCTCCCAGCGGCAAGACACCGGCCCTCGACTAGGACATGTTCTAGTCGAGGGCCGGTGTCGAAGCGCTCCTGCGCCCACTTCCTGCTACCGGCGGCCCCCCGCTCCACCGCCTTCGGTCATCCCGCGGGCGGCTCGATCGGGCTGGGTCGGGCGCGCTCTATTCCAGAATCCCGGACTGCCTGCCCGCGCCGGGCGCTTGGGTCGCGGGCCGCCGCGCCAAGATCACTCCCAGCGCGATCATGCCGGCACCCAGCACGAAGTGCAGCCAGTTGTCCGCCGTGTCGAGCGGCACGAAGTTGGCGTCGCTGTCGGGGTTCACGACGAGTCCGTACAGCCACAGGATCAGATAGACCACACCGCCGCCGATGAGGTACGCGCGCGCCGATGCGGCGGTGCGTGCGGCCAGCACTCCGGCGAACCCGAAAGCCAGATGGACCACGTTGTGCAGCACGGAAACGCCGAACACACCGAGCAACTGAGCCTGGGAGTGATGTCCCGCCCAGTCGAGTTCGCTGTAGTCGGTGGTGATCCCCGGAATGAACCCGAGGATGCCGACCAGGAGGAATACCGCTCCTACGGCCATGGCGGCGACCTGAAGAGGAGACCGCCGATCTGTTGTCGCGCCTGGTGGGGAAGTAGTAGACATCGCCGAGCCGACCCTTTCCACTGGTAGTGGGTACCTTCGTCCCCGTGCTACCCCAGCGGGAAGTGGGCAAACAGGCAGGCTGCTGCACGCTTGTCGGCGGAGGTGGTGGTCGACGGCCCGGACGACGTGGCGGCGCCACGATCGCCGAGCCGATGGTGGACATCAGCGCCGCACAACGAACGGGTGCGACGCCGAATCACCGAGACCCGGCCCACATACCAGGTCACCAGTGGCGCGCCGTGATCCTTGTCTCCTGCGCCGACTACACCGGAGCCGTGCCGCACGGAGGAACCGGCGTTCGCGCTGGTGCGACGGGCCGGACAGACGTCGATGGCGGCTTCGGTGGCGGCGCGCGGCTGCCACCCTCGACTCGCGTAGGCCACGCGCTCGGGCGATACTGTGCAGGACTCGAAAACAACTGTCCGCCTTGGTAAGCCAGCGCAGTCTGTCAGCCGGATGGGTGATGCCCGGGAGGCATGGCAGTGTTGGTGTGGTGCGTTGTGGCGATGATCGTCGCCGTCCTGTTGGGCACAGCGGCAACGGCGATGGTGTGGGATCCGCGCGGCCGTCGCCGCGCGGCCGTCGCCGCGCCGATTCCGGTGCGGGCGACCGCGGAGTCCGCGGTGCCGAGCGCAGGCGATTGGCCGCGCACGCGCTGAACGGAACACGGCGCTGATCCCGGACACCGGATCGGCGCCGTCCGCGAGTTCGGGCGATCAGGCGGCGAAGCGATGTTCGCGCGGCCGGGTCGGAACAGCAGGAAGCGGCCGAGGCGGTATCACGCCTCGGCGGCAAGGTCGTCGATGACGTGGTCGATGATGTCGCGCTTGTTGCTGAAGTACCGGTAGAAGGTGCCGTGACCGATGCCAAGCTGT
>NZ_JBEXYF010000034.1:0-86186 GCF_040630775.1 Nocardia sp. NPDC005745
TTGGCTCACGAGGTGCTGGTAGAAGCTGTTCTCTGGCGACTCCAGCGAGATGCCCCACAGGCCGACGGTGACCTTCCGGCCGACTACCACCGAGTATCCGTCCTCATCGATGCCGAGATCCTCGACGATCGCTGGCACCAGTTCGTCGAGTTCGTCATCGGTCACGTAGACGGCGAGACGGCATTCAACTGGGACGCGCGCCGGATCGTATGCGTCGCCCCACGCGCGCTGAGCGAACTCATCGACCGCGGTGACCGGTCCGAAGCTGGTAAAGCACGGGATACGGTTCACCCCGCGGATCCGGTGGGTGCTCTCCTCGAGCGCCAGCGCGACCGGGTGGATGCCCTCGCCGTCGAGGGCGCCGGGCCCGGTCGCGTCCGGCAACCCGAGTCCTACCGCGAACTCCCACACTTGGCGTTCGTCGTCGTCCACGTACAACCTTCCTGCTATTTCTTCGATGAGCTCTCGACGCGGCAGTGCTTGACCTTCCGCCCCTTGGGCGCGGCCGCTTGCGCCTTGTTCCAGGCGTCCTTCTCGGCTGCGTCCTTGGTCTTTCCCGTTCCTGTGTACTTCTCCGGGCCGGTGGCGTCGGTCCGGTCCAGATTCTCGAAGTAGCAGGACAATGTCACGGTCCACTTGACGGTGAGTTCGAACTGCCAGTGCGGGTGCGCCGCGTCGACGGGTTCGGCCGCAATGGTCGGTGTCTCCGCCTGTGTGATGCCGACCCCAGCTGTTGATCCGCCTGCGATGCACGCTGCACTCAGCACGATCGCAGTCACAACTCGCCGCCCAGCCGAACTGGTTCGCATGTCGTCCCCCTTCGTTGCAGATATCTCCATCACTGCTCTTGGACGCCAGTGCCGCACAACAGGTTCCATTAGTGACTGGTGTCACAAGGTCACACCCCAGGTGCCGTAGACGAGGTAATGCCTGATAACTACCGTTATCGGGCAATATGCAGATCGGCGGCGCCGCTGGTGCGCAGTCCGGGTGCCGATTCAAGCCTCCGTCCAACGGGAGCCGGAGTGCGGAGCATTCTGAGCAACCGACCGGGATGAAAAGAGTTGCGTCGCTTCGTGTGTAGCGATCAGGGGCTGGTTTCAGGGGCATGGTGCTGTGAGGATCGGTGAACTGTGGTTCGGTGCCGTTTCGGGGTGGGAGGTCGGTGTAGTTTCAGGACAGACGGTGTCGCGGGTGGTGGTGCCCACGGCGTTCACCGCGGTGTTGTCGACGGGGCTGGCGGTGGCGGTGAACTACGCGACCGGCGGTAATCACTCGGTGTGGATGTGGGTGGCCGTGGCGGTGTTGACCGTCGGGGTGTTCGCCGCGTCGCTGTGGATGCAACGGGCCCGGTCCTCGGCCGACCCACAGCCGGCCAACAAGACCGCGCCCGCGACGACGCCCACCACGCGCAGCGACGCGCCTGGGCTCAAGCCCCCGTCGACGAACAACAGCGCCGCGCCGAACTTCCACCCGACCAGCTCGAGCGGGAAAACCGCGCCCGCGACGAGATCCACCCCCAAGACAGTCCCCCCGCCCTCGCGGGAGGAAATCGCCGCCCAGCGTGCCGAACAACAACGCCAGCAGCGTGAGGCCAATCGGCAACGCCGCGCGAGCGATGGGACACCCCGATCTACGACCACGGGCCCACTCAGAGCCCCGGATACGGCCTGTAAGCGTCGGTCGCCCCCCTCAGGTCGCCGCGCCCTCCCTCACGGGAGGGCTTGCCACACAACCCCGACCGCGCAGTAGGCCAGCTCGGAGAGACCCCGGCGAGCGAGCCATGGCCCACAACTGCAATGGATGCGCGGCAAGTAGCCGATGACGGCGCTGTAGCGTGCCATGCCGCACGCAGATGATGTGACGGTTACCCGGTCTCCGGTATCGGGTGAAACTCGCGGGAGATAGCGCGAGAGCGCCTAAGGGCTGGCCCGCCGCGCTACCTCCGAGATCCGTGTTCGGTTTCGGGGCACAGCCCGCGAGTACCACGATCCGATCTGAGAGTCAAAACCGCGTGAAACCTGTGAGCAGTGGCCGTACCGCCGCCTGGCCGGCCGGTCCGGAACGCAGCCCAGCGAGCACCTCCTCGGACATCTCACCGTAGGTCTCGAACGACTGCACTGTGCAGTGGGCCATCACGTCTTGGATGTAGGGATCAGACATCTTCCAGTGCGCGAGCACGGCTTCGGAGTCGGGATACAGCTGGAAGCTGTGGGCCAAGCCGCGTTCTTCGTCGAGAAATACCTGCACCATCAGCTGCGGGCCGTGTTCTTCGACGAACGTCACGGCCCGCCGCACGGCCGCCTGGAACTGTTCGAGGTGGCCGTCGGTGATCCGCATGGTGTTGTGAAACAGGATGCTCATTCCTCGATCATCAAACCTCGAGAACTGTTGAGGTCAAGCCGAACCGGCACCGAACTCCAATGATTCACTCCCCAGCGAAAGGCCGAGAACCTGCGCCGATACTTCAAACCATCCCCGCAGGCGATGCGCGAGCTGACCTCGATCCTGGGCCCGGGAGCCGAGCGCCGCCGCTGACCACAGCCGATGGGCACACTGGACCATCCTGCGGTCAGCGTGGCGCTCGATGCCCTCGCGGCCGTTGACTCGAGCCTCGCCCCGATCAGCGTCATCGTCCGGGAGGAGATCGTCGCAGTCCTCGTCGACGGCGACCGGGGCCGCTATATCGTGTTCGTCCACCCCGACGGCGACCAGTGGGCGACGCGCGGAACGATGTTCGGCGTGCCCCGTCCGGCCGGGCCTCGGCAGGAGCACACCCCGGCCTGGGAGGCGCTGCAACGACTCGGCACCCGGTTCCGGTCGGCCACCGCCGACCGGTTCGGTGATGGCTGGTACGCGGTGATCGGCCGAGCCGCCCACGACGCGGTGTACCTTTCGGTTACGTCCTCGTTCGAGGAATGCATCGTGCCGATCGGCGCGGATGGTCTCGCGTTCGCGGTCATCCGCGCGACCGGCAGCGAGACACCCCGGGTTACCGTGACCACTCGCGACGGGCGAGCGGTCACCGTCGCGCCGCTCGCGGCCTGACCGGAAGTCACCCGACGCCCCGGGGCCGATCACCCCGGGGCACACCGCGTCAGGAGGCTGCGGCGAATCCGGCGCGCAGGTCGGCGAGGATGTCGTCGATTCCCTCGATGCCGACGGCGAGGCGGACCAGGCCGGGGGTGACGCCCGCGGCCAGCTGCTCTTCTGGTGTGAGTTGTGAGTGGGTGGTGGAGGCGGGGTGGATCACCAGCGAGCGCACGTCACCGATGTTGGCGACGTGGCTGTGCAGCCGCAGTGCCTCGACGAACCGCTTGCCCGCGTCTACGCCGCCGGCCAGTTCGAAGCCGATCACCGCGCCGGCGCCCTTTGGTGCGAGGGCGCGGCCGCGCTCGTACCACGGGGAGGACGGCAGGCCCGCGTAGGACACCGAGGTGACTTCCGGACGGCCGGTGAGGAATTCGGCCACCGCCTGTGCGTTCTGCACGTGCCGTTCGATGCGCAGGCTCAGCGTCTCCAGACCCTGGCTGATCAGGAACGCGTTGAACGGCGAGACCGCCGCGCCGAGGTCGCGCAGCAGTTGCACGCGCGCCTTGAGCGCGTAGGCGGGTGCGCCGAGCTCGGCGTACACGACACCGTGGTAGCTCGGGTCGGGTTCGGTGAAGCCGGGGAACCGGCCACCGGTCCAGTCGAACTTGCCGCCGTCCACGATCACGCCCGCGATGGCCGCGCCGTGGCCGCCGAGGTACTTGGTGGCCGAATGCACGACGATGTCGGCGCCGTGGGCCAGCGGCTGGATCAGGTACGGCGTGGCGACGGTGTTGTCCACGATCAGCGGGACGCCGTTGTCGTGGGCGACGCCCGCGATCCCCGGGATGTCGAGGATGTGATTCTGCGGGTTGGAGATCGTTTCGCCGTAGAGCGCCTTGGTGTTCGGGCGGATGGCGGCCTTCCACTGCTCGAGGTCGTCGGGATCGTCGACGAAGGAGACTTCGATGCCGAGCTTGGGCAGCGAGTAGTGGAAGAGGTTGTAGGTGCCGCCGTAGAGCCGGGGACTGGAGACGATGTGGTCGCCCGCTCCGGCGATGTTGAGGATCGCGAAGGTCTCCGCGGCCTGCCCGGAGGCCAGCAGCAGTGCGGCGACGCCGCCTTCCAGTGCGGCGATACGCTGCTCCACCGCGTCCTGGGTGGGGTTCATGATCCGGGTGTAGATGTTGCCGGGCTCGGCCAGACCGAACAGCGCCGCCGCGTGCGCGGTGTCGCGGAAGGTGTAGGAGGTGGTCTGGTAGATCGGCAGCGCGCGGGCGTTCGTCGTGCCGTCCGGAATCTGTCCGACGTGGATCTGCTTCGTCTCGAAGCTCCAGTTCTGGGACAGGTCGGGTTCGGTCATCGGGGAGGTCCTCCTTCTGGTGGGTGATCGATCGGGGTGGGGCGGCGGCTAATCGGTGATCAGGGTGGTGTCGACCGGGGTGCGCCCGGTGGTGAGATCCAGCACGGGGCAGTGCGCGTCGACGGCCTGCTGGAGTTCGGCATAGCGCTGCTCGGTGTCGGGTCCACTGATGCGAACGGTCACCCGCACCGCTTGGAACCCGGCGCGGATGTTGTCATCCAAGCCGAAGAATCCGCGGACGTCGAGATCGCCTTCGGCGCTCACCGACAAATCATCGATCGTGATGCCGAGGCGCTGCGCCCAGAACCGGTAGGTCACCACTTGACACGAGATGAGCGACGCCAGATACACCTCGACCGGATTGGGCGCGGTGTCCGCGCCGCCGAGCGCGGGCGGTTCGTCCACACGCACGGTGTACTTGCCGAGGGTGATCGCACTGCCCACCGTCCCCTCCGTGGTTCCGGAGGCACGGAACACCACCAGCGCGTTCGCCGCGTCGTCCGCGACGGCCCTGGCCGTCGCGTCGGCGATGTCGTTGAGCGGGGTGCTCACATCAGTTGTCATGTCCACTGACGCTAGGAACCGCGGCGGGCGACGGCGAGAGTTACATTCGGACTGAGTGCAACGATGGCCTTCCCGCGACGCGGTCAGTCCGCGGTCTCGCTCTCCGGCTCCGGCTCCGGCGGCGGCGCGGTGGCCGCGTCGATCTGCTCGCCGACGTACCGCAGGACGACCGCGGCCATCGCGACCACGGGCACGGCCAGGAACGCGCCGACGATCCCGTACAGCGAGCCGCCGGCGGTGACCGCGAGCAGCACGATGACCGCGTGCAGCTGCATGCTGCGGCTTTGCAGCACCGGTTGCAGCACGTTGCCTTCCAGCTGCTGCACGGCGATGACGATGCCGAGCACGATCAGCGCGGTCACGAAACCGTTGCCCACCAACGCGACCAGCACCGCCAGCGCTCCCGCGACGAACGCGCCGACCATCGGGACGAATCCGCCGAGGAAGGTGATCACCGCGAGAACCAGTGCCAGCGGCACTCCGAGGATAACCAGCCCTGCGCCGATACACACCGCGTCGACCAGGCTGACCAGCGCCTGTGTGCGGATGAACCCGCCGAGCACGACCCAGATCCGGCCGAGCACCTCCTCCAGGTGCTTGCCGCCGCGGCTGCCGGAAACGCCGTGCAACCAGGGCAGGAAACGCGGTCCGTCCTTGACGAAGAAGAACACCAGCACCAGCACAAGGAACAGGGTGACCAGCACCGACGTCGCGGTGCTCACGCCGCTGAACACGCCGCTGGCGATCTGCTCCGAACTGGACTTGAGCCGGGAGACGATCGCGTCCACGGCCGAATCCAGTTGCTCGTCACGGATTCTCAGTGGCGGCCCTTGTAGCCAGTCGCGCACCTGTTCGACACCGGCGCTCGACTTGTCGGCCAGTTCCGGCGCCTGATCCACGACCGACGGCACGATCAGCGCGATGATGCCGGCCAGCACGCCGATGAAACCGAGCACCGCGATCGAGGCGGCCGCGGCGGGCGGCAGGCCGCGCGCGGTGAGCCAGCGCACGGGCGGCCACAGCACGGTGGCGACGACGATCGCCAGCGCCACCGGCAGGATCACCACCCACAGCCGGGCGACCAGGAATCCGAGCACCCACGCGCCCGCCGCGATGGCGACGATGCACAGCGCCCACTTGGCCAGCCACACCAGGCCCGCGCCGATGACGTCGCCGCGATCACGCGGTGCGGGCTTGTCCGGTCCGTGGCTTTTGCTACGTTCGCTCACCGGCCCAGTCTGGCACGTGAGGACCCGATCGATCAGGGCTCGCGGCCGCACCCGGGCCGCACAGCTCAGGAACGCGCTGTTTGATCCGGCAGCCCGGGGTCATCACCTGAGCAGGCCATCGAAAGGGCGGTTGCCGTGCGGTGTGTGGTGTTCGGTGCGACCGGCTACATCGGCGGCCGCCTGGTGCCCGAGCTGCTGCGCGCCGGGCACACGGTGCGGGTGCTGGCTCGCACACCGGGCAAGCTCGCCGACGCGCCCTGGCGCGATCGCGTCGAGGTGGTGGCCGGTGACGTGACCTCCGTCGCCGACGTGCGCGCCGCACTGGACGGCCAGGACGTGCTGTACTACCTGATCCACTCGCTGACCCGGGCCGACTTCGCCACCGTGGACCGGGAGGCCGCCACGCTGGTCGCGGCCGAGGGGGCGGACGCCGGGCTGACCAGGATCGTCTACCTGGGCGGCATCGTGCCGGACGCGCAACGGCTGTCGCGGCACCTGGCCTCCCGCGCCGAGGTGGGCGAGATCCTGCGGGCGGGCTCGGTGCCCGCCTTGGTGCTGCGGGCCGCGGTGATCATCGGTTCCGGCTCGGCCAGCTTCGAGATGCTGCGCTACCTGACCGAGCGCCTGCCGATGATGGTCACCCCGCGCTGGGTGCGCAACCGGATCCAGCCGATCGCGGTGCGCGACGTGCTGTACTACCTGACCGAAGCGGCGGCGCTGCCCGAAGGCGCCGGCGGCGCGTTCGACATCGGCGGTCCGGACGTGCTGACCTATGTGCGGATGATGCGCGGCTACGCCGAAGTGGCTCAGCTGCCGCGACGACTGATCGTGCCGGTGCCGGTGCTGACGCCGTGGTTGTCCGCGCAGTGGGTGAATCTGGTGACCCCGGTGCCCCGCGCGATCGCCGTGCCGTTGATGGAATCCCTGATCAACGACGTGGTCTGTCACGACCACGCGATCGCCGGCCTCATTCCCGACCCGCCGGAAGGACCGACCGGTTACCGGCGGGCGGTGATGCTGGCGTTGCAGAAGATTCGTGATCTGGACGTGCCGACCAGGTGGTCGGACGCCCGTTCGCCGGGCGCGCCGTCGGATCCATTGCCCACCGACCCGGAGTGGTCGGGCGGTTCGCTCTACCGGGATGTGCGCGAACGGCACACCGACGCCGACCCGGCGACGCTGTGGCGGGTGATCGAGGCGATCGGGGGCGAACACGGCTGGTATTCGTTCCCGCTGGCCTGGTCGCTGCGCGGATGGATAGACCGGCTGGCCGGGGGCGTCGGGCTGGGCCGTGGCCGCCGCGACCCGCACCGGTTGCACGAGGGCGAGGCGCTGGATTGGTGGCGGGTGGAGCGGCTGGAGCGACCGCGGATGCTGCGTTTGCGCGCCGAGATGCGGGTGCCGGGCCGCGCGTGGCTCGAGCTCACGGTCGAGCCGGACGGCCCGGGCGCCACCTATCACCAGTGCGCGTTGTTCGAACCGCACGGGCTGGCCGGGCACCTGTACTGGAAATCCATCGCGCCGTTCCACGCGGTCATCTTCGGCGGGATGGCGCGCAACATCACCGGCGCGGCGGAATCGTCCCGCACGTAACGACCCGCTAACCCGGAGCGGGGGAGTCCTCGATCGCCAGCGCCGCGGCGATCACCGGCCAGGAGTTGTGCAGGTCCTGCTGCCAGTAGCCCCAGGAGTGCGTGCCGAAGGGGCGGAAGTCGAAGGTGGCGGGGATGGCCAGTTCGCCCAACCGCTTGCTCAGGTCGTGTGCGCACCGGTCGATGACCGCCTCCAGAAATCCGCCGGTGACGAGCTGGCTGATCAATTTCTCGCCGTTGCCGTCGATGCCCGGCCCGTCGGGGGTGTCGAGCGGGCCGGGTATGCCGGTGCCGGTGGAGACGTAGATGGCGGTGCCGCGCAGTTGTTCGGCGTGCAGGTAGGGGTCGTTGGCGGCCCATTGCGGGTCGGTGGGCGGCCCCCACATGTTGAGTGTGTTGCCGCGCCAGCGGGTGACGACGGCGGTGACCATGGCCTGGCCTTGCGGGTCGCTGGTGCGCACGCACCCGCTGTAGGACCCCAAGGCGCGGTAGAGCCCCGGTGCGGCCAGCGCGAGCTGGAACACCGAGGTGGCCGCCATGGAGATTCCGGCGACGGCGTTGGCGCCGTTGCCCGCGAAGGTGGCGTCGATCAGGGGCGGCAGTTCTCTGGTGAGGAATGTCGTCCAGCGTTGCCGGCCGAGCACCGGGTCGTCCACCCGCCAATCCGCGAAATAACTTCCCTCGCCACCCATGGGCACGACGACGTTCACTTGTTTGTCGCGGAAGAAATCCTCGATATCGGTCTGCTTCGGCCAGTTGCTTCCTCCGGTGCCGCCGCTGGCTCCGTTGAGCAGATACAGCACGGGCGCCGGTCTCGAAATATCCGGCGCGCGAATTACTTTCACCGGGACCGTCGTGCCCATCGCGGCGGAATAGACCCGCACGTCGGTCAGGCGGCCGGTGTCCTGGCCTACTTCGAGCACCCGTGATCCGTCGGAGGTCACCGGATCGGACGGATCCGTCTGCGCTGTCGCCGCAGGCCAACTGGGTAACAGTGTTGTGGTGGCGAGCGCGAGCGCCACGGCGATCGAAGTGACGATCGCGCCCGGCGTGCTTGCCGTCCGAGCCCGCACGCGAGACCTCCGAATTCGGTTCGTGCACTGTAATGCTGGCGAACGTAGGGCGCGATCACGCTGTCCGGCAAGCGCGGACGCGCATTCTTGGGAAACTCGACGAGGCGCCGGAGCCGCGGTCTGGTGGTGGTCACAAAATTCGGCGGCAGCCATGGTGGTCCCATGATTTTTGTCGTTGACTTTCAAGGGGTCGGTCGAGGATTCTCCTCACCCGCACGAATCGAGAACACCTGTGGTCAATTTCGGTTTCATCGACGAATGGCATCCTGCGGCGGGAAAGCTCACCAGTTGGCGGGCGGCACCGGAATCGCTCGCCGCGGCTCGCCGCGCCCCGGCGCATCCGGCGCCACCGTCCCATCAGCAGGAGGAGTATCTGCGCACCGCGCACCGCAATGCGAACGCGGGCTTGCGCGTTTCGCGAGTGTGCATGATCGCGTTCACGATTCCCGGTGCGCCGGACCACGCCGCGATGACACGCACGGTCGAGGCCTTCCTGCGCAGGCACGACACGTTCTGGAGCTGGTTCGCCATCACCGCGGCGGATCGGGTGCAGCGCCGTGTTCTCGACCCCGGCGACATCCGGATGGTGCCCACCGAGCACGGTCTCTACGCCGACAGCGACGCCATCCGGGCGCACGTCCTCGCCGAGACGCCCGGTCCGCTGGACTGGGACTGCTTCGGTTTCGGGATCATCGAACACGCGGAGTCGTTCACGATGTACGCGGCGGTGGATCACTTGCATACCGATGGCGTGGCACAGGCGCTGTCGTGTGTGGACCTGTTGACGCTCTACGGCAGCGAATTGTCCGGCGGCAGCCTGACTCCCGCGCCGGTGACCGGTCACATCGCCTACTGCGAGCGGGAACGCCGCCGCAGCGCCGAGCTGACCGCCGAGTCACCGCAGATCGCGGTCTGGCTGGAATTGTTGCGGCGCAACGGCGGTGACGTTCCCGGCTTCCCCGTGGACCTGTGGGTCGACGACGACGAGCACGTCCGGGGTGCGCAGGTGACCACCGTCCTGATCGATGAACCGGGTGCGCTGCGTTTCGAGGAGGTCTGCCGGGCACACGACGGCCGGTTCACCGGCGGGCTGTTCGCCGCGGCCGCGCTCGCGGAGATCGAACTGGCGGGCGGCGATTGGTATTTCGGTCTCACACCGGTGAACACGCGCCGCACCGAGGGGGAGGCCGCCTCGGTCGGGTGGTACACGAATCTGATCCCGGTGGCTTTTCCGGTGGGCGCCGATCAGTCGTTCACACAGGTGGTCGCCGCTGCCCAGGCGGCCTACGACCAGGGCAAGGACCTGACCGACGTCTCCCTGCACCGCGCGTTGCAACTCGCGCCGCCCGGACTCGGGATCCGCACCCGGCCCGGTTGGACCGCCCGCATGCTGTCCTACCTGGACATCCGCAAGATGGCCGGTGTCGAGATGTTCGACAAGATCGACGGCGGCATGTTCGCCAACCGCGGCAGTTCGCGCGAGGTCTACATCTGGGTCAACCGGTTCAACGATGTCACCACGCTCAGTCTGCTGTTCCCCGATACCCCGCAGGCGCACGAGGTGATATGTCGCTACGTCACCGCCATGCGGACGATCGTCGCCGACGTCGTGGCGAACGGCGACCGCGCGGTGCGGGTCGGCGCCCTTCCATGAGCACGGGAGCGCGCATCGTCACCGGCCCGGCACCGGTGGTCGCCGGCTCGGCGGCGTGGGCAGCGCTGGGCGCCTGCCTGCTCGCGGTGTTCATGCAGATGCTGGACATGACGATCGTGAACACCGCTCTGCCCGGCATCGCGCGGGATCTGGCGGCGCCCGGTTCGGTCCAGGTGTTCGTGGTGGCCGGCTACAGCCTGGCTTTCGCGGGCACGCTGATGACCGCCGCGCGCATCGGGGAGTCGATCGGGCGGCGGCGCGTCTTCCTCGGCGCCATGGCGGGGTTCACTGCCGCCTCGGTGTGGTGCGGCCTGGCGCACCTGCCGGGCGAGCTGATCGCGGCGCGTGCCGTGCAGGGCCTGGCGGCCGCCGCGATGTCCGCGCAGGTGATCGCCATCATCAGCGCGGTGTTCCCGAAGGGCGAGCAGCCGTTGGCCTTCGGGCTCTACGGCGCGGCCGCCGGCCTCGCGGCGATCGCGGGCCCGCTGCTCGGCGGGGCGGTCATCGCCTCCGATCCGTTCGGTCTCGGCTGGCGCGCGGTCTTCCTGCTGAACGTGCCGCCGTGTGTGCTCGGATTGCTGCTGGCGCACCGGCATCTGCACGTGGGCAAGCCCGCGACCAGGGAACGGCTGGATGTCGCCGGCGCACTACTGGTGACATGTGGGCTGGTGGCTCTGCTGTATCCCCTCGCCGCCGGACGCGAACAGCGATGGCCGCCTTCGCTGTTCGGTCTGTTCGGTGCCGGGCTCGCGCTGCTCGCGGTGTTCGTCTGGCATCAGCGCAGGCGGCTGCGGGCCGGGGAGAGCCCGCTGCTGCGGATCGACCTCTTCGCGGACCGCGGTTTCGCGGTCGGCTCCGTGCTGACGCTGCTGTTCTTCGGAATCTTCACCGCGTTCTTGTTCACCGTGTCGGTGACGGTGCAATCGGGGCTGGGGTTCACCGCCCTGCGGACCGGAATCCTGGTGCTGCCCTTCGCGATCGGCGGGGCGTGCGGCGCGCTGGCCTCACCGATCCTGGTGACGCGGCTGGGCAGCCGTGGGCTGACCCTCGGTGTGCTGCTGTTCGCGGCCGCCATCGCCGTCGTCGCGCTCACCGTCCACCCCGCCGACGCGTCGATCGATCTGCGGCGGCTCGCAGTCCCGGTGTTCGCCGCCGGAGCCGGGATGGGACTGTTCGCCGCGCCGCTGCCCGCGGCGATGATGACGGGCGTCGCCGAGCGGGCGACCGGCTCGGCGTCCGGAACGGTGCCGACCGTGCAGCAGATCGGCAGCTCGCTGGGGGTGGCGGCGCTCGGCGCGCTGTTCTTCCGCCGGGTCGACGCCGACACCGACCTTGGCGTCGGGCACGCGAAAGCGGTTCTGGCCGCATCGCTGACGGATTCCCCGACGACGACCGCGCAGCGCGACCGAGTAGTGACCTCGTTCGCCGATTGCGCCGACACGGCCTTGCGTTCGCCGACCCCGCGGCTCGACGCGCACACCTGTCCTGGCGCGGGGGCGGATCTGGCCGGACAGATCGCCGCCGCGCACACCTTTCTCGCCGCCTGCGTCACCGTGCTGTGGGTGGTCGCGGGGACCGCGCTCGCGCTCGTCGTGCTCAGTCTGGCGCTGCCGCCGCGGAACGGGGAGTCGGGAGCGACGGCGCCCGGCGAGGTGGGGGACACGGCCACCGCGAACAACACGACGGGCCACGGTCCGGGAAAGGACGCTCCCACATGAGCTCATCGGCGTCCGGTGTCGTCCTCTACGACCGCACGTGGTCGTACGGCGAGTTACTCGACCGCAAGCGGCACCGCAGCGTCTCGGTGGTCATCCCCGCCCTGAACGAGGAAGGCACCGTGGCGGGCGTGGTCGCCTCGATCCGCGACCTGGTCGGCACGCTGGTCGACGAGTTGATCGTGCTCGACTCCGGTTCCACCGACCGGACCGCCGCCAGGGCGCGAGCGGCGGGCGCGACCGTCTACTCCCGCGAGCAGGCGCTGCCCGCCGTGCCGCCGTGTCCGGGCAAGGGCGAGGTGCTCTGGCGGTCGTTGGCGGTGGCCTCGGGCGACTTCATCGTGTTCGTCGACGCCGATCTCGTCGCTCCCGACCCGCGGTTCGTGCCATCGCTGCTCGCGCCGTTGCTCTCCGACGACGAACTGCGCCTGGTGAAGGGGTTCTACCGCCGCCCGCACGGTGACGCGCCGGACGGCGGCGGACGCGTCACCCAGCTGGTGGCCCGGCCGCTGCTCACCGCGCTCGCCCCGGAGCTCGCCGAGTTGCGCCAGCCGCTCGGCGGCGAGTACGCGGCCACCCGGGAACTGCTGCGGGCGTTGCCGTTCGCGCCCGGCTACGGCGTCGAGATCGGTCTGCTGATCGACACCTGGCGCAGGCACGGCGCGGGCGCCATCGCGCAGGTCGACCTCGGCACCCGCGCGCACCGCAATCGCCCGCTGCACGAGCTGGCCGAGATGAGCAGGCAGGTGATCGCGACGCTGCTCGGCAGGCTCGGCATCCCCGACTCGGGAGCGGCGCTGACGCAGTACCTCCCGCACGGCTCGAGCTGGCGCATGGCGCCCGGCGCGGTGCCCGCGGCCGACCGGCCGCCGATGGCGACGCTGACCGCTACGGGTATTCGATGACGCGGCGAACGCCCCGCATCCTTGCGGTGGTGGACTTACGCTGATCCCGGTGGCGATTTCGGAGTGACGACGGCTGGGAGTCTCGGTGGGCGCGGCATTGGTCAAAGGTCAGAACGGGGCATTGGATGTGGCGCGCGTGCTGGTGTCGGTGCGCACCGAGGCCGCGATCGATGTGTCGGCGCTGCTGGTGACCGAAGCGGGGCGGGTGCGCTCGGACGCGGATTTCGTGTTCTTCAGTCAGCCGAGCGCACCGGGCGTGTCGCTGGGGCAGGGAACGCCCGGCGCGCTGTCGGTTTCGCTCAGCGACCTGCCGGTGGACATCGCGCAAGTACGCGCGGTGCTCACTCTCGACGATCCGGCGCAGACCTTCGGCGGGTTCGCGCCTCCGGTCGCCACGGTCGCCGACGCGGCGGGAAACGTGCTCTACGAGTACCGCATCGAGGGCTTGGGCAGCGAATCCGTGGTGATCGCACTCGAACTGTATCGCCGCCAGGGGGGATGGAAGGTGCGAGCGGTCGGGCAAGGTTATGCGGGCGGATTCGCCGCGCTGGTCACCGATCACGGCGTGAGCGTGGACGACGCCCCGGCGGTAGAGGCCTTGTCCGCGAACCGAGCCGAGCCGGGCCGGGCGGCAGGGCCCACCCCGGCGACCGACGTGTTCACCGTTCCCGGCGAGGCGCAGCTCTCCTTCGAGAAGCGGGCGAAGCTGGACCTGCGCAAGCGCGAGGTCGCGAAAGTCCTCATCGACAAGAACGCTTTCGGCATCCGCGCGCGCGTCGTCCTGGTCGTCGACAAGACCGGCAGCATGAACCGGCAGTATCGCGACCAGGTGGTGCATCGCGTCGTGCAACGGATGATCCCGGTGGCCACCCAGCTCGACGACGACGGCACCCTGGAGGCGTACCTCTACGCCCGCTCCTTCGCCAAACTGCCCGACATCACGGTCGAGCGCTGTGAGGAGTGGGCACGAACCTATCTGCACCTCACCGGCACCCACGGCGGCATCGACTACGACGCGCTCGGCGCCCGTAACGAGGAGCTGCCGATCATGCGCGACATCATCGACTCGTTGCGCCCCGGCGGCCGCCCCACCCTCGTGCTGTTCTTCACCGACGGCGGCTTCGCCAAGAAGCGCGAGATCGCCACACTCATGCGGGAGGCCTCGCTGCTGCCCGCGTTCTGGCAGTTCGTCGGCCTCGGGCGCGCCAACTACGGTCTGCTGCGCACCCTGGACGAATTGTCCGACCGGGCGGTCGACAACGCGGGGTTCTTCGCACTCGACGACATCGATCAGGTCGACGACGCGCAGCTCTACGCCCGCTTGCTCGGCGAGTTCCCCGACTGGCTGCGCGCGGCGCGAAACGCGAACATCCTGCGCTGAACGCGCGTGAGCGTCATCGCCGCAACGGGCCCGCAGCTGCCCTGCCCACGGCGCATCACCCGCTCGTTATAGCGAGAAGCTATGTCAGGCGGTGATCGCTCCGCTGCAGCTCAGCCGATGACGGCGTTCATGATGGTGCCGGCGCTGGTGGCGATCACCCCGCCGATCATGGCTCCCGCCACCATCTTCGGCGACTCGAGCCCGCCGCCGGTCCACTTCTCCCAGGCGAAGCGCCCACCGGCGTAGATGATGCCGCAGATGCCCGACAGGAGTACGAACCACGTCAGGTAGCGGACCAGTTGGAGGAACTTGTCGGAGATCGGCGGCGCTTCTGGGGTGGGATTGCCGATCTGCGCCAAGGTGTCGAAAGCGGCGGCCATGATCATCGTCGTTCGCTCATTCTGGATTCGGGACAGGGGCAGGTGAATCGCTGAGAAGATCGTATCCGTTCGCTCGCCCCGATGCAGTCAGGTCGGTGCAGCGCAGGGAAGTTCGTGTTTTCCCTGCCCGCACCCGGGTAGCCGAACGCGTGTCCGGCCGCGGCGGATCCGCACCGTGCGCACACCGCGGCGGGCCGCATGCCCGTATCCTGGGCGTGGCCGAATTCATCGGTGGTCGAACAGTTTTCGCATAGCGGCTGGTCGACGCAGGGTTGCATTCGAGCGTAGAGGGAGTAGACGGTGAGCATCATTCTGGCGTCGGTCGGCGATTCGTTCACGACGTTGGCGCAGATCGGCAATCCGACCCCGGAGGCTCCGCCCCTGGCGGACAAGCTCTTACAGTTCGTGCGGTATCTGACCTGGTTCGCGCTCGCGTCCGGCATCGTCAGCATCATCTACGCGGGCGGCAGATTCGCCTGGGAGAAGTGGAGCGGCGGCGGATTGCAGTCGCCGAAGATGATCGCGGGGGCGATGCTCGGCGGGGTGGTCGCCACCAGCGCGGGCACCATCATGAACACCGTTCTGGAGTTCTGACCGCAGGCGGTCGCGGCGATCCTGGCGGCGCGCCTTCGTCGGTGACGACGAGCGTGCCGTGAAGGGATCGCCGCCACCGGGGACTCCGCCGAACTCGGCTCCTCCTCCTGCGATTGCCTCGCTGACCTGCGATTTCCGCTGCGGAGGGCGGTTATACTCCGGTGCGGATCTCGCGGTGCCCGATAGGATCGGAGGCGGAGCAGGATCATGGACGACTGGACCGAGGGCGAGCTCACGGTGTCGCGGCGCACGGCGCTGGGCATCGCGGCGACATCGGTGGCCGCGTTCGGATTGGCGGCATGCGGCGAGGCCGAGCACAGGAATCCCGTCCCCCGGGACGCCGCCACGATCGCCAAGGACGCCTACGAATTCGGCTACCCGCTGGTGCTGATGGACGTCACCCGGATGGCGGCGGAGGCCTCCACGCCCGTCAACCGGTTCGAGCACGCGTCGTCGTTGCCCACCCCGGCGCAGCGCGAGGTGGTGCGGCTGGACCGGGATACCTTGCGGTCGACCGCGTGGCTCGACCTGGCGAACGAGCCGATGGTGCTGAGCGTGCCCGCGATGGACCGGGGCCGGTTCTGGCTGGCGCAGGTGCTGGACGCCTGGACGAACAATGTGCACAACCCCAGCGGGCGTCGTCCACAGGCGCGGTCGGCGTTGCCGCCGTACACCTACGTGCTGACCGGCCCGGGCTGGTCGGGTGACCTGCCCGCTGATTTGACCCCGTTGCCGATGCCCACGCCGACGGTGTGGCTGATCGTCCGGATCCAGGTCGACGGCGAGAGCGATCTGCCCGCTGTGCGCTCCCTGCAACAGCGGTTGCGGCTGGCTCCGTTGAGCGCGTGGGTGGCAGGCACCGAGCCGCCGCCCGCCCCGCCCCGGGAGGGGATCGCGCAGCCACCGCCGGAATGGGTCGACGAGATGGACCCGAAGGTGTTCTTCGATCGAATGTGCGCGTTGATGGCGGTCGATCCGCCCGCGCGTGCGGACGAGCCCGCCATGCGGCGCTTCGAGACGATCGGCATCCGGCCGGGAGGCGCGGTCGAAGGCCTCTCGGACGTCGAACTCGCCGCCGCTGTGGACACCGCCCAGCAGCAGATCCCGGTTTATCTGGGCGCCCGGACGGTCAACGAGAACGGCTGGGTCATCGATCCCGATGTCGGCCGGTACGGCACCAACTACTTGCTCCGCGCCGCCATCGCCAGGGTGGCCCTCGGCGCCAGTCTGGCGGAGAACGCCTTCTATCCGACGCTGTTCGCCTCGACCGGCACCGGCGACGGCGGCACGGGCCGATTCCGGCTGCACTTCGCACCGGGCCAGCTACCGCCCGTCGACAACTTCTGGTCGCTGACCGCTTACGACGCCGACAACTACCTGGTGCCCAACCCCGCGGAGATCTACGCGGTGGGCCATCCGGAGCCGGTGACGCTCAACCCCGACGGGTCCACCGATATCGCGTTGCAGTACACCGACCCCGGCCCTGCTGTTCCGGCCGGGAATTGGCTGCCCATCCCCGAATCCGGTCAATTCTCGCTGACCCTGCGGATGTACGCGCCGAAGGAGGAGGCCATCCACGGGAGTTGGCGTCCGCCGCCGCTGGTGCCGGTGCTCTGACCCGCACTCCGCCCCGCCGCACGTCCCGGCCGCGCGCCGGTGCCCGGCGCGCTGCGACGCGAGGACCGCTCAGGGCGCTGACCAGCTATTTTCCCGCCGGAGGTGGTTATACTCCGGAACGGACCCGGCTCGGCGACCGATCGGATCGGAGACGGAACAGGATCATGGACGACCGGACCTACCGTGAATCCGCGCTGTCGCGGCGCACCGTGCTGGGGATGGCGGCGTCGGTGGCCGCGCTCGGCGCGGCGGCGTGTGGCGGATCGGACGAGGGCGACTCGGCCCACCCGACGGTGACCAGTGAGGCCGGAGCGATCGCCAAGGACGCCTATGTTTTCGGCTTTCCGCTGGTGCTGATGGACGTCGCCCGGATGGCCGCGGAGGCGTCCACGCCGGTCAACCGGTTCGAGCACGCGACATCCTTGCCGACCCACGAACAACGGAACGTGGCGCGGCCGGACCCGGACACGCTGCACTCGACCGCGTGGCTCGATGTGACGAACGAGCCGATGGTGCTGAGCGTCCCCGCGATGGAGGGGGGCCGGTTCTGGCTGGCGCAGGTGCTGGACGCCTGGACGAACAACGTGCACAACCCGAGCAGTGTCCGGCCGCAGGCGCGGTCGGCATCGGCGCCGTTCACCTACGTGGTGACCGGCCCGGGCTGGTCGGGTGCCCTGCCGGAAGGTCTCACGCCCTTGCCGATGCCAACGCCGACGGTGTGGCTGATCGTGCGTATCCAGGTCGACGGCGAGAAGGACCTCTCGGTCGTGCGCTCGATGCAGGAGAGGTTGCGGCTGGTTCCGTTGAGTGCGTGGAGGGCGGGCGCCGAGCCGCCCGCGAGCGCGCCGCCCAGCGGGCAATCGGAGACGCGACGCCCGGTCGATCAGGTCATGGGGATGAACGCGCGCGATTTCTTCGATCGGATGTGCGCGGTGCTTGCGGTCGATCCGCCCGCTCCCGAGGACGAGCCCGCCATGCGCCGTTTCGCGGCGATCGGCATCCGGCCCGGCGGCGCGGTCGAAGGCATCTCGGAAGGTGAACTGACCGCCGCGGCCGACACCGTGAAGCAGCAGCTCCCGGTGACGCTGGGCACGAATACGGTCAACGACAACGGCTGGGTCTCCGACCTCGGGGCGGGCCGGTACGGCACCGACTATCTGCTACGAGCGGTCACCGCGTTCGGCGTGCTCGGCATCCCGCTGCCCGAGGACGCGCACTACCTCTTCACGGCGGTCCCCGCCCGCTCCGGTCCCTTCCGGCTGCACTTCGCCTCGGGAGAGCTGCCTCCGGTGGACGCGTTCTGGTCGCTGGCCGTCTACGATGCCGCCGATTACCTGGTGTCCAATCCGGCCGGGATCTACTCGGTCGGTCACCATGTGCCCGTCGTGCTCAACCCGGACGGCTCCCTCGACCTCACGCTCCAGCACGATGATCCGGGTTCCGGCGTCCCCGACGGCAACTGGCTGCCCATCCCGGAATCGGACCCGTTCTCGGTGACCCTGGCGTTGTTCGCGCCGAAAGCGGCCGTCTTGCAGCGGCGTTGGCAGCCACCGCCGCTGATCACGCTCTGACGACCGGTCTGCGTGTCACCCCGGCGAGGCGATGCCGGGCGTTGGGCGAGGCAGAAAAAGTTAACAGGTTTTACTAAACACTGTTCACGAAGCCTGGTTCTGTGGTTGCATCTCCTTGACCGTGTCCTCTGCATCGTTGTCAGGTCTGCGCCCAGACCGCCGTAGGAGTTAGCCGTGACCGTGACCACGCCCTCGATCCCCACGGGATTCGACTTCACCGACCCCGACCTGCTGGCCACCCGCCTGCCCATCGGGGAGTTCGCCGAACTGCGCCGCACCGCCCCCGTGTGGTGGTGCGCGCAGCCCGATCGGGCCAGCGGGTTCGACGACGGTGGCTACTGGGTCGTGTCCAAGCTCGCGCACATCAAGGAGATCTCGAAGAATCCCGAGGTGTTCTCCTCGCACGAGAACACCGCCATCATCCGGTTCAACGAGGAGACCACGCGCGAGCAGATCGACATGCTCGGCGACATGCTGCTGCTCAACCTCGATCCGCCCAAGCACACCAAGACTCGCCGCATCATCTCCAAGGGCTTCACCCCGCGCGCGGTGGAGAGCCTGCGCGCCGCGCTGACCGAACGCGCCGCGCGGATCGTGCACGAGGCGAAGAAGTCCGGCAGCGGCGACTTCGTCGAACAGGTCGCCTGCGAACTGCCGTTGCAGGCCATCGCCGAGCTGCTCGGCATCCCGCAGGAGGACCGGAAGAAGATCTTCGACTGGTCCAACCAGATGATCTCCTACGACGATCCGGAGTTCGATGGCGATCACCACGCCGCCACCGCCGAGGTGATGGGCTACGCCTGGAACATGGCCGAGCAGCGGCGTGCCTGCCCGGCCGAGGACATCGTCACCCAGCTGGTCAACGCCGACATCGACGGCGAGCACCTCGGCTCGGACGAGTTCGCGTTCTTCGTCATCCTGCTGTCGGTCGCGGGCAACGAGACCACGCGCAATTCGATCACCCACGGCATGAAAGCGTTCGTGGACCACCCCGAGCAGTGGGAGATCTACCGGCAGCAGCGCCCGCGCACCGCGCCCGACGAGATCGTCCGGTGGGCCACGCCGGTCACCGCGTTCCAGCGCACCGCGACCCAGGACACCGTGCTCGGCGGCCAGGAGATCAAGAAGGGGCAGCGGCTCGGATTGTTCTACAGTTCGGCCAATTTCGACGAGGAAGCCTTCGCGGATCCGTTCACCTTCGACGTGCTGCGCGATCCCAACCCGCACGTGGGTTTCGGTGGCACCGGCACGCACTACTGTGTCGGCGCGAACCTGGCCAGGCTGCAGATCGATCTGATGTTCAACGCCATCGCCGACGTGATGCCCAACCTGCGGCAGGTCGCCGAGCCGGTGCGGCTGCGGTCGGGCTGGCTGAACGGAATCAAGCGCTGGGAAGTCGAATACGCTTGAATCGATCGGTGCAACAGTCCAAACCACGGGGTCGGGCGCCGGTGGTGACCGACACCGACATCCGGCGGGTGGCCAGCGCGCTGCTGGTCGAACGCGGGCCCGATGCGGTCACCCTGCGCGCCATCGCGCGCGAACTCGGTGTCACCGCGCCCGCGCTGTATCGGTACTACAACTCGCTGGAAGATTTGCTGGAGCGACTGCGGCTGGACTTCTGCGCCGACCTGGCGGCGGAACTGACCGCCGAGATCGCCACGCTGCCCGACGACGGCGCCGTGCAGTTCTTCGCCATCTGCCGTGGCTTCCGGCGCTGGGCGCTGACGCACACCAGGGAGTTCACCCTGGTGTTCGCCTCGCCCGGCGCCGGGCAGGCCCGCGCGCTGCGCCGCTTCGACGAGCCCTTCGGCCGGGTCTTCCTGGCCGCGGCGGGCAGGCTGCTGGCCACCTACGACATCGTCACGCCGTCCACCGACGTCATTCCGCCGGAGCTGCGCGAGGACCTGGTGCACTTCCAGACCGAACTGCTGGCGGCGCTGTCGGAGTCGAGCCAGAAATTCCCCGCCGAGAAACTGGATCTCGGGGTGACGTATCTGATGATCCAGATCTGGGCGCGGCTCTACGGGCACGTCACACTCGAGGTCTTCGGGAACTACCCGATCCCGCTGGACAATCCTGAGATTCTGTTCGACGCGATGCTCGCCGATCTGGGCCGCACGGCGGGCTTGCTCACCGAGTGAGACCGGGCTAGATGCGGGCGCCCTTGGCCCGGTTGCACGCGCGGCACAGGATCTGGAGGTTCGCCGCACTGGTCGCGCCGCCGCGGCTGAGCGGGATGATGTGGTCGAACTCCAGGTAATGCCCGTCGCCGCATTCGACGCACCGGCCGCCGTCACGCTGCCACACCTGCGCCTTCACTTCCTGCGAGATGCTGCGGGTATCACGCTGGCCCGGAGTGAGGACGAGACGTTTGGCCACGCGCAGCGCGCCTTCCAGCGCGGCCGAGACGTAGTCCGGATCGTCGACGGCGAACGTCGCGCCGCCGCGCGCCGAGGTGGCCGCGATCACCACCGCGCCTTGCTCCGTGTGCACGGAAACCACCCGTGACCAAGGCATCTCGATACCGGTGTCGGCGCCGACGAAACGCAGCTTCTTGTTGCTGCCGATCAGCCTGCCCTCGGTGAGCTTCGGACCGCGCGCGAGCTGACGGACGTGCGTCGCGGGCAGGTCGAGGTGCACCGTCTCCTCAGGGTCCAGGTGCAGCCCGGGCGTGCGGACCACCGGCAGGTCGCCCGTGCGCAACCGATAGAGGGTGTTGCCGCGATGCATCCGTCTGCGCAGGTCATCGATCAGCGGTCCGCCGAGGCCGAGTTCGGTGACCGCCTGCTCGAACAGTTCCAGCTCCGCGTGCCTGACCTCACCGTCGGCGAAGGCGAAGGTGACCAGCCGCTCCACATAGCTGAGCGCCGCGTCGCGCAATGCCGCGCGTCCGGCTTCGGCGTCGATCCGCTGATAACGCAACGACGCCCACAGCGCCGCCCACTCGGGGCCACGCGGACCGTGGCCGGTGAGCACCCGCCAGGCCCGGGTGTGCCAATGGACGAGGTATTCCTCGATCTCCTCGGCACACCTCTGGCACGGGGCGAACCCGCCGAAGAACTTGCGGCGCAACGGGCTTGCGCAGCGAGCGCAGTGGCGGTCGCCGCGCGGAGGGGGCAGATACCGGTCCTCGGTCCATCCTGCGCCGTCCCACCAGCGCATGCGCTGCGGGTTCTCCGGATCCGGGTGCCAGTCCGCGCGTTCGGGGTCCGGGGGCGGTGGGGGAGGTGCGCTTTCGGGGGTGTAGCGGTTGAGATCGACCGGACGGGGAGTGTGCGGGAGGGGAGCGGTGTCCGCGCGGCCGAGCACTTCGGTGCGTGGCCATGCGGGTGTGCCGGGGCGTGGCGCTTCGGGTCCTTCGGATCGCCCGGGTGGGTTCTCGGCCTGGTGGTCGTGCTCGCGGACGCGTTGCACCGGAGCGTGTTCGGCGGCGACGTTCGGTGCGTCCGTTCGCTCGGCCGCGGCGGATTCCCCGTTCCTGCGCGACTGGCCGGAGGAGAACGACCCGTGCGGGACGTGCCGGGGCTGAGCGAAGTCGTGGCGATCGGCCCGTTCGGCCGAGCCGAGGCCGGAGTCGGCGGCGGCCTGAAATCGTTCTCGAGCCGGTGCCACCGCGGCCGATCGGTGCACCCGGAACGGGTTGGTGGGATGGGTGGTGCGCGCGGGCGCCGACGGGTCGTCGACCCGCACGCCGAACTCGCCGACCAACCCGGCCAGCCCACTGGACCAGCCCTGGCCGATCGCGCGGAACCGCCACTGCCCGTCGCGGCGGTAGAACTCGCCGAACATCAGCGCCGAGACCGCGTCCGCGTCGTCGATCTCGAACGCCGCGACCACCCCGTCGACCGAGTGCACGGCGACGGTCAGCTCCCGGATGTCACCGAAGGTGCTTCCCTCCACCGATCCGGAGACGACGATGCGCTCGACGTCCGCTTCGGTGCGCGGCAGCGAGACGCTCAGCCGCGCGGTGCCCGGCGCGGGTTCCTGATCGAGCGTGACGGCCTGGGAGACGTGCCGCGGCGCGTTGTAGAACACCAGGTCCCGATCCGAGCGAACCGTGCCGTTCGCGTCCAGCAGCAAGGCGTGCGCGTCCACCGCGTGCTCCGATCGCCATGAAACAACCACGGCTAGAAGGGATGTCGGTACCGCTGCGTTCGCGCCCTTGCTGAGTTTCATTGTGCTCGAACTATGCCACGCCCCTCCGACACGCCGAACGCGCGAGGGGAGGTCCTTCGGCGGGGCGTGCGGCACAGTGTTCCCCATGACGAACCCGAAACGCCCGGGTCGTAAGCCGCCGACCCCGAGACTGCCCAGCGGGCGCGTGCCCGGCCCCGCCGACGTCCTCGCCGCCGCCCAGGCGGCGGTCGAAGCGGCGCAGACGGCCGCGGGCCAAGCACTGGAAGCCGCCCAGCTCACCGCGACCTCGGCGTTCGACACTGCGGTGCGGCTGCCGCCCGCGTCCGCGCAATTGGCCGCGCAACTGCCCGGCCTCATCGAGAACCTCTCGACCGCGATCGAGCGGCTCAACTCCACCATCGATCGGCTCGACCGCACCCTGGCCCTGGCCGATCCGGCCTTCGCGGCCTACGACCGGCTGCTGCCCCGGCTGGAAGCGATGATCTCGCTCGGTGAGGACGTGCTCGGGCGGCTGGCGAAACTGCCCGGCATCGCCTTGCTCGGCAAGCTGGCCGGCCTGAGCGCAGCCGAGGAACAACCCGCCGAGCAGCCCGCCCGGCGAAAACCGACGAAGCGGCGCAAATAGTCGAGAAGGACGCTCGCGTTCAGCGGTGCGCGTAGTCGGCGGCGGCACGCAACGTGGCGGCCGCCTTGAGCAGGACCTCGTGGTACTCGTCGGCCGGTTCGGAGTCGAGCACGATGGCGCCGCCCGCTCCGATCCGCCAGCGTCCGCCGTAGCGCACGGCGGTGCGGATCACGATGTTGAGGTCCGCGGTGCCACCGAGCCCGAGGAAGCCGATCGTGCCCGAATAGACCCCGCGCGCTTCGGTTTCCAGCTCGTCGATGATCTCCATGGTGCGCAGCTTCGGTGCGCCGGTCATCGAGCCGCCGGGAAAACAGGCGCGCAGGCAATCGACCACGCCGATCTCCGGGCGCAGCCTGCCGCGCACCGTCGAGACCAGTTGGTGCACGGTCGCGTACTGCTCGGTGGCCATCAGCTTCGGGACATACACACTGCCGATCTCGCAGACCCGGCCCAGATCGTTGCGCAGCAGATCGACGATCATGAGATTCTCCGCCCTGGTCTTCGGGCTGTCGGCCAGCTCGCGGCGCAGGCGCTCGTCCTGCTCGGGTGTCGCGCCGCGCGGCGCGGTCCCCTTGATCGGCTTGCTCTCCACGATGCGGCGGCGGTCGACCTTCAAGAAGCGCTCCGGCGACGAGCAGGCGATGTCGAGGTCGTCGAAGCGAAGGTAGGCGGCGTACGGGGCGGGGTTGCACCGGCGCAGCGTGCGGTAGAAATCGAGGCCGTCGGCCGCGGCGGCGGGGATCGTGGCGCTGTCGGTCAAGTTGATCTCGTAGGACTCGCCGGCGTGCAACCGCTCCTGGCAGACCGCGATGTCGGCGAGATAGCGCTCCCGGCCACGGGTGAGCAGTGGCTCCACGGCGTCATCGTCCGGCGGCACTTCGAGCGGCGGCGGATTTGTCCAGGTCGGGAGGGTGTTCAGGGTTTCGCGGGTGTCGCGCAGCCAGTCGGCGGCGGATCGGGCGGTCTCCACGTCGTCGCTCAGCGCCAGCAGGTGCGTGCGCCCGCCGACGTGGTCGACCACCACCATCCGGTCGGCGAAGATCCACTGGGCGTCCGGGGTCGGGGCGCGGTGAACCGCGTTCCCGCCGCAGTCGGCTTTCACCTCGTAACCGAGATAACCGACGTAGCCGCCGACGAAATCGAAGGGCAGATCGGGCAATTCGAGCCGGCGCGCGCGCAGCTCGGCGGCCAGGAAATCGAGGATGCCGCCCGGCGCGGTGCGCCGATGCCCGTCGGAGGACTCGACGGTCACCTCGCCGTCGCCCACGCGATAGCGCAGCACCTCGGCCAGTGGACCGCTCGCGTCGCCCAGGAAGGAGAACCGGTCGGCTCCGGGCTCCACATGCTCGCTGTCCAGCCAGAACGCCGTCGGGGAGTTGCCGTACAACTGCACGAACGCGCGCTCGGTATCGATCGGCCGTTCGAGCACGGCCCGCTGGAGCCGGTAGGTCCGCGGCACGGAACGCATCGGGCCCGTGCGCCCAGCGGATGACCCGCGATCGAGTTCGACGGCCGCGGCGGGAAACTGCTCGGCCGCGAGCGGCACGGGCGAGGCCGCGTCGGGAAGGGGGAATCGTGCCGCGACCGGCTCCGCCACGCGATCACGCGCCGGGGCGATCGACGGGTTCCCCACCGTGGAGGCACGCCTGCTTCGATGCGCGGCGGTGAGCTTCGCGAAGTTGCGCAGCAGCGCCGCGCCGAACTCGCTCGCGATCGATTCCGGATGGAACTGCACGCCCCACTGCGGGCGCGCGCGGTGCCGAACACCCATCACGACGCCGTCACCGGACAGCGCGGTGACCTCCAGATCGTCCGGCAGCGGTCGCAGCGCGCACAGAGAGTGATAGCGCACCGCGGTGAAGCCCTGTGGAATCCCGGCGAACAGGTCGCGGTCGTCGTGCTGGATGCGGTCGAGATAGCCGTGCCTGGCGGCGGGCGCCTCGGCGACCACGCCGCCCGCCGCGACCACGATGCCCTGGTGGCCCAGGCACACCCCGAGCAGCGGCAGGTCGCTCTCGCCGATCACCGCCGCGGAGATGCCCATGTCGCGTGCCACGCCCGGCCGTCCCGGTCCGGGCGAGACCACGACGTTGTCGAAGCGGCCCAGATCGAGTTCGGCGACCGTGCGCGCCTCGTCGTTGCGCACGACCGCCGGCTCGGCGCCGTTCACCTCGCTGATCAGCTGGTAGAGGTTGTAGGTGAACGAGTCGTAGTTGTCGATCAACAGCGTGTGCATGGTTCTGGAAACCCTACGCCGCACCGGTCGGAGCTAACTGTTGTCGTCTGCCTTCAGTTGGGGTCGGCGGGTGGTGCACAATGTGGGGCATGTCTGTTGCGCAACCGGTCGATGTGGATCCCGCCGTCGTCGACTTCGCCGTCGTCGGAAAGTGGATGGATGAGCAGGGTCTGTCCGGGGATGAGTTCGAGGATGTGATCGCGCTCGGTGGCGGAACGCAGAACATCATGCTCCGCTTCACGCGCGGCGGCCGCACGTACGTACTGCGCCGTGGCCCGAAGCACCTGCGCGCCAAGAGCAACGACGTGATCCGGCGCGAGGCCAGGCTGCTCGGCGCGCTGGGCGGCACCGAGGTCCGCGCGCCGAGGGTGATCGCGGCCTGCGCCGACGAGTCGGTGCTCGGCGCGGTCTTCTACCTGATGGAGCCGATCCACGGCTTCAATCCGCAGAACGAACTGCCCGAGTTGCACGCGGGCGATCCGGAAGTTCGCAGGCAGATGGGCCTATCGGCGGTCGAAGCCATCGCGCGGCTCGGTGCGCTGGACTACCAGGCGCTCGGCTTGGCCGACTACGGCAAGCCGGAGGGCTTCCTGGAGCGCCAGGTGCCGCGCTGGCTCGGTGAGCTGGAGTCGTATTCGGCCAACGAGGGCTACCCCGGTCCGGAGATTCCCGGCGTGGCGGCGGTGGGCGAGTGGCTGGACCGCAATCGCCCCGCGCGGTGGACCCCCGGCATCCTGCACGGTGACTGCCACCTGGCGAACATGATGTTCGAGTTCGACGGCCCGCAGGTGGCGGCGATGGTCGATTGGGAGATGTCCACCATCGGCGACCCGCTGCTGGACCTGGGCTGGCAGATCGCCACCCGCCCGGAGCCCGGCACCACCGGTGCGGCGCTGGTCGGCAAGCTCGGCGCGGTCGGCGGTCTGCCGACGGCCGAGGAGATGATCTCGCACTACGGGCAGTTCTCCGATCGCGACCTGAGCGCGATGCCCTGGTACACCGTGCTGGCCTGCTTCAAGCTCGGAATCGTCCTGGAGGGCACGCACGCCCGCGCCTTCGCGGGCAAGGCCCCCAAGCAGGTCGGTGACTTCCTGCACGCGATCACGCTGGAACTCTTCGAGCGAGCGCAGCGGCTGACGGAGTGACTGTCGGGATGTGCCCGATAGTTGACCGGATATCGGTGGAAGGCGCTGTCCGGCCGCGCCTAGGTTGAGCGCATGCCGATCGTTCCCGATGTCAAGGACTGGACCTGGGTGCTGAGCCGCCCCTGTCCCGAATGCGGTTTCGACGCCGCCGCGACCGCCTACGAAGCCGTGCCCGCGCTGATCCGGGAGACGGCCGTCCGTTTCGCCGCGGTGCTCGACCGCCCCGGCGTGCGCGCGCGGCCGGACGAATCGACCTGGTCGGCGTTGGAATACGGCGCGCACGTGCGCGACGTGTGCCGCATGTCCGCCACTCGCCTGGGCCTGATGCTGACCGACGACTCCGAGGGCGAGCCGCCGCGTTTCCCGAACTGGGATCAGGACGCGGCCGCGGTCACCGACCGCTACAACGAGCAGGATCCGGCCGTGGTGGCCGGGGAGTTGGCCGAGGCCGCCGAGCGGGCGGCGCGGGCTTTCGAATCGGTGCCACCCGAGCGGCGCGGCCTGCGCGGTGCGCGCAGTGACGGAGCGGAGTTCACGGTGGAGTCGTTCGCCCGGTACATCCTTCATGATCTCCTGCACCACGTGCACGACGTGCAGGGGTGAACGCAGCGCCGAACTGTAACGCGTTCGGCGTCGATGTCACGCTTTGCCGACGAATTTTCCGACCGGCACTAGAACGCGTTACATTTTTCTCGTACTGTGGGTGCAGTCACATGAAAGCACGTGCATGCGAGAGGGTCGACAGGAATGAAGACGAAGGGCGCGATCCTGTGGGGGATCGACCAGCCGTGGTCGGTGGAGGAGATCGAGGTCGGTGACCCGGTCGCCGGCGAGGTGCAGATCCGGATGGAAACCGCCGGGATGTGCCACTCCGACCACCACATCGTGACCGGCGCGACCCCGATGCCGTCCTTCCCCGTCATGGGCGGGCACGAGGGCGCGGGCGTGATCACCAAGCTCGGCCCGAACTGCCCGGCCGACCTACAGGTCGGCGACCACGTGATCCTGTCGTTCATCCCCGCCTGCGGCCGCTGTCCGGCCTGCGTGGCAGGACACATGGCGCTGTGCGACCTGGGCGCCGGCCTGCTGATGGGGCAGGCGATCAGCGACGGCACCTACCGCATCCAGGCCCGCGGCGAGAACGTCATCCCGATGTGCCTGCTGGGCACCTTCGCGCCGTACATGACGGTGCACCACACCTCCGTGGTGAAGATCGATCCGAGTATTCCGTTCGAGGTGGCCTGCCTGGTCGGCTGTGGCGTCCCCACCGGTTTCGGCTCCTCCACCCACGTGGCGCAGGTGGCGCCGGGCGAGACCGTGGTGATCGCGGGCATCGGCGGCGTCGGCATGAGCGCGTTGCAGGGCGCGGTGCTGTCGGGCGCGTCGAAGGTGGTGGCCATCGACCCGAACCCGTGGAAGCGCGAGCAGGCGCAGAAGTTCGGCGCCACGCACACCTACGAGAGCATGGCCGCCGCGATCATGCCGCTGCTGGAGGCCACCGAGGGCCGGATGGCCGAGAAGGTCATCCTGACCATGGGCGAGATGCACGGCGAGTACATCGAGGAGGGCCTGATCCTCACCTCGAAGGCGGGCACCCTGGTGGTCACCTCGATGGGCCGGATGGACGAGAACGACGTCAAGCTGAACAGCTTCCTGCTGTCGATGTTGCAGAAGACGGTGAAGGGCTGCATCTTCGGCGGTGGCAACGCCCGCCAGGACGCGCCGCGCCTGCTGTCGCTGTACAAGGCCGGCCAGCTCAACCTGGACGACATGGTCACCCGCAGCTACTCCCTGGAAGAGATCAACCAGGGCTACCAGGACATGCTGGACGGCAAGAACATCCGCGGAATCATCAAGTACACCGAAGCCGACTGGTAGAGCGCCTCACCGCCGCTCGGCGAGCGCGGTGACGATCCGTGCGATCAGGTCGTACGGCACCGGTTCGCCGAGCCGGAACCGCAGCGTTCCCTTGCCCGCCCGGTACGGCTCGAGCTCGCGTGTCAACGCGGGATCGCCGCCCGGGATCGGGTAGAGGCTGACGTGCTGCTTCCACCCCGCGAAGTGCACGACGTTGCGGCCGTGCAACCGGAAGGTGGGGATGTCGTAGCTGATCGCCTCGGTGGCCTCCGGCAGGGCGTCCTGGATGGTGCGCCGGATCGCGTCGAGGATGCCGCGCGCGTCGTCGGGGAACGCGGCGAGATACGCGTCTACGGTGGCCGGTTGTTCTGCCACGAGATCCCTCCAGGTCGGTAACTGGTCGGCCCGTGCTTCCCGAGTGTAGGCAGCCTCGTGCACCGGACAAGGGATCGCGAGCGGTCCGGCGCGCCGCCGGGCTCAGATCCGGCAGCGCAGCAGGGCTTCGCGCAGGTTGCGGCTGCGGATGTCGTCGAGGACGGCGAGGCCGAGCCGGTTCATCGTGTAACCGAAGCCCAGGCCGGTGGCCGGGTCGGCGAAGCCGAACGAACCGCCGAGGCCCGTGGTGCCGTAGGCGCGTTTGTCGGAGCCGAAGCGGAAGCTGCCGCGCGACTTGCGGAAGCCGAGGTGGTAGCGGCTCTTGGTGTGCAGCACCAAATCCTCGGCGGGGACGTCGTCGGCCGTGCGGTCTGTGGCGAGCCGGTCCAGCAGCGCGTCGTCGATCGGGAGCGCGCCGGTGCGACCGGCGGCCGCGCCGTACACCTTGGCCAGCGCGCGGGCGTTGCCCACCCCGTTGGATCCGGGTAGTTCCACCTCGAGGAACTCGCGCCGGGTCGCCCGCGCCGGAGCCCCGCAGCGCGGGTTGGTCAGCGCCGCGTGCGACAGCCCGCGTCCGGCGTAGATCTCCGCGCCGATGCGCAGCGGGAGATCGCGCTCGTAGCGCAACACGTCCAGGCCGCGGGTGGCCGACATCGCGGCGATCCGGTCAATGCTCTGCTCGGCGGGCAGGCCGATGCAGAAATCGACACCGAGCGGTGCGGCGATGTCCTCGGCGAAGATCCGTCCGAGCGTGCGATGGTGCGGGTCGACGCGACGCAGCAGCTCGCCCTGGTACAGGCCGAGGGTGATCGCGTGATAACCGTGCCTGGTGCCGGGCCGCCAAGCCGGTTTCTGCGCCGCGAGAATGCGTGCGAGGCCGTCCAGGTCGGCGATCTGGGGCAGCCGCACGACCTCGCCGAGGCCGGACAGCCCGGCCTGGTGGTCGATCAACTGGCGCACCGTGATCGCGTCCTTGCCGTGGGCGGCGAACTCCGGCCAGTACTTCGCGACCGGCTGCTCGTAGTCGAGCAGACCCTTGGCTACCGCGGTGGCGACGGTGAACGCCGCCATGCCCTTGGTCGAGGAGAACACCGGAACGATCGTGTCCCGCTCCCATGGCAGCGTGCGCCGGCGATCACGGAAGCCGGCCCACAGGTCGACCACGGGGCGTTCACCGGCGTAGACCGCTACGGCGGCGCCGATTTCGCCGTGGCGCTCGAAGTTGCGGCGGAAGGCGTCGGCGACCGGTTCGAAACCTGATGCGACCTCGCCGTGAACAGTGGGCTTTTCACTCATGGCGAGTCGATGGTAGCTACCCGGTTCTCGTAGGCTCGCAGGGTGCGTTCACTCGAGCAGATTCGGGAATGGCCGGTTCGGCACGCGGCGGCCGCGGTGGTCACCGCCGACGGCGGTGTCGCGAGCGAGGGCGATGTCGAGCGGGTGTTCCCGCTCGCGTCGGTGACCAAGCCGCTGGTCGCCTACGCCGTGCTCGTCGCGGTGGAGGAGGGCGCGGTCGACCTCGACCAGCCCGCCGGACCGCCCGGCGCCACGGTGCGTCATCTGCTGGCGCACGCCTCCGGGCTCGCGTTCGACACCACCGACATCCAGGCGTCGCCCGGCTCCCGGCGGATCTACTCCAGCGCGGGTTTCGAAGTGCTCGCCGAATTCCTCACCGCGCAGACCGGGATCGCGTTCGACGAGTACCTGCGCGACGCCGTGTTCGAGCCGCTGGGCATGACCGCGTCGGTCCTGGCCGGTCCGGCCGGGCACGCGGGGCGGTCCAGCGCGACGGACTTGGCCCGCTTCGCCGCCGAATTGCTGAACCCCCGGTTGATCTCGGCGCAGACGCACGCGGAGGCCACCTCCGTCCAGTTCCCCGGCCTGAACGGCGTACTGCCCGGCTACGGTTCGCAGCGCCCCAACGACTGGGGACTCGGCTTCGAAATCCGCGACGGCAAGTCTCCGCACTGGACCGGTGGCACGAATTCGCCACAAACCTATGGACATTTCGGCCAATCCGGGACATTTTTATGGGTTGACCCGAAAACAGGGTTGGCGTGTCTCGCCCTGAGCGACGAGAATTTCGGCGACTGGGCGCGGGCGGCCTGGCCACCACTGAGCGACGCCGTGATCGCGGAGGCGACAGCCGGACGCGACACGGTCGCGAAGTAACACGTGTAACTTCGGGCACTCCAGTACACTCAGGCAACGCCAGTCCGACGAATCGTTGGGGAAGACGGTCCTCGTCGAAGCTGGAGGTATTGGTGGTGCGCGCATCGAGTCAGTTCGCGGACGCGACGGCGGGTGTGGTCTACATCCACTCGTCGCCTGCCGCGCTGTGCCCGCATGTCGAGTGGGCACTCACCTCGGCCCTGGGGGCCCCGGCGAAGCTGCGCTGGACCGCCCAACCGGCCGACGGCCAACTGCGCGCCACCAGTGAGTGGATCGGTCCGGTCGGCACCGCCTCGAAGATCGCCCAATCGTTGCGCTCCTGGCCCGTTCTGCGCTTCGAGGTGACCGAGGACCCCAGCGACGGCGTGGACGGCGAACGCTACAGCTTCGTCCCCGGCCTCGGTCTGTGGCACGGCTCCACGAGCGCCAACGGCGACGTCATGGTCGGCGAGATGCGCCTGCGCGCCATGCTCCAGGCCACCCGCGAACTCGGCAAGTACTCCGCCTATGACTTGGCCGCCGAAATCGACCGCGCCCTCGGCACCGCCTGGGACGAGGACCTCGAAATCTACCGCTACGGAACGGAAACCGGCGCCGAGGTCACCTGGCTACGCCGGGACGTGGGGTAAGTGTCACGGCTCCGGTAGCCACCGGAATTGGCGGCTGCCCGGGTTTCGCCGACGAGGATAGGGTCGTCACACGGTCGGGGCCGAGAACGAGGAGTCGACCATGAAGCATGCCGGTATGCGCATCATCGCCGCCACAGCGATCGCCCTGACGGCCGCGACGGCTGCCCCTGCGACGGCAACCGCCGAACCGGTCGCGGCGGCCGTGGAAGTGCCCCCGGGCGTCGTCGACGCGGTACGAGGCGCGATCGCCAGCGTCCTGTTCTTCGGCATCGTCGGCCTGTGCGTGGTGCGCGTCCTGCCACCCGACCAGTGCCATCTGTTCTGAGGAGAGCAAAGGCGGCACCGCTACCGGCTGGGGACGAGTGGCTCATTCAGTGCGCTGCGATGCCGACTCGGTCGCACAGAGCTCGAACGTCCTCGCCCATTCCGGACGGCGGTCGCTTCCGTAGCGCGTGCAGCATGTCGCGCGCATAGCCGTTGTACCGGATCGTCTCGGGTGCCGTGCGTTCGGACTTGTCGAGCATCGCGAGGGCGGCTGCGAATTCGTCACGCTGGTAGTGGGCGCGGGCCACCTCGATGAAATGACGGCTGCGGCGTGGGACGGAAGCTATCCGGTCGGCGTCCAGCGCGTGGGCCGCACGGAGCCCTTCACCCGTTCGTCGCAGTTCGACTCCGAGTGTCGTTGCGTGCGCTTGTATCACCGGGATGGAGAACGATGTCTGGATGTGCCGGTAGGTAGGTCCGAGTCGCTGGGCGATCCGATCGGCCGATTCCCAGTACGCCCACGCTTCGCCGTAGCGGCCGCGACGGGCATGTACATAGGCGATTTCGGCCTGCAGAGCCCCCGCGATCCCGTGCCAGTCGTCCGACGTGCCCTCCCGCTCCAGGTACGGTTCCAGCTGCGCGACAGCCGTGCGGGCCAGAGCGATTCCTTCCTCCCAGCGGCCGGAGTCCCGCAGCGCCTGAACCATCGACCACGCACTGCTCGCGATCAGGTACGGGTCGTCTGCCTCATACCCCTCGTTCAGAGCGCGATCGGCGACGAGCCAGACGAGTTCCGGAGCAGGCTGGTACGCCACGAAGAAATCCGCGAGCTGGTACACCCCGGCCAGAACACGCCGGGCCGCCCGGCGATCATCGCCGCGATTGCGCACGGCGTTCTGCGCGTCCCTGATCAATCCAGGTAGTAGCGAACCGAGTTGCGTGCGGTGATCGGGGCTCGCGTGTCGCACCTGCCACGCCTGCGCCAGTCGCAAAGCCAAGTGCTCGGTACCCGCCGAGTCGTCCGCAGCCGCCAGGCGATAGTCCGTCAACGCCGACTGCACATCGGTCAGGGCCGCATGGCGTTCGCCGGCGAACACCGCGACCGGAACCGCATGCCCATCTCCGGTCAACTCGGCCAGATCGTTCAGTTCCAGGGCACGGGCGATCCGAAGCAACATCGGTAGGCGCGGACTCTGCAGCCGACCGTTCTCCACGGCCTTCAACCACTCGGCGGAACGGCCGACCAACCCCGCGAGAACCGGGCGCGACATACCGGCCCGCTCACGGTGCCGCCGAATCCGCGCGCCCACCGGGGCATCATCAGAGCTGTACACGGCTGTCCCCTCTCGCCGCTGGTTCGATGAATCAAGCGTAGCCGGACGATCTCGGCCGCAGAGGGGTGAATCCGATGTCCGCTGGACAGTATCGGGTACGAACCGTACCCGGCGACATCTCCGTAGCTACCTAGCGTGCTGCGCAGCCCACCGTGAGGTTGATGCTCTTCATGCGTCTCTGGCGGCTGGTGCCCACCGATAGGTCGAGCAGGGGAGTCAGGGGATGTATGGAGAGAACTGCTGTGACACAGAGTCTCTGAGGCCGAACGCGCTTGGCATCATTCGGCGCGAGGTTTCCGGTGCGGACGAGCAACGCGATGAGTGGCTGATCCGTGAAATAGCTGCTGCACGTGATTATTTCGTGGTGGAGCTGATCGTCTTCGCTACGGCGGTCCGGACGACGGCTCTGCTGGCGGTCGGGCATATCCGGGTGGCGGATGCGGTCGCGGTGATCGTGCCGGGGCTGGCTCATGTCGAGCCGTTCGCCCGTGCGGTCACCGAACTATGCGACTTGATCACTCCGGAGCAGACGTATCCGCGCGGGTATCGGTGGCCGTCGCTGCTGCCCATTGATCACCCGTACCGGAGGTTGCCGTGACCGGGTGGCAATTCTTTGCGGTCGCGATCGGTGCGGTGCTGCTCACCTTGCTGGTCGGCATGACCTTGTGGCTGTGGCCTGTTCGGTTACCGGAGGGGCGCAGCGTGGACGAGATCACCCGGCGAGTGGAACGGGAGCGCGGAGACATGGACACGACGGTTTGGCCGATGGGTTTCCCGCATGACGCTCCCGATCACGCGATGGGCGTGGGGGAGGCGCAGATGACCATGCAACGGCACCGTGCTTGTCGCGTAGGGGAATGTCCGCGCAAGACGGCTGCGTGGCGGGTCCTCGTGGAGGCCGGGCGTATTCGGCCGGATGCGGGGCGACAACGGTGAGAGCCGGGCGGCTCACTCTCCTCGGTGGCCGAGCACGGCGAACATGGTGACCGAGAGGTGGTAGTCGCCTCTGGCGATGCCCGCCTCCATGGTGGCGGCCAGGTCGTCGCGTTCCTGCTCGGTGATCACGCCGTCGGCGCGGGCGCGCTCGGTCATCTGGGCGAAGAGGGGGCGGATGGTCTGCGGATCCCAGATCACCGCCTCCGATCCGATGTCGTCGATCGCGAAACCGGCGGCGGTGAGCAGGCCGCGCAGCCTTCGGCCCGACTTCGGATTCGGGGTGGTCGCGAGCAGCGACGTGGACAAGCGGGCCATCACATCGTCGTCGCCGGGATGCGCTATGGCCGTGTGCCAGTCGCTGTCGATGAGCAGCACGCGCCCGCCCGGCCGCAGGACCCGCGCGATCTCGGCGGTGGCGGCGGCCGGGTCGTCGAGGTGCTGGTAGACGCGCTCGCAGCGCACCGCGTCGAAGGAATCGTCCGGGAACGGCAGATGGTAGGCGGTGCCTTCGACGAAACGGGCCCGAGAGTCCGCCGTCTCGGCGCGCCCCCGGGCGATCGCCAGCATCGCGGGATTCGGGTCGACGCCGATCGCTTCACCGCCCGGCCCGACTCGGCGGGCCAGTTCGATCACCTCGGTGCCTGTTCCGGCGCCGATATCCAGTGCGCGCTCGCCGGGTCGGACGGCCAAAACCTCGTGCGCCCACGCGCGCATGCGCCGAATACCCGGCAGCGCCGCTTGGAGATCCAGAATGCCGACCAGCACGGCCATCGGGTCGTCGGTAGTAGGGCGAGAAGCGTCGGGAATCGCGTTCACATGGAATGAGGGGATGGACGGCGCGGGCTCGCTCGGCATATCCCGACAGTAATCCCGGCACCCCGGCAGATGGCAACACGTTCTTCGCTCGCCCGGCGACTGCCGTGGTCTCGACCGGGCCGGATATCTCCCAACGGGCCGCACGAACTCTGCCGACAGCGACTCCACGGCAGTAGCTGACCTGTCACGGCAGGTGGCTCCGTTTGTTGCGACCTTTACCGGGTAACACTCGCTCGGCTCACGGTTTCGATGAGCCGCGCTGATTCGTGAGAATGCACTCGCCCACAGTCAGCGAGAGCGATCGTGACCGGCGCGGAAGGTTCGCCGGCCATTTCGGCAGTGTTCACGAGCCCGACTACAGAGGAGCGTCAGATGACCGAATCCGGCTCCGCTGATCTCAAGCGGCGGCATCGCGCGATGTGGGCTCTGGGCGACTATTCGTCCATCGCCGCCGAGGTCATCCCGGGGCTGGGTCGTCGTCTTGTCGAGGTCTGCCGTATCGGCCCGGGTCAACGGGTGCTGGACGTCGCGGCCGGGTCGGGGAACGCCGCGATCCCTGCCGCCGAGGCCGGTGCGGATGTCGTGGCGAGCGACCTCACGCCGGAACTGTTCGAGGCGGGTCGGCGCATCGCCGCCGACCGGGGCGTCGACCTCCAGTGGCAGGAAGCCGATGCCGAGGCATTGCCCTTCTCCGATGCCGAGTTCGACGCGGTGATCTCCTGCGTCGGTGTCATGTTCGCGCCGTTCCACCAGGCGGCAGCGGACGAACTGGTGCGCGTGGCCAAACCGGGCGGCACGATCGGGCTGATCAACTGGACGCCGTCCGGATTCATCGGGCAGATGTTCGCCACGATGAAACCGTTCGCTCCGCCGCCCCCGCCCGGCGCGCAGCCGCCCCCGCTGTGGGGCGACGAAGCGCATGTCCGGTCGCTGCTCGGCGATCGCGTCGCCGACCTGGAGCTACGCCGCGAGAACGCGGTCATCGACCGTTTCGCCGACGCCGCCGAGTTCCGCGACTTCTTCAAGACGTACTACGGACCGACGGTCGCGGTGTTCAAGGCCATTGCGGGGGAGCCCGACAAGATCGCGCAGTTGGACCGGGCACTCGCGGAACTCGCGGCTAAGCACGACCTGGGCGATGGACGGATGGAGTGGGAGTACCTGTTGGTCACCGGACGCCGAGCGGGCTGACTGCTCCACGGGCTATTCGTTCGGCGTCCGCGCCCGGTCTACCCGGGCATGGGCGCGATGGGCCGACCGCAGGTGTCCGGCGGTCCGGTGAAACCGTTGAGTAGCCGAACCGGCGCGGCCGTCATGCACCGGGGCGGGCCGGGTGATGGCGCGTCGGATCGTATTGTTCGAAATAGGACTCGCCCACGGCGAACATTCCGCGTTGCGGTAGCCAGAAGTCACCGAGTTTGGCCTGCTCGGCCAGCGGTCCCGGAGGACCGATATCTATTCCGTCGATCCGGGCAGTGCTGTTTTCGACGGTCCACAGCATCCGGGGGTTGGCCCGGAACAATTGACCGTTCGGCGAAGTACCGCTGAGCTGTACCCGCCCCACGCCGAGCGCCGGGCCCGCCGCCCGCGACATGAGCGACAAGACGGCAGGACGTCGCCACAGAGCGGCGGGCATCAAGCGCCCGAGACCCGTCATCGCGGCTGTCGCCACCGATCGTCCCAGCTGGAGATCCCACACGATCTTGTCGCCCACCCGCACTGTGAAGGTGGCGGGGCCGGTCCAATCGACCGAGATGTCTTCGGTTCGCGCGTCTTCGAGTGCTGCTCCGAAATAGCGGGCGCAGCTGGTGGCCGGGGAGACACTGCTGTGGATCACCCATTTGCCGTCGGGGTCACGATGCCACACCGCGTCGTACCCCGCGCCGACCGAGCTGGCGGGGAAGTGCCGCAGCGCCAGGTAGTGACCGCTGGCGAACGGCATTCCCATCACTCCGTAGCCGGAGAATCGCTCCTCATCCGTACCCGAAGGGAGCGCCTTGTCGGTCGCGGCAATCGATCGTGGGCTGTCGGTCATCGCCGACCTCCTCGAGGAGTGGACTCGTGCCGATTATTTTACGTCCGCAGGAGGGAAGGCCGGTAAAACAGGGAGCCGCACTCATGGGCTCGAGGTGGCCGTTGTTTCCTGTCGGCCGCAGCGGTCGGGCCGCTGGTCATCGACACCGGTCTCGACCCAGTAACGCCGTGCCGGACCGAGTTGGGTGTCAACGATGCGCTCGAGGACGCCGCCGCAGCGCTCGATGGTCTTCGCCGAGGCGATGTTGTCGGCCGCGCAGACGATCAGCACTCGATCCATGCCGAGTCTCCGCGCCTCGTCCAGCATCCGGCCCAGAGCCCAGCCGGCCAACCCGCGCCGGCGCGCGGACGGTCGGATGCCGTAGCCGATGTGGCCCGCCCACCGCACGAAGTCGTCGAACTCGTGCCGCAAAGCGATCCCGCCGAGCACTCGGTCACCCTCGACGATCCATCGGTAGGTGCACCGCGCCCGGCCCGTCTCGGCCACCGCCCGACCCGATTCGTGGTCCAGCCGAGCCACCCAGGCCGCGAAACCCGTCGGCGATTTCACGTCATCGGACGGCCGCAGTCCGAAGCCGTCCTCGTGCGGGCCGGGCCCCCACTCCGCATGCGCCTCGAGCCATGCCGTATGCAGACGTGTCGTCGGAGCGATCAACGCGGGCATATCGCGACGATACCGACCCCGCTGCCTGCGATCATGGCAATGACGAGCCGCGAACGCGCGGCGCGCCTGTTCCGCATCGCCGCCTGCCTGTCCACTACGGCTCGTCCTTCGAGGGCGACAACCCCATCCGGGTGGACTGAGACGGCGGCGGGCCGGCACCCCGCTGATCCTGCCGCACGGCCATCTCGCGAGGCCGGGTGAGACAAGAAACGCCGTCACATGCCGCGGTGGCGGCCCGGGGCGGCGAGTGCCGGATATCTTGTGCGGCTGTACCGCTTCATACCGAACCGCATCGGAAGGTCTGCGAGTGGCGAACAGGATTCAGGGCGGGGCGATCGCCGTGGTCGCGGCCGCGGTGGTAACCGGCCCGGCGGCGGCATCGGCGGCCGCTGAGGTGATCGAGTTGACCACGATCGAGACGAGTTCCTCGTTTTTCGACCGGGATGGCGACAAGCGACTCGGTCCGGGCGATCAGGTGACTCACATCGATGATCTTCGGCGCGACGAGGCCGGGTTCGGCCGCGGCTCCGGGGTTTGTACGGTCGTGTCCATCGCCGAAAACGCTTCGGTGCGGATGCGGTGTGATGGCGCGCTGTCGCTGCCCGAGGGCCGGATAACCACCAAGGGCACGGTGACCGATCCCCGCACGCCCGGCGCGAGCGCCTACGACATCGCGATCACCGGGGGCACCGGCAAGTACACGGCGGCACGGGGTTACATCCATGTCGAGGTCGTCGCCGCGGACCGGACCCAACTGACCCTCCACCTCACCTGACATCGACCGGATCCCCGGCCTCGACTTGTCCGGGTATGGGCTACCTCGGCAAGCTCTACTTCTGTGGCCTAACGCTCCACAACCCGAACACTCTGACAGTCGGGGGCCGACGATTCGGATCGGCGTTGTGTGGCGCAACCAATACGCTTGTACCGCATTGGTTGCGCTTGGCGCGGCGTATGGATCGAAGTCCAGCGCGGTCGGTTTCCGCTCGGCGCCGTGGGTTGTGATCCGGAACTCGCCTTGCTTCGTTGCCAACCATGCTCTAGCAAGGTAACTTGATCATCGGTCCGGGGCACGAAACGTTGCGATTCGCCCGGGGCAATCATCAAGGGGGGAAATATGAAACCGAATAGATTTGTCGTGTCGGGGGAATTCGCTTTACCGATGTCAACTCGAAGTCTACTGTTGGCCTTATCAATCGCGCTACTCGCTGCGTTTGGGGCGACGGCGACGCTTTCAGCAGGATTTGCCAACGCGGCGGATCGGTCTGACATTCTAGCGGAAGCGAACGACGCCAACGAGGCAACTATTCCGATTCGCGCCGGAAACGCTGACCTGGGATTCGATCACTATGCGCAGAAGCACAATCTAACCAAATATTACGTCATTCAGCATGCCATCCGTACTGCAAAACCCAAGACTTCGGGCGCGCGTGTGGAGTACCTCGTGGAGTATAAACACGCGAAAAGCAAAGGGAAAGTTGACGATCGCGTGACCCTCCATATAGTTGCCCAGGCGGCCACGCGAACAGATGACGGCAGATATAAAACACCCGACAACAAGAACATCGGAGTTATCACGGCGTATTGCGAAGGTCGCAATACCTGCCCTGACTGGTTGCGCGATCTGTCAGGCTGACCATGAAAGAATCGAATCGGGAGGTGCGGGCCATGACAGTCGACGCAGGTGATCATGCGTTCGGTTTTCTGCTCCGGACGATGATTCCACTGATTGTCGCACCCATGGGCCCACTTCCGCCGACGGGTGTCCAGTTGCGCGGAGTCGTTCGAGCGAACGACGAGCGGGTACGGGTCGCGTTGTCGGATGGAGCACGGATGTTGTCGGGTCTCGCAGTGGAATTCGACCTTGCGCGGGATGCCGACGCGTCGTCCGTCAATCCGATCATGGACCATGTGCGTGCCGATGTCGCACCACGAATGACCCAACTGATGGCGACACACCCACAGACTAGCGACACTCATTCGAATGTCGTTATCCAGGCCTCCGCCACCGGCTTCGACCCCTCTGCTGCCCCATTGCATTACGATCAAGGATTGTTCAGCGTCTTCAGCCTGTTCGTGCACGGTGGCGGTTTTCCATGGTTCGAGGAGGATTACACCTTCGGCGGGTTCATGTTCCGAAGCGATCACACATGTCGCATATACATCCGAATCACCGCGACTGACGAAGTCTACGGATTCGATGCACCGATCAACGGGCCACATGGACCGGGGGTTTTCGGATACGGACTCTTGCCGCAAGAACTTGCTCCGCTGGCTAGTACGGGGGATCTCGCCTCGAAAACGATCATCGATGACACCGACGAGTACTGCCTTGCTGTGGTCGATCTCTCGACCTGGGTTACCAGGGATTGACCCAACCGGCGCGATGTCCTGAAACCGCGGAGGTTGTTCGAATCGGTGGCACTAGCGCCACTCGTTCGAATGTCTTTATCCAGGCCTCTGCCACCGGCTTCGATCCTTCTGCTGCCCCTTTATATTACGATCGGCGACTTTCCAAGGATGCACGCCGGGTGATCGGTGATCTGAACCGCGTCAGAACCTGCGTTCGGCGGGGCGGAAGGTCTCGCTGAGTCTGTTGTAGGCGTTGCGGACATCGGCTGGGATGTCTTCCTGGATGATGTGGCCTTCGCGGGGGTATTCGTCGAGGCGTTTGATCTCGCCCATGGTGATTGCGACAATCGACTTCGGGTGCGGCGCCGTTGTGGCATCGGGGCGGTTCCCGTATTTCATGTAGTTCTCGAGCGAGACGTCGGCGGCGGGTATGCAGACGTGCTCGACGTCTGGACACTGTTTCCTGAGCGTGCCCCATACGCGCCGTGCTCGGAAGGGAGTGCACACTGCGATCACGGAGCCGACGTCGCGGCCGTGCTGCTGGAGCATCTGGACCGAGTAGGCCGCGTTCTGGCCGGTGTTCTGCGCGGAGGTTCCTCGATGAAAGCTCGGCGATCTCTCATGCAGCGGCAGTCGCTGCCCCAGCGGCACCTGGCCCGAACGGCTCGGTCACCCTTTCCTTCAGTAGCCCTCGCGAGCAAGACCGACGTTATGAAACCGCCGGCACCCTGACCCACTGGATTCCGACCGTGGACGGTGACTGGCTCGGCGGGGTGGGCTATACGCTCCGGTACGCCGATGGCCGGGAGCCGCTGCGGTGCACAACCAACTGGTGCCCGCCTACGCGCTACGCCCGCGTGGCGTCGACTGACCGTTCGCGTATCGTCCGCTGCGACCGGGTGCCCGATCGCGCGCCTCTCGAGCTTGCGGTCTAGCTCGCCGAGTCTCCGTGGAGAGTGGGCCTGTAGCTCTCGCGATAGGTAGCGATTCGGAGACGCAGACCTCGAGCTGCGACGTTCCCCCTCTTTTCAGGAAGTCGGCTACGGACAGCATGTTCAACTGTGCGCGTCGCACGCCCTGTTGGGCTCGCCGTCGTTTGCGGATGCCGATGCGGAGTTCCCGGGGCAAACTTCTGCGGCCGTCATCGGCTCGCTATCCGCAACTTCTTCTGTGGGCGCAGAGGGGATCGAACCCCCGACCGCTGGTGTGTAAAACCAGTGCTCTACCGCTGAGCTATACGCCCGGACCGTTACCGGCGGCTTATGAATCTAGCGCGGCGAGCGCTTTCTCCCAAGCCGCCTGGTCACGGGGCTCCCCGGGGCCGTTCATCTCGGCGAAGCGGATGAAGCCCTCGCGGTCGACGACGAACGTGCCGCGGTTGGGGTAGCCGGACTTCTCGTTGAAGACGCCGTAGGCCTGGGCCACCGCGCCGTGCGGCCAGAAATCCGACAGCAGCGGGAAGGTGTAGCCCTGTTCGGCGGCCCAGATCTTGTGCGTGGGCGGCGGGCCGACCGAGATCGCCACGATCTCCGCGTTGTCGTTCTGGAACTTGGGCAGCTCGTCGCGGACCTTGCACAACTCGCCCTGGCAGATCCCGGTGAAGGCGAGCGGGTAGAAGACGATGAGGACGTTCTTCTTCCCGCGGAAGTCCGACAGGCTGACCTCCTGGTTGTTCTGGTCCTTCAGCGTGAAGTCCGGCGCGACAGTGCCAACCTCGAGCGGCATAGCGAATCCTCCATCGTGTCGGGTCTCCACCGGGCGGGCGTGCGACACCGCCCTGGTGGAAACCATAGCGCGGTGGCTCAGCGCTGCTTCGAGGGCGCCTTGGGCTGTACCAGCCTGCTACCCGTCCATGAGCCGAGGCTGATCGCCGAGGTCTGGGTCAGACCCGCGGTCGGTGCGGATTCGGCGATTTCGCTCGGCTCGACGTGGCCCGGCTGTCCGGTCTTGGGGGTGAGCACCCACACGAAACCCTCGTCGGCGAGGGGGGCGATGGCGTCCATCAAGGCATCGACCAGATCCCCGTCCCCATCGCGCCACCACAGCAGCACGACGTCGATCACCTCGTCGGAGTCCTCGTCGACGAGCTCGCCGCCGATCGCTTCCTCGACGTCGGCTCTCAGGTCGTCGTCGACGTCCTCGTCCCAGCCCAATTCCTGGACAACCAAGCCGTGTGAAATGCCAAGCTTCTGAGCGTAGTTCTGCGCGTCCGCCGCGGCGACCACGGTGGTGTCCTCCTCAACTCCCGACAATGGATAGTTGCAAGCGAACATGGTTATGGGCTTCAGCGCAAGCCGATCCGGCGAAATAGCTACCGAATGTCGCGTTGCGATGGTGTGTCAAGGGCTTTCTCAGCGCTTCGGGCACGAGTCGCGGACGGCGTTGCGCGCGTCGTTGACCCGCTTGCTGGCGTCGTTGAGCGCCGCGACGGGGGCGGTGTAGGTCATCTTGCGCGTTTCGGCGGCCAGCACGCGTGCCGCGTTCACGTACTCGGTGAACAAGCCGGCCAAGTCCACGGGCAGCGCGTCCCTGGCGGAGTTCACGCCGCTTTCCACCTTGTTGGCGGCGTCCTCCAGGGTCTGCACCGCCGAGTCGCGCTTGGCGTCGTAGTCGGGCGCGTTCGAATCGTGCGCGTCGACGAAGTCGTTGTACTTGCTTACGCCCGCTCCGGTGATGGTGGGAAACTGACCGCAGTTGTCGGAGATGGCCTTGCCCTGGGCCGCCGCGCGCCGGGAGGATGTCGCCGCCGCCGACGAGGACGCCGCCTCGGTCTTGTACGCCGCCAGATCGCTCGCGTTCGGACCGGCCACGCCGTCCACCCGGTTGGCGCATCCAGCGACGACCACCCCGATAGCGACCGCGCCGGTGGCGCACACCATTCCGAACCCGCGTGGGTTCAGCAGCTTCATCGTCCTCCCGCTCCTCAGGGCTGCCACGCTCTCATGCTCACCTTGCCTGTCGAACCGTACTGGATTTCCGGCTGACATGATGATTTGGGACGCGCCATCGGCAAGGATGGATGGTGCGCCCGAACCTTTCGTAAACGGGCGGTCCGCCAACCAGCGAACCCGCCCGGGGATACCGACGCCATCAGCATGTCCACCCCTGTACGAGGAGCAGATTTGACCGACCTGATCCACTCTTCCGCACCGGCGAAATCCGCCGGAAACAGCTCCGCCCCCGCGCCCGCCGCGAGCAGCGATCCCAACGGGTCGCACGCGCCGCAGCCGGGCGGACGGGTGCGGGTGATCCGCGAAGGGGTGGCGTCCTACCTACCGGACATCGACCCGGAGGAAACCAGCGAATGGCTCGAGTCGTTCGATGAGATGCTCGACCGGGAGGGCCCCGGCCGGGCGCGTTACCTCATGCTCCGCTTGCTGGAGCGGGCCGGTGAACGTCGTGTCGCCATCCCGTCGTTGACCTCCACCGACTACGTCAACACCATTCCCACCGAGAACGAGCCGTGGTTCCCCGGCGACGAGGAGGTGGAGCGGCGCTTCCGCGCCTGGATCCGCTGGAACGCCGCGATCATGGTGCATCGCGCCCAGCGCCCGGGCATCGGCGTTGGCGGCCACATCTCGACCTACGCGTCCTCGGCGGCGCTCTACGAGGTCGGCTTCAACCACTTCTTCCGCGGCAAGGACCATCCCAGCGGCGGTGACTCGATCTTCATCCAGGGCCACGCCTCGCCGGGCATCTACGCCCGCGCGTTCCTGGAGGGCAGGCTGTCGGCCGATCAACTCGACGGGTTCCGGCAGGAGTACAGCCACGGCGGTCCCGGCCACGGGCTGCCGTCCTATCCGCACCCGCGGCTGCTGAACAACTTCTGGGAGTTCCCGACGGTGTCCATGGGCCTGGGCCCGATGAACGCCATCTACCAGGCTCGCTTCAATCACTACCTGAACGATCGCGGCATCAAGGACACCTCCGACCAGCACGTATGGGCGTTCCTCGGCGACGGCGAGATGGACGAGCCGGAGTCGCGCGGTCTCGCGCACGTAGCGGCCATGGAGGGTCTGGACAACCTGACCTTCGTCGTCAACTGCAACCTGCAGCGCCTGGACGGGCCGGTGCGCGGCAACGGCAAGATCATCCAGGAGCTGGAGTCGTTCTTCCGCGGCGCGGGCTGGAACGTCATCAAGGTGATCTGGGGCCGCGAGTGGGACGCGCTGCTCGGCGCCGACCGCGACGGGGCGCTGGTGAACCTGATGAACAGCACGCCCGACGGCGACTACCAGACCTACAAGGCCAACGACGGCGCGTACGTGCGCGACCACTTCTTCGGCCGCGACCCGCGCACCAAGGCGCTGGTGCAGGACCTGTCCGACCAGGAGATCTGGAACCTCAAGCGCGGTGGCCACGACTACCGCAAGGTGTACGCGGCCTACGCGGCCGCGATGGCGCACAAGGGCCAGCCGACGGTGATCCTGGCCAAGACCATCAAGGGCTACACCCTCGGCAAGCACTTCGAGGGCCGCAACGCCACGCACCAGATGAAGAAGCTGACCCTGCAGGACCTCAAGGACTTCCGCGACCTGCAGCGGATCCCGATCAGCGATGCCGAGCTGGAGAAGGATCCGTACCTTCCCCCGTACTACCACCCCGGTATGGAGGCTCGCGAGGTCCAGTACATGCTCGACCGGCGCAAGGCGCTCGGCGGGTTCCTGCCCGAGCGGCGCGCCGCGGCCAAGCCGCTGAAGCTGCCCGGCGACGAGGCCTACCGCTCGGTACGCAAGGGTTCGGGCAAGCAGAACGTCGCCACCACGATGGCGCTGGTGCGGCTGATGAAGGAGCTGCTGCGGGACAAGGAGATCGGCAAGCGGATCGTGCCGATCATCCCCGACGAGGCCAGGACCTTCGGTATGGACTCGTGGTTCCCTTCGTTGAAGATCTACAACCGCAACGGCCAGTTGTACACATCGGTCGACGCGGAATTGATGCTTGCCTACAAAGAGAGCACCGTCGGGCAGATCCTGCACGAGGGCATCAACGAGGCGGGGTCGACGGCCTCGTTCACCGCGGCGGGCACCTCGTACGCCACGCACGGCGAGCCGATGATCCCGCTGTACATCTTCTATTCGATGTTCGGCTTCCAGCGCACCGGCGACGGCCTGTGGGCTGCGGCCGACCAGCTCGCCCGCGGCTTCGTGCTCGGGGCGACCGCCGGGCGCACCACGCTGACCGGTGAGGGCCTCCAGCACAACGACGGGCATTCGCTGCTGCTGGCCTCGACCAACCCGGCCGTGGTGACCTACGACCCGGCGTTCGCGTTCGAGATCGCCCACATCGTGCGCGACGGCCTGCGCCGGATGTACGGCGGTGGCGCCGCGCCGAAGGGCGCCGCGCCGCTGCCCGGCACCCATCCGCACGGCAGCGCGGGCGAGTTCGGCGGCGAGGACATCTTCTACTACATCACCCTCTACAACGAGCCGTACCCGCAGCCTGCCGAGCCGGAAGGCCTCGACGTCGAAGGTCTGCTCAAGGGCGTCTACCTGTACAAGCGCGGAGGCGAGGGCCAGGTGCGCGCCCAGATCCTGGTCTCCGGCGTCACCGTGCCGGACGGCTTGCGCGCGCAGGCGCTGCTCGCGCAGGAGTGGGGCGTGCAGGCGGACGTATGGTCGGTGACCTCCTGGGGCGAACTCCGCAAGGACGCGCTCGACAAGGAGATCGCCGCGCTGCGCGATCCGGGCACCGATCCCGGCCTCCCGTACGTCACCGAGGCGCTCTCGCGCGCCGAGGGCCCGTACGTCGCGGCTACCGACTGGATGCGCGCGGTGCCCGACCAGGTTCGCAAGTGGGTGCCCGGCGACTTCACCACGCTCGGCACGGACGGGTTCGGCTTCTCCGACACCCGCCCGGCCGCGCGACGGGTGTTCAACGTCGACGCGCAGTCCATCGTGGTGGCGGCGCTGGCCGGCCTCGGCCGCACCGGCAAGCTCGACCCGGCCAAGGCCGTGGAAGCGGCGGCGAAGTACGGGATCGCCGACGTGGACGCCGCGCCGAAGGCAGCGGTGAGTTCGGACGAAGACCTCGCGTAGCGGAATATTGGATGGTGGACCGTAAACCGCCGCGGCCGCGACGGATCTCCGAAGGCTCTTCCGAGCACGAGGTGTATCTGCCGACGGGCGCGCTCTCCCCGAACCGGCAGACCCGCGACCCCCTTCCGGACACGCTGCTCAAACGCGTGAAGCAGTTCTCCGGCCGCCTCTCCACCGAGGCGGTGGGGTCGATGCAGGATCGGTTGCCGTTCTTCGCCGATCTGGACGCCGCGCAGCGGGCCGGCGTGCAGATGCTGGTGCAGACCGCGGTGGTGAACTTCCTGGAATGGCTTCAGGACCCGGACAGCGACATCCGGTTCAGCCTGGACGCCTTCCAGGTCATTCCGCAGGATCTCGCGCGGCGGTTGACGCTGCGCCAGACCGTGGACATGGTGCGCGTCGCCATGGAGTTCTTCGAGCAGTGGCTGCCCGCGCTCGCGCGCAACGACCGGCAGCTGGTCGCCCTGACCGAGGCGGTGCTGCGGTACGGGCGCGAGCTCGGGTTCGCCGCCGCCTCGGTGTACGCCAGCGCCGCCGAGTCGCGCGGCGCGTGGGACACCCGGCTGGAGGCGCTCGTCGTCGACGCCGTGGTGCGCGGCGACACCGGTGCGGACATGCTCTCCCGGGCGGCGACGCTGAACTGGGACGCCACCGCACCGGCGACGGTGCTGGTGGGCACCCCGCCCGGCGAGCAGGGCGTGTCGTCGGTGGGAGCGGTGCATTCCATCGCGGCGCGGCACGGCCGTGCCGCGCTCGCGGTGGTGCAGGGCGCGAGGCTGGTGATGGTCGTCTCCGGGCACCTGGGGGAGACCTCGCATGTCTCCCCGTTCCTGGCCGATCTGCTCGCCGAGGTGTTCTCCGACGGCCCGGTGGTGATCGGGCCGACCACCCGCACCCTCGGCGCGGCGCACGCCAGCGCGGTGGAAGCGCTGGCCGGGATGGAGGCCGTGGTGGGCTGGCGCGGGGCTCCTCGGCCGGTGCACGCGGCGGAATTGCTGCCGGAACGCGCTTTGTTGGGTGATCGAGCTGCGATCGACGCGCTGAACGAGTACCTTGTCCTACCGTTGGCCGCGGCGGGGTCGTCGCTGGCGGACACTCTCGACGCCTATCTGGATTGCGGCGGTGCGGTCGAGACGTGTGCGCGCCAGCTGTACGTACATCCAAATACGGTCCGGTATCGCCTCAAGCGCATCGGCGAGATCACGGGCCGTGATCCGCTGAATCCGAGAGACGCGTATGTGCTCCGGATCGCCGCCACAGTAGGTCGCTTGACACGAACCCGTAACGAATCGTCGTCTCCTGCCCCACAGGTAACTCCGGTCGCGTTCAGCCCCGAGGGCTTGTAACGCATCCGAGGAATCGGTCGATTCGGACAGCCCACATGGTCTTTTGTGGAACTCCCACAAAAGCGCTTCCGAACCTTCATTCGCGTCGACATCTCGTGCGGCCCGCCTCACAGTGTTTTCTTAGAGGCGTGATCGCGTTGTTCGCCCCTGGACAGGGCTCTCAGACACCCGGCATGCTCGCGCCTTGGCTCGACCTCCCCGGCGCGGCTGAGCGCCTGACGCTGTGGTCCAAGGCCTCCGGCCTGGACCTGGTCCGTCTTGGTACCACCGCGACGGCCGAAGAGATCACCGACACGGCCGTTACCCAGCCGCTGGTGGTCGCCGCGGCGCTGCTCGCGTTCGCGGAGATCTCGCCCGACGAGCTTCCCGCCGCTACCATCGTGGCCGGACACTCGGTCGGTGAACTCGCCGCCGCCGCGGTCGCCGGAGTCATCTCCGCCGACGACGCGGTCCGGCTGGCCGCCATCCGCGGAGCGGAGATGGCCAAGGCGTGCGCACTAGAGCCGACGGGGATGTCCGCGGTGCTCGGCGGCGACGAAGCCGCCGTGCTGGAACGGCTCACCGAACTCGACCTCGTCCCGGCCAACCGCAACGCGGTGGGTCAGATCGTGGCCGCGGGTCGGTTGGACGCTCTCGCCGAGCTCGCCGCGAACCCCCCGGAGAAGGCCAGGGTTCGCGCGCTGCCCGTCGCGGGCGCGTTCCACACGGCGTTCATGGCCTCGGCGCAGGATGCTGTGACCGATGCCATAACGAAGATCACGCCGAACGAGCCGACCAGGACCTTGCTCTCGAATTTCGACGGCAAGCCTGTCGCCTCCGGACGTGACGCGATAGATAAGCTCGCCGCGCAGGTCACTCGGCCAGTTCGCTGGGACCTGTGCACCGAGACCGTCCGGCAAGCCGGCGTCTCGGCAGTGGCGGAGCTGCCGCCGGCGGGCACCCTCGTCGGCATCGCGAAACGGGAGCTGAAGGGCACGCCCACGCTGGCCCTGAAGACCCCGCAAGACCTCCCCGCGTTGGCTGAGCTGACCGTATCCGGCTAGCTTTCCTCCGCGACCATGCATTCAGATGCGAGGTCGTGACCGAGAGGCGGTAACCATTTCCGCGCTCGATCCGAAAAAAACCAGTAGAGCCCTACAAAGTATCAAGAAGGGAGCCACGAAGTGGCCGCTCTGACCCAGGAACAGCTCATCGAAGAGATCGGCAAGGTCATCGAAGAGGTTACGGGTATCGAACCCTCCGAGGTGACTATCGAGAAGTCCTTCGTCGATGACCTGGACATCGATTCGCTGTCCATGGTGGAGATCGCCGTGCAGATGGAGGACAAGTACGGCGTGAAGATCCCGGACGAGGATCTGGCCAGCCTGAAGACAGTCGGCGACGCGGTCGCCTACATCCAGAAGCTCGAGGCCGAGAACGCTGAAGCGGCCGCGGAGCTCAAGGCCAAGTTCGACGCCGAGTAGGGCCGAAACAGTGACCACTCCTTCCACCTTGAACGGGAATTTCCCCAACGTCGTCGTAACCAGCCTTGCGGCGACCACGTCGATCGCGGGTGACGTCGATGCGACGTGGAAGGGACTCCTCAACGGCGAGAGCGGCATCGACGTTCTCGAGGATTCCTTCGTCGAGGAATACGACCTTCCGGTCCGCATCGGCGGCCATCTGAAGGTCCGGCCCGACACTCTGTTGTCTCGTGTCGAATGCCGACGCATGGCCTACGTCGAGCAGCTCGCGACCGTGCTCGGTCGCGAGGTGTGGCGGAACGCGGGCAGCCCGGAAGTCGACCCGGAGCGGCTGGGTGTGGCCATCGGCACCGGATTGGGAGGCGGCGACGCCCTCATCGATTCGGTGGACAAGCTGAAGAACGGCGGCTATCGCAAGATCTCGCCGTTGGCAGTGCAGATGGTCATGCCGAACGGCCCTTCGGCCGTTGTCGGTCTCGAATTGAAGGCCAGGGCAGGAGTGGTCACTCCGGTCTCGGCATGCTCGTCCGGCTCCGAGGCCATCGCCAACGCCTGGCGCATGATCGTCATGGGTGACGCGGACATCGTCGTCACCGGTGGCGTCGAAGGCTTCATCGACGCGGTGCCGATCGCGGCGTTCACCATGATGCGCGCCATGAGTACCCGCAACGACGATCCGAAGGGCGCGTCGCGTCCCTTCGACAAGGATCGCGACGGCTTCGTCTTCGGCGAGGCGGGCGCCCTGATGGTCATCGAGACCGAAGAGCACGCGAAGGCTCGTGGCGCGACCATCCACGCGCGCCTGCTCGGCGCGGGCATCACCTCCGACGGCTTCCACCTCGTCGCCCCCGATCCCACGGGTGACGGCGCCGCGCGGGCGATGACCAGGGCGATGCAGTCCGCGGGTTTGACCAAGAAGGACATCACGCACATCAACGCGCACGCCACCGCGACGCCGATCGGCGACACCGCCGAGGCGAACGCGATCAACAAGGCCGTGGGCAGCCACGCCTCGGTGTACGCGCCCAAGTCGGCGCTCGGCCACTCGATCGGCGCCGTCGGCGCCCTCGAGTCGGTGCTGACCGTGATGAGCATCCGCGACGGCATCGTTCCGCCGACGCTGAACCTGGAGAACCAGGATCCGGAGATCGACCTCGATGTGGTGCGGGGCGAAGCCCGTCGCCAAGAGATCGAGTACGCGATCAACAACTCCTTCGGATTCGGTGGGCACAATGTGGCGCTCGCCTTCGGTCGGGCATAGCCGCGCGATCGACTGCACAACGATCCCGGCGGGGTCGGCCAGCTGAACTGGCCCGGCCCCGCCGTGGTTCGACATACGCAGCCGCAGCAGCGGCACACTCATCGAGGTGAGGAGACCACGCGATGACAATCATCGCTCCCGCGTTGCATCAAGAGACTGCGACAGACCCGCGTGATCCGCTCGGTCGACTCCAGCGCTTCTTCGATCCCGGCACCATTCTTCCGCTCCACCCGCGCGACAAGTCAGGTGTGCTCGCCGCCATCGGCGAGGTGGACGGCGTCCGCACCGTGGCCTACTGCTCCGACGCGACCGTCATGGGCGGCGCGATGGGCGTGGAGGGTTGCAAGCACATCGTCGACGCCATCGACACCGCCATCGACTCCGCCGTCCCCGTGGTCGGCCTGTGGCACTCCGGCGGCGCTCGCCTGGCCGAGGGCGTCGAGGCGCTGCACGCGGTCGGCCAGGTCTTCGAGGCCATGGTCCGCGCGTCCGGCCTGGTTCCGCAGATCTCCGTGGTGCTCGGCTTCGCCGCCGGTGGCGCCGCCTACGGTCCGGCGCTGACCGACATCGTGATCATGGCTCCGGAAGGCCGCGTCTTCGTGACCGGCCCGGACGTGGTGCGCAGCGTGACCGGCGAGCAGGTGGACATGGCCACCCTGGGCGGCCCGGAGACGCACGGCAAGAAGTCCGGCGTCACCCACATCGTGGCCGACGACGAGTCCGACGCGCTGCACCGCGCGCGCCGCCTGGTGTCGATGTTCGCCGAGCAGGGCGAGTTCGACCTGGTCGCGGCCGAGCACGGCGACGTGGACCTGAAGGCCATGCTGCCGGAATCGGCCAAGCGCGCCTACGACGTGAAGCCGATCATCCACGAGCTGCTCGACAACGTCGACGGCGAGTCGTCGTTCGAGGAGTTGCAGGGGCTGTACGCCCGCAGCATCGTCACCGGCATCGGTCGTCTCGGCGGACGCACCGTCGGCGTGCTGGCGAACAACCCGATCCGCCTCGGCGGCTGCCTGAACTCCGAAAGCGCGGAGAAGGCGGCGCGTTTCGTGCGGCTGTGCGACGCGTTCGGCATCCCGCTGATCGTGGTCACCGACGTTCCGGGTTACCTGCCCGGTGTCGGCCAGGAATGGGAAGGCGTCGTGCGGCGCGGTGCGAAACTGCTGCACGCGTTCGCCGAGGCGCGGGTACCGCGGGTCACCCTGGTGACCCGCAAGATCTACGGCGGCGCCTACATCGCGATGAACGCCCGTTCGCTCGGCGCGACGGCGGTCTACGCGTGGCCCGGTTCCGAGGTGGCCGTCATGGGCGCCAAGGCCGCGGTCGGCATCCTGCACAAGAAGGCCCTGGCGGCCGCGCCGGAGGAGGAGCGCGAAGCGCTGCACGAGCGGCTCACCGCCGAACACGAGCGCATCGCGGGCGGCGTGGAGCGCGCCATCGCGATCGGTGTGGTCGACCAGGTCATCGACCCGGCGAAGACCCGCAGCGTCATCGCCGCGGCCCTCGCGGCGGCCCCGGCCCGCGCCAGCCACCACAAGAACATCCCGCTCTGATCCACCCACCGAAGCGGGCCCCGGCACTGCCGGGGCCCGCTTCGCGTTTCCCGGCTGCCCGCAACGGGTCGGCGAACCCGTCCGGCGGCGCGCGCCGATTCGGTGGCTTGGAAGGTGTACGTGCCCGGGCAGGCGGAGGTCGTGAAGTTTCACGGGGCGAGGGTGGCTCGGTGGTCGGTAGCATCGGGAGGTGCGCTACGAAGAACTGGCCGACGTGCCGTGCTCGATCACGCGCCCGCTCGTGATCTTCGGTGATCGCTGGACTCTGCTGATCCTCAAGTCCTGCTTCTCCGGTATCCGGCGGTTCAACGCTTTCCAGAGCGCACTGGGGATCTCGCGAAGCAGGTTGCAGGATCGGCTGGACCGGTTGATCGACAACGGCATCCTCGTCAAACAGAAGGCCGCCGTGGGCGCGCACGAGGAGTACCGCCTCACCCCCAAAGGCCACGACATCTACCCGATTCTGCTGGCCATCCGCGATTGGGGCGACACCTACATGGCGCCCGAAGGGCCTCCGGTGCGCTACGCCCATCGCGATTGCGCGGGCGAGGCGCACATCAAGCTCGAATGCGATTCGTGCGGAGCCGAACTCACCGCACGGGAGGTCACCCCGGAACCGGGACCCGGTTTGCTGGGTGTCACCGGTAGCGAGGCCGCCGCGGGTCGCGCGCGCTAGCGAAAGCGACGGCGCGCGCAGCGGAACACTCCGTCGGCACGACCTCGCCGGGCGAGGCCGCGCACGGCGGCATCAGTCGGCGAACCAGGTCGCGACGTCGTCGGGCTCGGCCCGGGTGGTGCGGAAGCCGTTGACCGGATGCTCTAGGTCGGGGTATCCGAACGAGATTCCGGCGACGACCTTGCGCTGCTCCGGGATACCGAAGTACTCCCGGATGAAGGGGGAGTAGGTGGCCAGCGCGGCCTGCGGCGCCGCGCCGAGGCCGAGGCTCTGGGCGCCCAAGAGGAAACTGCCGATGTAGAGACCGCAGTCCACCGCTCCGTATATGCCCAGATCGGCTTCACTGGTCACGATCGCCACATGCGGCGCGTCGAAGAGTTCGAAATTCCGCACGGCCTGGCGCATGGTCTTCTCGTGATCGCCTTTGGCGATGCCGACGCTTTCGTAGAGTTGCTTTCCGCACTCCCGCCTGCGGTCCCGGTACGCCCCGGTGTATTGCGCCGGGAACTCGAAATCCGGTGCGGGCGTGGCGGTCGCGATGTGCTCGACGAGTTCCTTCCGGAAACGATCCGTGCCGGCCCCCTCCGTCACCACGACCTGCCAGGGCTGGGTGTTGCACCAGGACGGCGTCCGCTGGGCCAGCCGCAACAGGGCGTGGATGGTGTCGCGCTCGACCGGCTGCGGATGGAATTGCCTGCAGGTCCACCGTTCGTCGAGCACCCGGCTCAGCGCCGTGAAGTCGTCTGTCGCCACTGTCATTCCCCCGCCTCCTTTATCAGTCTTCTTTCGAGACCAGACGCTAGCACCGAACACCCCGCCGCGAAAGCCGCGCGGTCAGCCGGGAGGGGCGAGTCGGCCGCGACGCGCGCGGTCCCGCGATCCTGTTGTCCGAGTTACGGCGATCGGCACGGCGCGACGAGGCAGAATCCCGATATGGCGTCCGAAGCTCCCGCCGCGCGGGACCGCAAACGGCACGGCAGGCATTACACGCCCCCTGTGCTGGCCCGGTTCCTGGCGCAACGGCTGCTACGCCATGTCGAGTTCTCGGACGCCGGCGTCCTGCGTGTGCTCGATCCGGCCTGCGGCGACGGCGAATTGCTGTTCGCCGTGCACCACGAGGTCGCGACCCGGTTCCCCGGCCTCCGCCTGGTGCTGGTCGGCTACGACCTGGATGCCCGTGCCCTCGCGGTCGCCCGCGAGCGCGCACGGGCGGCGGGGATCGCCGCGCAATGGCGCCGGGCCGACTTCCTCGCGGTGGAGGCCCAGCTCGCGGACGGCTCGTTCGACGCGGTGATCACCAACCCGCCGTATGTGCGCACCCAGCAGCTGGGCGGATCGACGGCGCAGCTGCTGAGCAAGCGGTTCGGCCTGCGCGGCCGGATCGACCTCACCCATCCGTTCGTCGCGACGCTGCCGCGGCTGCTGGCCGCGGGAGGCGTGCTCGGCCTGTTGTGCGCCAATCGGTTCCTGACCACCAAGGCAGGAGCGAACATCCGGCGGCTGCTGGTGACCGACCTGGTTCCGGTCGAGCTGTACGACCTGGGGGACACCAAACTGTTCACCGCCGCCGTGCTCCCCGCGATCGCCATCGCGCGGCGCGCCGGGCACGGCGACGGCTGCCGCTACGTCTCCGCCTACGAGGCCACCGGCGAAACACCCGGTGCGAAGACGCTGTTCGAGGCGCTGGTCGACCCGGGTGGCTCGATCGTCGAGTACAACGGCCGGACCTTCGTCATCGAGGTCGGTGAGCTGGCGACCGAATCCCAGGAGTCGACGTCCCTGGACTCCGCCGGAGCCGGCCGCGGACGCGACGGCGGTTCGACCGGCGCGGCGACGGGCGACGGGCCACCGGAGCTCACGGCGGAACGAAGGACTCGCCGGGGTGTGGCGCGGGAACAGGATGTCGCGTGGCGGATGTCGCACGACGCGATCGATTCCTGGCTGGCGCGGATAGCGGAGACGACTTGGCGCAGTTTCGGCGATGTGGCGCGCATTCGAGTGGGCATCAAGACGACCGCCGACCGCGTGTTCATCTCCGACAGCTGGGATCGGGTCGAGCCCTGTCCGGAGTCCGAATTGCTGCTCGACCTGATCACCCACCACGATCTCGCGCCGTGGCGGACCACCCGCGCCCGCGAGGTTCGCGTGCTGTATCCCTACGACCTGGGCAGTGCACGCCGCACGCCGATCGATCTCGACCAATATCCCGCCGCGGCCGCGTATCTGCGGTCCCATCGGGAGACGCTGGCCGGCCGCCGCTACGTCACCGAGAGCGGTCGCGCCTGGTACGAGATCTGGGTCCCGCAGCGGCCGCACCTGTGGCGCGAGCCGAAGCTGGTCTTCCCCGACATCAGCGACCGGCCGCGTTTCGCGCTGGACGGCTCGGGCGCGGTGGTCAACGGCGACTGTTACTGGATCTCGCTGCCCGATCTGGCGGATCTGCCCGCCGAGGCGACGCGCTTGGGTTATCTGCTGATGGGGGTGGCCAATTCGGCGCTCGGGTTGCGGTTCTACGACGTGGTCTGCGGCAATCGGCTGTACTCGGGCAGGCGTCGGTGGATCACCCAGTATGTGTCCCGGCTGCCGGTGCCCGACCCGGCGGCCACCCGGTCGGCGGGTGTGATCGATCTGGTCCGTGAGTTCGTGGAGGGCCGGGTGCCGGATCTCGCGGCGCAGGCAGAGCTGGACGAGCGGGTGGCCGCCGCGTTCGGTGTCGGGCTACGCGCTGACCCGGACGCCGACCATCGGCAGCAGGGTGCGGCGGGCGAATTCGCGCGCCGCGTCGCGATCGCTGACCGGGATCAGGCCGTCGGGGGTGAGAGCGAGCGACAGCGCCAGCCGGGCCATGATCTCGGCGACCAGATCGGCGTCGAAGTCGTGCGTGCCACCGGCATCCCGTAGCTCGCGCAGCTTCTCGGCCAGGTAGTCGCGGCCGACGGTCAGGATAGGCCCCGCCTCGGTGGTCAGCCGGGGCAGGATCAGGTCGGGCTCGGTCCGCAGCAGCCTGCGCAGCAGTTCGTTGCCCGCGATGGCTCCGATGAACGCCACGAAGATCTCCACGAGCTGATCGTCGTTGCCCGAGACGGTGCGCACCTGCTTCTCGATCGAGGCGACGAAGCGCTGCGCCTCCCGCACGCTGACCGCCTCGACCAGATCGTTCTTGGACTCGTAGCGTCGGTACAGCGTGGCCGGGCTGATACCCGCGCGGCGGGCGATCTCGCCCATGCTGGTCCGCTTGATGCCGAAATCCAGGAACGCCGAGAGTGCGCTTTCCAGGAGCTTCTCGCCGTCGGCGACCGGTTTCTCGAGGATGCGCTGCAGCATGGGCGAGATGGTTGGCATCGGATCTCCAGTGGGTTCGGCGCGGCGGCCGGGCCGTGGCCGGTGGGCGCGGCGTCGCGACGGTGCGGACGGGAACGTCCATTATTTCATCGAGTGGGCGAAGCGTGAGCGGGCATCGCCGGACGGGGCGGTCCCGCCGAGTAGGTCGCGTGTCCATGTTCGACTGGCTAGCCTGTGGTCGGCGTCCGGCCCTGACCCTCGGCCGGTGCGGAAAGGGGTTGAGCCATGGGGTATTTCGCGGATCGAGTCGTGGCGATCACCGGCGCGGGTTCCGGTATCGGCCGGGAATTGGCCGTGGCATTGGCCGGTGCTGGGGCATGGCTGGCACTGTCGGACAAGTCGGCGGAGGCGGTGGCCGAGACGGGGGCGTTGTGCGCGGCCGCCGGACGGGAGCCGGAGGTGAGCACGGTGGACGTCACCGACCGCGCGGCCGTGCTCGCGTACGCGGAGCGGACCGTCGCGCGCTTCGGCCGGGTGGAGGCGCTGTTCAACAACGCGGGCATCCTGCACGTCGGCAGCGTGCTCGAGTCGCCGTTCAGCGACTTCGAACAAGTGATGGCCGTCGACTTCTGGGGCGTGGTCAACGGGACCAAGGCCTTCCTGCCGCATCTGCTGGCCGCCGATCGCGCGCATGTCGTCAACATGTCCTCGGCCTTCGGGTTGGTGGCCGTGGCGCGGCACGCGCCGTACAACGCGGCGAAGTTCGCCGTGCGCGGTTTCACCGACTCGCTGCGCCAGGACATGCGGGCAGCGGGCGGCTCGGTGCGGGTCACCGGGGTGTACCCCGGTGGCGTGCTCACCGGGATCGCCCGGTCGGCGAGCGTCGCGCCGGGGATCGACGCGGAGGAGGTGGTGCGCCGATTCGAAGGGCACGTGGCGCGGACCAGTCCCGCCGCCGCGGCGCGGACGATCCTGCGTGGCGCCGCGCGGGGCGAGGCCAAGATTCTGGTCGGACTGGACGCCATCGCTGTGGACCTGGTCACAAGAATCGCCGGGTCGTACCACGAGAAGGTGCTGGACATGGTATTCCGTTCCTGATCGCGGTCAGGGATGGGGATTGACGAAATGACAACCAGCCGAACATATTTCACTCTATGGACGAAGCCGGACGGGTCGCGCGGCGGTAGGGCGCGGGGACCCGAGTGGTGACGAAATGGGTTCTCATCGAGTGTTTCTCGGGTTCTCCGGGACGAGTGATCGCGGTGGGGTCCGCGCCGAAGTCGTTCGTGCCGCTGACCAACATCGTGCGCAATCCGCTGTCGCTGGCCGACGCGGAGGCGGCACTCGGGCGGGCATGCGCGACCGGTGTGCCGGTGGCGGAAGTCTCCGCCGACGGGCGGCGCACGGTGCTGGCCGTGCCGCTGCTCATCGCGCCGCGGCGGGCGCATGCCGTCCGGCTGTGGGTGGGCCCGCGGCGGGAGCCGGTCACGGCGGCCGACCCGATGGGGGCGTGGTACTTCGATCTCACGACCAACCGTTCGGTGCGCAGTACCGACCTGCTGGACCTGTACGGCGTCGCGCCGGAGAACCGTGCCGCCGAGTTGGCCATCGCGGGCGCGTTCACCCGGTTGGTCACCAACCGCGACGAGAGCGAAGCACTGGCCAAGATCGTCAACTCCGCGCCGGGCACCGAGCATCAGGCGGTATGGACCGTCCGGCGGGACGACGACGCGCTGCGCGCCGCGCATTTCGCCTGCCGGATCGTCGCCGAGCCCGATGACCGCGGCGATTGCCACGTGCTGCTGCGCGGCGTGACCCAGGATATCGGCGCGGCCACCGCGGTCTCCGCGGCGCCGCCGCCCGCGATCCTGGAGTACGCGCTGCTGGAAGCCGCCACCGAGCCCGGCGAGTACCGCGCGATCGTCAATCTGCGCTCGTTGCGGCTGATCCGGTGGATCGGCGCGCCCATGCCGGACATCGCCTGGGAGGACCGGCCGGGGCAGCCGAGGCCGCAGATCCATCCGGACGATCTGGCCACCGCGAAGACCATGTCACGGGACCTGGCGCGGCATCGCACCGAGGGAACGGTGCGTCTGCGCAGGCTCGACGGTGGTTGGCAACCGGTACGGATACGGGCCGCGTTGATGGCGCTGGATCAGCACACCACGGCCGGACTGGCCACGGTCACCGCGGAATCGTGAACCGCGGTGACCGTGGCAAGGGAGTTATCGGCACGGCAGGTCCAGCTCGGCCATCTCCTTCTCGATCGCGTTCGCGGCGAAATCCACACCGCGGGAACGCAATTCATGAACCCGGCGCTGGAGTGCCTCGACTCCGCCGGGTTGGGCCGCGATGTCGGCGACGCTGATCCGGCCCTTGGGCCCGTGCACACCCGACTGCACGTACGACACCGTGATACCTCCTGCCTCACGCTCGCCCACCCACCGACCCGGGTGGGTTCACCACTGCGCTACAAGCCGCACGACAACCGTGTCGACAGGAGAGCCCGGGTCGCCGGGCACGCTGGCTGAATGCTATCAGCGATCTTGACTGGACACTTGAGCAATGTGTCCTGTTTCACACCTGATTTCCCGTGCGATGTTGAGCTGTATTTGCTAGGTAGACAGTCGCATTCAGGCGAATGCGATCTTGCTCCTCGGCGCCGAGCTCCCGGCGCACCTTGCCGGGCACTCCCGCCACGAGGGAACCGGGCGGAATCCGCGCCCCTTCCGGGATCAGCGCGTTGGCCGCGATCAGGCTGCCCGGCCCGACGACGGCGCCGTTGAGGATGGTGGCGCCCATGCCGACCAGCACGTCGTCGCCGATGGCGCAGCCGTGCAGGATCGCGTTGTGGCCCACCGAGACCCCCGCGCCGACGGTGAGCGGGAAGCCGGGGTCGGCGTGCAGCACGCAGCCGTCCTGGATATTGCTGCGCGCGCCGACCTCGATCGTCTCCAGGTCGCCGCGCAGCACCGCGCTGTACCAGACGCTCACCTCGGCGCCCAGTCGCACGCGGCCGATCACGGTGGCGTTCGGCGCGATCCACGCGCTCTCCTCGATCTCCGGCGCATGCTCGCCCAGCTGAATCCGCATGGTCACGAACTTAGTGCAACCGCTCGGCTCTGCCCTTGGAAGCTGGTGCGGTGGGCGGCGGGGCTGGTGCCGAGGATGCGATGGAAGTGGTGGCGCAGGCTCACCGCCGTGCCGAAGCCGGTGTCGACGGCGATGCGTTCCACGGTGTCGGTGGTGGACTCGAGCAGCAGCCGCGCCCGGTCGGTGCGCTGGAGCAGCAGCCACTGCTGCGGGCTGGTGCCGGTGCGGTCGCGGAAGCGGCGGGTGAAGGTGCGCCGCGACATGAGCGCGACGCGGGCCCAGCTGTCCAGGTCGACCGGGTCGCCGAGATGGGTCCGCGCCCAGACCATGGCGCGCTCGATCGGATCGTCGTCGGCGGCGTCGGGGACCGCGACGGGGATGTACTGCGCCTGAGAGCCGCTGCGGTGCGGCGCCGTGACCAGTGATCTCGCCAGCTCGGTGGCCGCTTTGCTGCCGAGATCACCGCGGACCAGGTGCAGGCAGCAGTCCAGCGCCGCGGCCACGCCCGCCGAGGTGACGACGTCACCCAGATCCGACCACAGTGTGTCGGCGCGGACCCGGACGGCCGGAAACGCGCGGGCCAGTTCGGCGGCGGAGGCCCAGTGCGTGGTCACTTCCCGTCCGTCGGCCAGTCCGCTGGCGGCCACCGCCCACGAGCCGAGGCACAACCCGACGATCCTGGCGCCACCCGCGTGGGCGGCGCGCAGGGCGGCCCTCAGTTCGCCGGACAGCGGTTCGCCTGCTCGCCAGCTCGGGATCACGACGGTGTCGGCGCGCGTCAGCGTGTCGAGGCCGTGCTGGACACGGATGTCGAATCCGGCCGGAGTCGCCAGGCTTCCGGGCTGCTCGGCGCACACGTCCACCCGATAGGGCGGGGGTCCTTCGATGCCGACCCTGCCGAAAACGAGGCTGGGCACCGACAGGTGAAACGGGCTGATTCCGTCGAACGCCAAGACGGCCACCGTACGCATGGCCCGATCTTAACGGTAAGCGGCTCACGGGCCACTGTTTGCCGGTACGCGGACAGGACAAGATCAACGGCATGAGCGACACGATCGAACGCACCGGCGTAGAAGTTCTGCACATCGGAGGTCCGACACTGCGGTTCCGCTACGCGGGCCGCACCTGGCTGACCGACCCCACCTTCGACGAGCCGGGCGACTACCCGGGCGTCGTCACATTGCACAAACTCACCGGCCCCGCGGTGTCGGCCGAGGAGGTGGGTCCCGTCGACGTGGTGCTGCTCTCGCACGACGAACACGCCGACAACCTGGACGACTCCGGCCGGAAACTGCTGACCACGGTGCCGACCGTGCTGTCCACGCCGGGCGCCGCGACCCGGATCGATGGTGTGCGCGGCCTCGAGAACTGGGAGACCGTCACGGTGCACGGTGTCCGGGTGACCGGCGTGCCCGCCCTGCACGGTCCCGAGGGGTGCGAGCCGTTCAGCGGGATCGTCACCGGCTTCGTACTGCGGGCCGAGGGCGAGCCGACGGTATACGTCTCGGGTGACAACGCCTCCGTCGACGTGGTGCGCGAGATCGCCGAGCGGATCGGCCGCATCGACATCGCCGTGCTCAACATCGGCGCCGCCAACATCGGCCGTTTCGGCGACGCCGACGTCACCTTGAACGCGCGCACCGCGCTGCGGGCGGCCGAGATACTCGGCGACGCGGTGATCGTGCCGGTGCATGCCGAAGGCTGGGCGCACTTCAGCGAGAACCTCGACTACCTGGGCCACGTCTTCCGTTACGGCGGCCGCGCCGAGCAGTTGCGGATACCGCCGCTGGGCCGCGCCGCGATCGTGTGAGCAGTGCCGCCCGCGCTCAGCTGGGCAACGTGCCGAGAAACTCGCCCGCGGCGCGGGGCGCGGGTGGTCGCCGTGCGCGTTCGGCGCGTCGGTCGTGGCGCTGGCCCGGTGGCGGGGCGACGATGACGGTATGAGGATCGGAGTACCACGGGAGGTCAAGGATCAAGAGTTCCGGGTGGCCCTGACTCCGGCGGGCGCCGGGGAACTGACCGGGCACGGACACGAGGTGCTGGTGCAGGCGGGCGCGGGCGTCGGATCGGGATTTCCCGATGCCGGCTACGCCGCGGCGGGGGCCCGCCTGGTCCCGGACGCCGACCAGGTGTGGCGGGAAGCCGAGCTGGTGCTGAAGGTGAAGGAACCGATCGCGCCGGAGTATCCGCGGATGCGCCGCGGGCAGGTGCTGTTCACCTTCCTGCACCTGGCCGCGTCGCGCGAGTGCACCGACGCCGTGGTGCGCTCGGGCATCACCGCGATCGCCTACGAGATGGTCCGCGCCGCCGACGGCTCGCTGCCGCTGCTGGCTCCGATGAGCGAGATCGCGGGCAAGCTCGGCGCCCAGGTAGGCGCGTATCACCTGATGGCCCCGCTCGGCGGTGCGGGGCTGCTGCCCGGCGGCGTCCCCGGCGTGCGTCCCGCGGAAGTCGTCGTACTCGGCGGCGGCGTGGCGGGATCGAACGCGGCCGCGGTCGCCATGGGCATGGGCGCGCGCGTCAGCGTGCTGGATACCAACCTGCACCGGTTGCGTGAACTCGACGCCCGCTTCGACGGGCGGATCACCACCGTCGCGTCGAACGCCACGGAGATCCGGCGGGCGGTGCTGTCGGCCGACCTGGTGATCGGCGCGGTGCTGGTGCCCGGCGCGCGTGCGCCGGAACTCGTCTCCGACGACCTCGTCGCCGGGATGCGCCCCGGCGCGGTGCTGGTGGACATCTCGATCGACCAGGGTGGCTGCTTCGCCTCCGCGCACCCGACGACGCACGCGGATCCCACCTTCCGGGTGGCGGATTCGCTGTTCTACTGCGTCGCCAACATGCCGGGCGCGGTGCCGCACACCTCGACGATCGCGCTCACCAACGCGACCCTGCCCTACGTACGGTCGATCGCCGACCTCGGCTGGCAGGAGGCATGCGCCACACACCCCGATCTGGCCCACGGGCTCACCGCGGACGCCGGGCGGCTGCTGTCGGCGGAAGTCGCCGCCGCGCACGGGTATTCGCGGCCGCTCGGCGTCGCGGGCTGACTACTCCTGCCCGGCGAGGCCCTCGCCCAGGTACCAGTCCGGCTCGCCGCTGGTGGGCAGGTCACGCAACTTGTCCGGGTTGCGGACGACGTCGATCGACACGATGCGACCGTCGTCGACGGTGAAGGCGAAGACGCCCGTGTGGGTGCCGTCGAAGACCACCAGCCCGGGCCGGCCGTTGACCAGCACCGCGCGGCCCCAGGCGCCCGCCGCGGACGGCGCGTGGTACCAGCCGAGCAGCAGCTTGGCCACGATCTCGGCGCCGTGCACGGGCTGCCGGATCGCGGGTACCTTGCCGCCGCCGTCGGCGGTGAGGCTGACGTTCGCGTCGAGCACACCGAGCAGAGCGCTCAGATCGCCGGACCGCCAGGCCAGGGCGAAGGCCGACACCACCTTCTGCTGCTCGTCCGGAGAGGCCGGGAAGCGCGGAGTGCCTTGCTCGACGTGCTTGCGAGCCCGGGAGGCGAGCTGACGGACGGCGGCCGGGGTGCGGCCGACCACCTCGGCGACCTCCGGGCCGCTCATGCCGAACACGTCCTGGAGCACGAACGCGGTGCGCTCGGCGGGCGACAGGGACTCGAGCACGACCAGCAGCGCGGTGGTGACCCGCTCGTCCTGGGTGATCCGGTCGGCGGGATCCTCCCAGCTGGTCACCTCCGGCTCCGGCAGCCATTCGCCGACGTACTGTTCGCGGCGCACGCGGGCGGAGCCGAGGTGGTCGAGAGCGAGCCGGCCGGTCACGGTGGACAGCCACGCGCGCAGGTTATCGATCTCGCCCGCGGCGCCCGCCTCGTACTGGCGCTGCAACCGCAGCCACGCCTCCTGCACGACGTCGTCGGCGTCGCTGAGACTGCCCAACGTGCTGTAGGCGAGCCTGCGCAGATACCCGCGGTGCTCCTCGAACTGCCGGGCCAGCTCGGCTTGGTCGAGGGGCTCACGCTGTTCGGAAGTCACTTCGTCGCCTGTTCGTCGTTCAGCCCCTGCCGGGGCGAGTCTATGGTGCGTCACCAGATCGACGACGCAGGGGAACAGAGTGTGACACGGCTTCGAGAGGCGAGCCGTCTGCGCGGGACCGGTCACCCGACCGATAGCCTCACCGGGTGCAGAAGGGAACCTCCACCGCGATCGGGTTGCTGCTCGGATTCGCGCTCGACCGGGCGTTCGGCGATCCACGGCGGTGGCATCCGGTAGCCGGATTCGGCTCGGCGGTGGCGGCTCTGGAATCGGTGACCTATGCCGACCGGCGCGCCGCGGGGCTGGTGCACGAGGCGCTGGCCGTCGGCACGGTGGTCGGGCTCGGCATGGCCGTGCGGCGCGGCGGGGTGGTGTCGACCACGGTCGCGACCTGGACCGTCCTGGGTGGACGCAGCCTGGCCCGGGCCGGGCACGCGATGGCCGATCGACTGGGGGGTGGCGACCTCGAGGGGGCTCGCGCACTGCTGCCCTCGCTCTGCGGCCGCGATCCGCAGGCGCTCGACGCGGACGGGCTCGCCCGCGCGGCCTTGGAGTCCATCGCCGAGAACACCTCCGATGCGGCCGTGGCCCCGGTGGTCTGGGGCGCGGTCGCGGGCGTCCCGGGTCTGCTCGGGTACCGCGCGATCAACACGCTCGATGCGATGATCGGCTACCGCAACCAGCGCTACCGGCGCTTCGGCTGGGCCGCCGCGCGCGTCGACGACGCGGCCAATCTGATCCCGGCGCGGGCCACCGGTGTGCTCACCGCCGCGCTCGCCCCCTTGATCGGCGGGCGGCCCGCTGCCGTCCTGGCCGCATGGCGGCGTGACGCGGCCGGGCATCCGAGCCCCAACGCGGGAGTCGTGGAAGCGTCGATGGCCGGGGCGCTCGGCGTCCGGCTGGGCGGCCGTACCGAGTACCCGCACGGTGTGGAGATGCGCCCGGTGCTGGGAGACGGCCCGGCTCCCACCGTGCACGACCTGCGCCGCGCCGTTCGTCTTTCCGAGGCCGTGCAACTCGCCGCCACTCTGCTCGCCGCCGCCGTCGCCGCGACCAGGCGCTGAGCGCTTCGACGTGGGTCGCCGCCGCCGGGCGCGGCCGACCCCGAGCCGAACTTGCGAGGAGAGCGACGTCTTCAGGGCGGTCGACGGGGCCGGATAGGCTTTCGCGGTGCGGCTCGGGCTGATCACCATCATCGTGGCGGAGTACGACCCCGCGATCGAATTCTTCGTCGACACGCTGGGATTCGAGCTGGTCGAGGACTCGGCGGCGCTCACGAACGACGGCCGCCCGAAACGCTGGGTGGTCGTTCGGCCGCCCGGTGCCGAGACGGGCATCCTGCTCGCCCGAGCCGACGGTAGGGCGCAAGCCACGGTGATCGGGCAGCAGGTCGCGGGGCGGGTCGGGTTCTTCTTGCAGGTGGGGGACTTCCAGTCGGCGTACGACCGGATGGTTTCCCGCGGTGTCGAGTTCGTGCGCGCGCCGCGCCTGGAGCCGTATGGGCGGGTCGCGGTCTTCCTGGACATCGCGGGGAACCGGTGGGATCTGCTCGGGCCGCATCAGCCCTGACGTGAACTCGGAGGGCGTCGAGCCGCGGCGTAGCGCCGAATGACCGCGATCAACCGCGGCCGCGGCCGTAGCGGTCGGCCAGGCGGGCTTCCGTAGTCGGCGCGGCCGGAGCCGGCGAGGGAATCGACCCGGACCGGGCAGGCTCGGTGGGCGACGGCGGGCGGGGTGGCTCGGCGGAGGCCTTCTCTTTCCTTCTTTCCCGGATCTCGGCGTAGACGAAGTAGCCGAGGCCGAGGGGAGCCATGATGCCGAAGGCCAGCCATTGCAGGCCGTAGGACAGATACGGGCCCGCGTCGAGTTGGGGGAGCGGGGTGGGGGTGAACGCGCCCGGTTGGTTCTCGCCCAGCTGGAGGTAACCGCCGCGCTCGCCGCCGGTGGGCACGGGGGTGAGGGACTGCTGGAGGACCGTCGATTCCTGCGTGGTGTCGATGGAGTACACCTGGCGATAGCCGTCCTGGACGCTCGGATCCTTACCCGGCGTGACGCCCTCGGACATCCGGACCCTGGCCTCGATGCGCTGCGGCCCGGCGGGCGGTGCGGGGATCTGCGGCGGGCGCGTCCCGTCGACGGCCGAAACCAGCCCGCGGTCGACGAGCAGCAGGGGGCCGTCGGCCAGACGGAACGTCGCGAGCACCGCGTACCCCGGAGCGCCGTCGAGGTGGCGCAGCCGCACCAGCACCGTCGAGTCGGGCACGTAACTGCCGGTGGCGGTGACCCGCCGCCATTCGGTGCTCGCGCCGTTCCCGGTGTCGGAGAGCACGGTGGTGACGTCGACGGGATCGGCTCGCACCGAGTCGGCGATCAGCTGGTTGCGGTGCGAAGTGGCCGTGTTCTTGCCGAGTTGCCACGGCGCGAGCACGGTGAAGCACAGATAGGCGAACGCGGCGACCAGCACGGCCAGGATCAGCCAGCTGGGGCGCAACAGGAACGCGAGCCTGCGCATCAGCGTCGCTCGTCGGGAACGGGTCGCAGGTCGGGCGGTTCGGCGGCCAGTTCGGCGCGCACCCAGTCGAGCAGGCCGGGGACGGCGGCCTCGATCTGGGCGCGCACGAGTTCGAAGTCCGCCGCGTCGCCGTAGTAGGGGTCGGCCACGTCGTGGTCGTCGGCGTCGGGGTCGAAGGCGCGCAGCAACCGCAGCCGCTCGGCCGGTATGCCGAGGCGGACCAGGTCCCGCTGATGGGAGCGGTCCAGCGCGACCACCAGGTCGGCGTCGCTGTGCTCGGCGCCGAACACGGCGGCGACGTGCCCGGTCGGGTATCCGTATTTGCGCAGGGTGGCGCTGGTGCGAGGGTCCGCGTCGGCGCCCACGTGCCAGGAACCGGTACCCGCGCTGCTCACCCGGACCCGGTTGGCCAACCCGGCCCGGTACAGGTGCGAGGCGAAGATCTTCTCCGCCATCGGAGAGCGGCAGATGTTGCCGGTACAGACGAACGAGACGTGCAGCTGACCCACGCCTGCCATTCTGGCCGGTTCTGCTCCGGGACCGCCACGTAGGGTGTGCTCTCGTGGCCGAGGACACCGTCGATCGCGCGAAACTGCGTCACCACGGCGACGTGGACGCGCGTGCGGGCATGCTCGATTTCGCGGTCAACGTCCAAGGGCTCGCACCACCGGAGTGGCTGCGGCGGCGTCTGGCCGAGCGGTTGTCCGATCTGGGCCGCTATCCGAGCGCCGAGGACGCCGACGCCGCCCGTCGCGCGGTCGCGGCCCGGCACGGCCGCCGTCCCGGCGAAGTATTGCTGCTGGCAGGCGCCGCGGAAGGGTTCGCGCTGCTGCCCCGCCTGGCGCCGCGCTCGGCCGCGGTGCTGCACCCGTCGTTCACCGAGCCGGAACTCGCGTTGCGGGAGGCGGGCGTCCCGGTCACCAGGGTGGTACTGGAAGCGCCCTACCGGCTGGATCCCGCCGCGGTGCCCGCCGAGGCCGACCTGGTGGTGCTCGGCAACCCGACCAACCCGACCTCGGTGCTGCATCCCGCCGCCGCCATCCGCGCTCTGCGCAGGCCGGGCCGCGTCATCGTGGTCGACGAAGCCTTCGCCGACGCGGTGGCGGGTGAGCCGGAATCCCTCGCCGCCGACTCCGCACCCGACCTGCTCGTGCTGCGCAGCCTCACCAAGACGTGGGCGCTGGCGGGGCTGCGCTGCGGCTATTTCCTCGGCGCACCGGACGTGCTCGCGCGCCTCGACCACGGGCGGGCGCACTGGCCGCTGGGCACTTTGCAGCTGGAGGCGATCACCGCCACCGCGAGCCCGTCCGCCGTGGCCGAGTCCGAGCGCTGCGCGCGGGCGCTGGCCGTGCACCGTGCGGCGATGATCGAGCGTCTGAGCGATCTCGGCATCGCCGTCCACACGCCGGCCCAGGGGCCCTTTTTGTTACTGCGTGTCCGGGACGGTGAACTGCTGCGCAAACACTTGGCGGAAGAAGGGATCGCGGTCCGCCGCGCGGACACCTTTCCCGGCCTCGGCCCCGATCATCTGCGCGTCGCGGTTCGCGGGGCGGCGGAGGTCGATCGGCTGGTCGCGGCGATCCGGTCGGCGGATGCCGGGTGAGGGCACGGCTCCGGCCGCGCAGTGCGAGGGAGCCGGAGAGCGGTCGAAGGACACCGGCCCGCCCGGAAAGAACCCAGTGAAGCAGTGCAGGACGGAAGCGAAGGAAGGTGGACGATGACCACGCTCGCGGATCTCATCGGGGTGCTCGACGCGGCGTACCCGCCCGCGCTGGCCGAGCCGTGGGACTCGGTCGGCCTGGTCTGCGGTGACCCGGCCGAGGAACTGACCCGGGTGCTGTTCGCGGTCGACGCCACCGCGGGGGTCGTCGACGAGGCGATCGACTGGCGCGCGCAGGCCCTGGTGGTGCACCATCCGCTGCTGCTGCGCGGCGTCGACACCGTCGCGGCGAGCACGCCGAAAGGCGCGCTGCTGCACCGGCTGATCCGCTCCGGTTGCGCGCTGTTCACCGCGCACACCAACGCCGACTCCGCCGACCCCGGCGTGTCCGACGCGCTCGCCGCGGCGCTCGGCCTCACGGTGACCGGCCCGCTGGACGCGAAACCCGAATCCGCCGTGGACCACTGGGTGATCCAGGTGCCACGCGCGCACACCGACGCGGTGCTCGCCGCGCTTTTCGCCGCCGGAGCGGGTAGGCGGGAACACGCTTGCGACTGTGCGCTGCGGGTGCCCGCGACAGGGCAGTTCCGGCCGACTCCGGAGCAAGGCTCCCTGACCGAACTCCAGCACGTCGAGGAGGACCGGGTGGAGGTGACGGCGCCGCCCGCGGCGCGTTCGGCCGTGCTCGCCGCGCTGCGCGCCGCCCATCCGAGCGCGGACCCGGCCTATCACATCAGTGAACGCGCCCAGCTGCCGTCGTCGCTCGGCATCGGCCGCGTCGGCACCCTGCCGGAACCGGAATCGTTGCGCGCCTTCACCGAACGCGTCGGCCGCGCTCTCCCGCCCACCGCGTGGGGTGTTCGTGCCGCCGGTGATCCCGACCGCACCGTCTACACCGTGGCGGTGTGCGGGGGAGCGGGTGACTCCTACCTGGGCAGGGCCGCGGGGCTCGGCGTCGATGTCTACCTCACCTCCGATCTGCGCCACCATCCGGTCGACGAGCACCTGCGCAAGGGCGGTCCCGCCGTGGTCGACGCCGCGCACTGGGCGACCGAATTCCCTTGGTGCGCGCAGGCCGAGACGGTGGTGCGAACCGGCCTGCCCGGCCTGGAGACCAGGGTGTCCACGCTGCGCACCGACCCGTGGACGGTGCGCGCGCCGGGCTGAGCGCCGCACCTCCGCGTCCGAAGCCGTTGTCGCGGCGACGAACCGGCAACCGCGTGTCGGGGCGCATCCGCGCCGGGCCGGAAAAGGTTGTGCGGTTCGGGTGAATCGAGTAGTTCGTGCGGGGTACAACTACCTCATGAACTTCCCGGTTGATTTCGGGCTCGTGCAGATCGGGCTGCTCCTGCTGCTGGTCGCCGGTGTGGCGCTGATCGTCTCCGGCCTGATCGCCGCGCGCCGGGTCGGGATGCGGCCGCTGCTCGCGCGCGGGACCGGCGGGCTCGCGCTGCTGCTGGTCGCGGCGGTGCTGCTGTGGATCGCGACCCTGCTGCAGACCTACCTCGGCCTGACCGGGGAGATCAAGGCGGCCCACGTGGTGGCCGAGCCGGTGGCGGGGCAGGAACACCAGCTCGACGTCGATCTCATCCTGTACGGCGACGACGACCATCCCGAACAGCGCGAGACCTACCGCGTCGAGGGCGACATGTGGGTGCTGCAAGCGGGCATCGTCGAGCTGGAGCCGTGGGTCAACGCCCTGGGCTTCCACTCCGGCTACCGGATCAGCCGCCTGTACGGACAGCGCCTCGACGGCGTCGCGACCCGGCAGAACCAGATCTTCCTCAACGACGGCGACAAGGACTTCTTCGCCGACATGCGCGAGGGCCGCTGGTGGACCCAGCCGTTCGTGCGCTCGGCCTACGGCAACGCGGTGATCGCGGTGCCCGGCGAGTACGACGTCTACATCTCCCGCGACGCCATCAAAACCCGCACCGTCGGCGGCTGACGCGGGTCCGCCGGTCCGGCGGGGTACGGTTGAACACCAGTCCCGTCCACCCCGTCCAGGAGTTTGCCCGCGTTGAATGTCGAACCCCCGCTCCAGGCCGAGTTGCTGCGGCTCGCCGCCGTCGACGCCGAGCTGACCCGGATCGCGCACCGCCGCACCGTGCTGCCCGAGCAGCAGGAGGTGGCGCGACTGGAAGCCGAGCGCAACGCGCACTCCGACGCCGCGGTGGCCGTGCAGATCGCGCTGGACGATCTCGACCGCGACATCCGCAAGCTGGAGGGCGAGGTCGAGGCGGTGCGCAAGCGCGAGGAGCGCGACAAGGCCATGCTCGCCGCGGGAACGGTGAACGCCAAACAGCTTTCGGAGATCCAGCACGAGCTGGGCAGCTTGGAGAGGCGCCGCTCGGTGCTGGAGGACGAACTGCTCGAGGTGATGGAGCGGCGCGAAGCCTCCGCCGCCGACTACGAGCACGCGGGCGCGCGGTTGAGCAAGACCGAGGAGGAACTCGCCGTCGCCCTGCGTCAGCGCGACGAGGCGCTCGCGGATCTGGACGTGGCGCAGACGCGCTGCGAGACCGATCGCGCGGGCTCGGTGGCGAAGCTGCCCGGCGAACTGCTCGCTATCTACGACCGGCAGCGCCGACAGCACGGTGCGGGCGCCGCGCTGCTGCAGGCTCGCCGCTGTGGCGCGTGCCGCATCGAACTCGATCGCGGCGAGATCGCGCGGATCGCCAAGACCGCACCCGACGTGGTCGTGCGCTGCCCGGAGTGCGGTGCGATCCTGGTGCGGACCAAGGAATCGGGGCTGTGAGCTCGCCGCGGCCGGTTGTCCTGGCACAGCGATGAGCTTGCCCGAGGTGATCGTCGAAGCCGACGGCGGATCGCGGGGCAATCCCGGTCCGGCCGGATACGGTGCGGTGGTCTACGACGCCGGCCGCGTCCGGGTGCTCGCCGAGCGCCGGGAGTTCCTCGGCATCGCCACCAACAACGTCGCCGAATATCGCGGATTGATCGCCGGATTGGAGGCGGCCGCGGAACTGGGCGCCGAGTCGGTGCTGGTGCGCATGGATTCCAAGCTGGTCGTCGAGCAGATGTCCGGCCGCTGGAAGATCAAGCACGCCGCTTTGATCCCGCTCGCCGATCGAGCCCGCAGGATCGCCGCCGGATTGGGCCGGGTGACCTACAGCTGGATTCCGCGCGCGCAGAACTCGCACGCCGACCGGCTGGCGAACGAGGCCATGGACGAGGGCACCGGCGTCGCGGAGGCCACCGCTCAGGCCGCGGACGCGCGGGAGGCCGCGGACCCGGCCCTCGCGGTCACCGAGCGCGATCTGCCGAGCTGGGTCGATGAAGTCAGGGACGCGAACGCCGAGCAGTCCGAATCCGCGCAGCAGGGGCCGGGGTGGACTGGTGCCACCGGGCGTCCCACCCGGTTGCTGCTGCTTCGCCACGGTCAAACCGAGTTGTCGTTGCAGCGCCGGTATTCCGGGCGCGGCAATCCGCCGCTCACCGCCTTGGGCCGGGAGCAGGCCGCGCGGGCCGCGAAAATGCTGGCCGCCAAAGGCGGTATCGCCGCGGTGATCAGTTCTCCGCTCGGCCGGGCCAGGGAGACCGCGGAGGCGGCCGCCGCCGCGCTCGGGGTCCCGGTGGAGGTCCACGACGGGTTGATCGAGACCGACTTCGGCGAGTGGGAGGGGCTGACCTTCGCGGAGGCCGCGCAGCGCGACCCCGGCCTGCACGCCCGCTGGATCGGCGATCCCACCGTCGCGGCGCCCGGCGGGGAGAGCTTCGAGGATGTTCTGGAGCGGGTGGAGGCCGTGCGGCGCGATCTGCTCGGACGCTACCCCGGCGCCAATGTGGTTGTGGTCAGCCACGTGACCCCGATCAAGACATTGCTTCGGCTGGCCCTCGATGTCGGCCCCGCGTTGCTGTACCGGTTGCATCTGGATCTGGCGTCGCTATCGATAGCGGAGTTCTATCTCGACGGCGGGTCTTCGGTGCGTCTGGTGAACGATACGTCCTACCTCTGAGGCCGCCGCCACGCCCGAATCGAGGGCGAATGTGGTGCGCGGAGGGCGAATTATGCCCCATTGCAACACATTTGCGTTTCACAATCGCGCGATGCGGTGAATCTCACTTCAACTCTGCCTTGCGCGGCGAGTAGCGGTAGGCTTCCGGTCGGTCAGGCACAGGCGTCCAGCTGCCTGGTCGGGGTCGCCGCAGTGGCCTCGATCAGTGCTGCTCGGTGGGGCGGCTTCGCGCGGGCAGTGTCGCTCGCGCCGCGTCTCGGTTACAAGCCCCTGTGCCGTCGAGTGGTTCGATGAGAGTGCAGGTTCGATGAGCAGTCCGATCAAGGTTGTCGTTCTCGGGGCGGGGATCGGAGGACTCACCACCGCGGCTGCTCTGCGGCAGGCGGGTTTCGGCGTCGAACTATATGAAGCGGGTCCCGAGCTGCGCGCTCAGGGCTTCGGACTTTCCGTGCAGGCCAACGGAATCAACGCACTGCGCACCCTCGGCCTCGGGCTCGACGAGCAACTGCTCGAACGCGGCGGCCGGGTAGAGACCTTCCGCTTCTGCAACCCCGACGGCAGCCCGATCCGGGTGCTCCCCGTGCACCGGCTCGATGCCCAACTCGGCGCTCCCGCCGTCGCGCTGCACCGTACCGACCTGCACGACGTGCTGCTGCGCGAGATCGGTGACACACCGACGTTCGTCGGGGCGCAAGCCACCCGCTTCGTCGACGACGGTGAGCACGTGCGCGTCGAGTTCGCCGACGGCCGGGTCGCCGAGGGCGATCTGCTCGTCGGCGCCGACGGCATCCACTCGGTGGTGCGGGCCCAATTGCACGGCCGCGCCGAGCCGCGCCCCGGCAATTTCGTCTGCTGGCTGGCCTGCATCCCCTTCGAGCACCCCAACGTCGCCCGCGGCCTCTCAGCGCATTTCTGGGGCACCGGAATGCGTTTCGGCATCCACGACATCGGCCACGGCCGGGTGTACTGGTGGGGCACCAAGACGTTGCCCGCCGACGAGGCCGCGAACTGGCAGGGCGGCAAGGAAGAGCTGCTGCGCCTCTACGCCGACTGGGCGCCGGAGGTGCGCGCCTGCATCGAGCAGACCGACGAGGCGGCGATCCTGGCCGTGCCCGCGCAGGACCGTCCGCCGCTGGCGCACTGGGGCCGCGGCCGGGTGACGCTGCTCGGCGACGCGGCGCACCCGATGCTGCCCAGCCTCGGCCAGGGCGCCAACGCCGCCATCGAGGACGCGGTGGTGCTGGCCGGTGTGCTGCGCAACTCCTTGGATCCGGTCGCGGGACTGCGTCGTTACGAGAAACTGCGCGCCGACCGCACCGCCATGTTCGTCAACGGCTCGGCTTCGCTGGCCAAGATCGAGCAGACCACCGACCCGCGCCTGGTGCGGGTGCGCGACACCTACTTCCGGCACGCGCCCACCGAATTCTTCCTGCGCGAACTCGGCAAGCCGATGTCCTTCCCGGCGCCGGACGGGCCGACCGCGCGGCTGCCGCGCCTTCTCTCGCCGGTCGAGCGCTGGCACTGGATCGCCGATCGGCTGGCGCCGCTGCACATCCTGTCGCGCGTGCGGATCCGGGGGCACGTCGAGGTCGAGCAGATCCGCGCGGGCCTGGACGAGGTGCAGCGCCGACATCCGCTGTTGCGGGTCGCCGTCGCCGCCGAACCCGACGGCACCGCACCGCGTTTCGTGCCGGTGCAGGCGCCGATTCCGCTGCGTGTGATCGAATCCGAGGACAGCACGAACTGGCTGGCCGAGGCCGACGAGGTGGAACTGCGCGAGCCGTTCGACTGGCGCACCGGCCCGCTGGCCAGGGCGGTGCTGATCAAGGAGACCGATGGCACCAACGAGCTGATCGTCACGCTGCACTACGCCATCGCCGACGGCGAGAGCGCGCTGTCGGTGGCGAAGCAGGTGCTCCAAGCCGCCGCCGGGGAAGCGGCCGGCTTCCCGCCCGCCCCGGTGCGGCCGAGCCCGGAGGAGCTGTTCCCGCCGCGCTTCCAGGGCGCGAGCGGTGCGCTGCGCACCGCGGGTTCGTTCCTGCGCGACCAGAAGTCGCAGCTGCGCAAGCCGCACAGGCTGGAGCCGACCACGCTGGCGCCACCCGCACAGCGGCGCAGCCGGGTGGTGCACCGCAGCCTCGACGCCGACCGGCTCGACGCGCTCACCGCGGGCTGTGCTCGCCACGGCGTCGGCCTGCAGGCGGCCCTCTCCGCCGCGCTGCTGATCGCGGCGGCAAGAGAGGCGGGCACCGAGAAGGCCACCTGGTACACCGTCGGCAGCTCGGTCAACTTCCGCGACCATCTCGACGGCGCCGCGGGCGACACCGAAGTCGGCACCTATCAGGGCATGATCGCCACCCCGGCGAAGTACGCGCCGTGGGCGTCGCTGTGGGAGATCGCCGCCGAGATCGAGCGGGAGTACGGTGCGCGGATGGATCGGCGCGACCATCTGTCCGCGTTGAACCTGCTGAAGGTGGCCGCGCCGAAGTCGGTGTCGGCCAGTGCGTCCACGGTGAAACTCATGGACACCCGCGGCCCGGGTCATCTCTGTATGACCTACCTGGGCGACTACCCCTTCCCGGACAAGATCGGCTCCTGGCAGCTGGAGGGCGCGCAGTTCGTCTCCGGCATGTCCGTCAGCGGTTTCATCATGGCCACCGCCAACGCGACGCACAACGAGCTGTCCCTCAATATCGGCTACGTCGAGCCCGCCGTATCACGCGACCGGGCCGACCGTCTCGCCGACGAAAGCGTGCGCGCGCTGCTGTCGGCCTGCTGACCGGCCGCGCATACACCGCGATAACAACAGCAGAGTCGCGGCATCGGCAGAGCCGATGCCGTGATTCGCGATATCGATAACTTGATAAGCGTGGTAGCAGCTTTGCGTGGCAGTGATCAGGGTGGGCTTGGGTAGATCTGCGCACGGCGGTGCCGCGACTGTCGCGATAGGAGTGACTGTGCCATTCGAACCGAGTGCTACTTCCGAAAGACCCCCCGAAGCCTGGCCGGTCAGCGCCTATCAGCGCGATGTGTTGTCGGTTTCCTACCGGTATGCCCCGGCGCCGGTCACCCGAAACGCCTACTGCGCGTTCATGGACGAGCCTTTCGATATGGCCCGGTTGCGCGCGGTGGTTCGCAGGGCGCTGCTCGGTGACGCCGCGCTGCGCCTGAGATTCGAGTTCTCCGAAGGCCGCTTCTGGCAGTGGGTCTGCGACGAGCTACCCGAGGTCGAGCTGGTCGATCTCAGCTGGGCATCGGATCCCGCCGCGGCGCGGCGCGACTGGGTGAACCGGGCGAACGTGACGCCCTCCCCGCCGCGCCAGCCGTTCCGGATCGCCGCGCTGGTCGACGGGCCCGACCACTTCCATCTCTACGTGGCGATGCACCACGCCATGATCGACGGCTGGGGCGTGAACGCGCTGTGGAGCGCCCTGGTGGACAACTACAGCCGCAAAGACCTGTCGCTCGAACAGCTCGCCGAGCCGGATCCGGTCACCGAGCAGACCGATCGCGGCGCGGCCACCTATCGCAAGATCGCCGCCGAGCACGAGGAGTATCTGTCCTCGGCGCAGTGGGTCGCGGATCGGGACGCGCTGGTGCGCCGCTTCGAGGGCGTGGTCCCCGCGCTCTTCTCCGGCCGTGCGAGCACCCCCGACGTCAACCGGGGACGCCGGCGCGTAGTTGTGGAACCCGCTTTCCTCGACCGCATTCGGGCCACCGGCTTCTCCGTCTTCGCGTTCACCGTTTCGGCGCTGGCCGCCTACTTGACCACCATTCACCGCTCCGAGGAGGTGGTGATCGGGGTCCCGATGCTCAACCGGCACAGCGCCGAGACCTTCCGCACCGCCGGGCACCGGACGAACGTGGTGCCCCTGCGCATTCGGGTCGACCCGGACCAGCCGCTGTCGGCGGTCGCCACCGAGGTGGCCGCGCAGATCCGGGAACTCAAGCGCTACGAGCGTTTTCCGTACGGCGACCTGGCGCGTGCGCTCAGCAGCGACCCGACGGCGCCGCCGCTGTTCGACGTGGCGTACTCCTACATCAAGATGCCGCCGTCGGATCACCTGGACAAGATCCTCGGCACCCTCGACATCGTCAATCCCGGCACGGTGCTCGAAGCGCTGAACATCCTCGGCGTCGAGCACGCCCGCGACGGTTCGCTGAACCTCCAGCTCTACTACGACAAGGACGTCTTCGACGAGAACTTCCCGTTCGAGTCGGTCGTGCGCGGCATCGGCGCGCTGCTGGTGGCGGCGCTGGACCGGCCCGGAGTGCCGATCTCGGCCTTGCCGCTGATGCCCGCGCGGGAGCAGGCCGCCATCGCCGCGTTCGAAGCGGGCCCGCGCGAGGAGTTCCCGTACACGACCATCGACCGGCTGGTCGCCGACGTGGCCGCCCGGCATCCCGAGCGGATCGCGATCGAACCGATAGCGGGCTCGGGGGAACAGCCGCTGCGTTACGCCGAATTATCCGCGCTCGCCGATGGATTCGCCGCCAGATTGCACGCGCTGGGCGCGACCGGAAATGAGTGCGTCGCCGTCGTGCTGCCCCGCTCGACCGAGATGCTCGTCGCGATCTTCGGCGTGTTGCGGGCCGGTTGCGCGTACGTGCCGCTCGACCCGGACTTCCCGGCCGCCCGCATCGGATCCGTGCTCGCCGACTGCGGGGCGCGCTTCGTGGTGGCGGGACCGCGGCATCGAGCGGTCTTCGACGAGCTGGGCGTCACCAGCATCGCGGTGGCCGACACCGTCCCGGCGCGCGGCGTCGAAAGCGTTTCGCATCCAGCAGATCTCGGGTACCTCATCTACACGTCGGGCTCCACGGGCGTGCCCAAGGGCGTGATGATCGAGCACCGGTCGGTGGTCAACCGCCTGACCTGGATGCAGCGGCGCTACCCCCTGCACGCCGCGGACGTGATCCTCCAGAAGACGCCGGCCACCTTCGACGTGTCGGTGTGGGAACTGTTCTGGTGGGCGATCACCGGCGCCCGGGTGGCCTTGCTGGAACCCGGCGGGGAGCGCGATCCGCGCCGCATCGCCGACGCGATCGCGGCGCACGACGTGACGGTGCTGCATTTCGTGCCCTCCATGCTGGCCGCGTTCGTCGACGAGCTGGCCGCCGACCCGGCGACGGTCGCGCGGATCGGCAGCGTGCGACGGGTGTTCTGCAGCGGCGAGGCGTTACCGCCCGCGCTGGTACGCCGGTTCCACGCCGTCTTCGCCGCGGCCGGCGCCACAGCGCCGCAGCTGGTGAATCTCTACGGCCCGACCGAGGCCACCGTCGACGTCTCCTATTTCGACTGCCCGGCCGACGAGTCGCCGGACGTGGTGCCGATCGGCCGTCCCATCGCCAACATCGACCTGCTCGTGCTCGACCACATCGGCCGCCGGGTGCCCGTCGGGGTGCCGGGGGAGCTGAACATCGCGGGTGTGGGCGTGGCCCGCGGTTATCGCGGCAGGCCCGAGCTGACCGCGGCGGCGTTCGTCGACGACCGCGGGGTGCCGGGCCGCCGCCGCTACCGCACCGGGGACCTGGCGCGATGGCTGCCCGACGGCAATCTCGAGTACCTGGGCCGCTTCGACGACCAGGTGAAGATCCGCGGCAACCGGATCACCCTCGGCGAAGTGCAGAACGCCATGCTCGGCTGCGCCGGGGTGCGCGCGGCGGCCGTGGTGGACGAGGTCGCAGAGGCGCACGGCGTGCAACTGGTCGGCTATTTCGTCGGCGCCGACGTCTCCGGCGAGGAGATCGCCGAGCAACTCGCGGCCCGGCTGCCCCGCTACATGGTGCCGTCCCGGTTGATCCGGGTGGAGCGGATACCGTTGACCCGCAACGGGAAACTGGACCGGCGCGCACTCGCCGAGCAACTCGTCCTCGGCCACGGCGCCGAGCAGGCGGCAGGCGGCGCGCCGCGCACCGCGGTGGAGACCCGGCTCGCGCAGGTCTGGCGCACCGTGCTGGGCGTCGAGTCGATCGGCGTGCACGACAACTTCTTCACCCACGGCGGCGATTCCATCCTCGCGCTGGCCGTGCGCACCGCCGCCGAACGCGCCGGGCTCTACTTCGACGTGGACGCCTTCTACCAGGCGCCGACCATCGCCGAGTTGGCCAGGGTCGTGCGCGACGACCGCCACGATGAGCGCGGGCGCATCACGGCCCCCTTGCAAACGGTGCCGCTGATCGACCGCGCCGCGCTGCACCAGGCCGAGGACGCGTTCCCGGCAACGGCCCTGCAACTGGGCATGCTGTATCACAGCATCGAGCGCGCCGACTCGGTCACCTACAAGGACGTGTTCCGCTATCGGCTCAAAATCCCCTGGGACGAATCGCAATTCCGGGACGCGGTGGACCGGCTGGTGCGGCGGCAACCCGCGCTGCGCTCGTCGTTCGAGCTGAGCAGGTATTCGGTTCCGCTGCAGATCGTGCACGCCGCACCGCACTACGAGCTGGAGATCGTCGACCTCGGCGACATGGGCGAGGCGGACGGCGAAGACCTGATCGAGATCTATCTCCAGGAGCGCGCCCACGCGCAGTACGACATCGCGTTCGCTCCGCTGTTCGCCATCCGGGTCTTCGTCCGCCCCGGCCCGCAGGAGCCGGTCGGCACGGTGGACCTGGTACTGAGTTTCCACCACGCCATCCTGGACGGCTGGAGTGTGGCCACGTCGGTGCTGGAATTGCTGCTGGACTACCTCAACCACATCGGCATGACCCGGACCCAGGTGGAGGCCACTGCCCATCCGGCCACCGTGCTCGCCGAGTACGCGCAGGCCGAGCAGGGCGCGGCGCACGACGCCGCGGCCCGCGAGTACTGGTCGACCGCCCTGGCTGGCGCCGAACCCACCGCGCTCACCGCGCTCGGGGTGCACCAGCCCGTGGTCGCGGGCGTGCCGCAAGCACGGGCGCTGGTGCCGCGCAGGCTGGCCGAACGGGTCTCCGCGTTCGCCGCGCGCCACCAGGTGCCGGAGAAGGCGGTCTATCTGGCCGCGCACTGCCTGGCGCTGCGGGCGCTCACCGGCCGCACGGACGTCACCACCGGTGTGGTGAGCCACGGTCGCCCGGACCGCGCGGGCGCCGAACGCGTGGCGGGGCTGTTCCTCAACACGCTGCCGATCCGGCTGGACAGCACCGCGACCACGTGGCGCGCCGCGGTGGAGCAGCTCGTGCGACGCGAACGCGAGGCCTATCCGTTCCGTCGCTACCCGCTGCGGTCGATCCTCGCCGACGGCGGGCCGGTCTTCGAGACGGCGTTCAACTTCGTCAACTATCACGTCTTCCAGCCCATGCTGGTGCTGGACGGCGTGCGCCTGCTGGACTTCGACGCCCGCGAGGAGACGAACTTCCAGCTGCTGGTGACCGCGGCGACCGACCCGCGCGACGGCCGGATGTGGTTGCGGGTCGACGGTGACCACACGCTGACCGCCGAACAGTGCGAGACCGTGGCGCTCACCCAGCTGCGCATGCTGGCGGGCATCGTCGCCGACCCCGACGCGGTGATCGACCGCGGCGCAGGCCCCGCGACCGCTCGCGACGTGGGCACGCTGGTGGCCGAGGCGGCGGCGCTCCATCCCGCCCGCGTCGCTCTGGCCGGCGACGACGAATCGGTCAGCTATGACGAGATGATCGAAAGCTCCGATCGGCTGGCCCGGCGCCTGGCCGCACTCGGCGTGGCGCCGGGCGACCGGGTCGGCATCCTGATGGGGCGTCGTCCGCAACTGGTGTTGCTCGTGCTCGCCCTGACCAGGATCGGGGCCGCGTGCGTCCCGCTGGATGTCAGCTACCCGCGGGCCAGGCTGAACCTCATGATCGACCGCGCCCGCCCGCACCGGGTGATCGCCGACGGCGCCTACCGCGACATCGTCGACGAAGCCGCCTTGGTCTTGGACAGCGCCGCGCTCTTCGACGACTCCGCGCCCGAGCCGGAAGTGGAACTGCCCGACCACGTTTCGCCCGACGCGGTGGCCTACGTGCTGTTCACCTCCGGGTCGACCGGTGAGCCCAAGGGCGTCGCGATGCCGCATCGCGGCCTGACCTCCCTGGTGGACTGGCAGAATCGCGCGGCCACCGGCATCGGTCTGCTGAGCACACTCCAGTTGGCGCCGTTGAGTTTCGATGTGTCGTTCCAGGAGATCTTCACCACCCTCGCGGCCGGGTCCACCCTGCGGGTGAGTTCGGCCGATCTGCGATCGAACGTCGAGCAATTGCTGAACACGGTCGTGGAGGAGGGCATCGAACGGCTGTTCCTGCCGTACGTGGCCTTGCAGGCGTTCGCCGAGGCCGCCGTGGGGCACCGGATGTTCCCGACCGAACTGAAGGTGCTGATCTCCTCCGGCGAACAGCTGCGCATCACCGACGAGATCCGCGCGCTGTGCAAAGTGGTTCCCGGCCTGGTGCTGGAGAACCAGTACGGTCCCACCGAATCCCACGTCGCGACCAAGTTCACCCTCACCGGTCCGGCCGACGAGTTCCCCGCGCTGCCGCCCATCGGCCGCGCTGTCGACGGTGACACCGTGGAACTGCTCGACAGCGCGCTGCGGCCGGTGCCGGACGGCGTGATCGGCGAGATCTATCTCGGCGGCCGCAGCATCGCCCGCGGCTACGAGGGCAGGCCCGCGCTCACCGCACAGCGGTTCGTCGCCACGCACGCGGGCGGAATCCGGTACCGCACCGGCGACCTCGGTGTCCGGCTGTTCTCCGGTGACATCGTCTGCCTGGGCCGCAGCGACAGTCAGGTCAAGATCCGCGGGTTCCGGGTGGAGCCCGCCGAAGTCGAGCTGTGCATCCTGAGCCTGGCGGAGAAGTTCCCCGGCATCACCGAGGCCGCCGTGGTGGCCCGCGGTTTCGGCGGTATCGACGGCTCGCTCATCGCGTTCCTGGTCGGCGCGGCCGAGCAGACCGACCTCGCCGCACTGCGGCACGACCTGCGCTCGATGCTGCCCGCGCACATGGTGCCCTCGCGGTTCGCCTGGCTCGACGAACTGCCTCGCACGCCGAGCGGCAAACGCGACGACGCGACGCTGCGCGCCTACGGTGCGGACGCCGCGGAGTCGGTGTCGGCGCGGCGAGAGCCCGCCGACGACTACGAGCGGTCGGCGGTCGAACTACTGGCCGAGTACGCGGGCCTGCGCTCGATCGGCGTGGACGACGACTTCTTCGCGGCGGGTGGCACCTCGATCGGGGCGATGCGCGTGGTGATGGCGCTGTCGCGCCGATGGGGCGTCGAGGTGCCGCTGGACGCGTTCATCGGCGCGCCCACCGCCGCGGGGCTCGCCACGCTGGTGCGCGCGGGCGACGTGCAGCGCACGTTCGACCCGCTGGTGCCGATCAGCGTGGGCGGGGTCAAGCCGCCGCTGTTCCTGGTGCACCCGATCGGCGGCAATGTGCTGTGCTACCTGGCTCTCGCGCGTCACCTGGATCCGGACCGCCCGGTGTACGGCCTGCAGGCGGCGGGCGCGGATTCGGGCAGCGCGCCGGAGAAGTCCATTCCCGCGATGGCGGAGTCGTACCTGGAGGCGGTGCGGCGAGTGCATCCGACCGGCACGTATCACTTGGCGGGCTGGTCGTTCGGCGGCTATGTCGCCTTGGAGATGGCCCGCAGGCTCCCCGAGGACGAGGTGTCCAGTGTGACGCTGCTGGACACGATGGCGCTGCGCGCGCGTACGCGAACACCGATCCCGGAGGAGAAACTCATCCGGTGGTTCTTCCTGGAACTGCTGTGGTACGCGCGCGGAAGCCAGTCGGCGCTGGTCGATTTCGAGCCCGACGTGCACAATTCCGAGGATTTGTTCGCGGCGATGCTGGCGGAATCGGTGCGCTCGGGCATCCTGCCCGCCGACAGCTCCCCGCAGGCGATCCGGCGGCTCTACGAGGTGTTCTTCGCCAACTACTCATCGATGCTGGACTACAAACTCGAGCCGTACGACCGCGACATCACGCTGCTGCGCGCGACCGAGGGACTGCCGCCGGGCGTCGACCTGGCGCACAAGACCGTCGGCAGCATGTTCGACAGCGCCGACAACGGGTGGAAACAGTACGCGGCGCGCCGGTTCACGGTGATCGACGTTCCTGGCGATCACCTGAACATGATGTCCGAGCCGAACATCGGCGAGCTCGGCCTGCGGCTGGACGAGGTGCTGTCGGCCGCCGACCCCGATCTGGACCGTGAGTGGGACGAATCCATGCTGGACGCCTGAGGTCGCTCACGCCTTCGCCGCGGCCGCTCCGAGCAGCGCGGGCGCGGGGTTCGGAGTGGTCATGGTCGGCGGCGCGCTCGCACTGCTGATGCTCGCACGACGCTCCGTGGTGTCCGCGCGCCACGCGCGGGCGGTCGTCGCGGTCAACGCGCTGTCGGCAGTGGGGATGATCGGACTGGCCGGTACGAACGTCCTCGCGCTGACCGGTCCGGGCGAGGCTTTCCTGCTCGTCGGCGCGGCAGCGGTCGCGATCTTCGCCGGACTGGAATCCGCCGGGCTGCGCAGGCTCGGGTGAGCGGGCACTCTGCGTCCTCGACGGCTCATCGGAATTCCGTTGTGCCCGACTCCGCCGACCGGGTAGAGACATGCGGATGGACGCCTCTATGCCCGTGATCAGATTGCTCGCGCCCGATGACTGGGCGGTATTCCGGCGTATCAGACTCGCGGCGCTGACCGACGCGCCGCAGTTCTTCGGTAGCACCCTCGCCGAAGCCCAGGCACGGACCGAGAGCGACTGGCGGCGCGCGCTGTCGGATCGAGCCCAGTTCGTGGCTCAGCGGGACGGCACCGAAGTGGGGACCGTCGCGGGCATGCCCGACCCGGAACGCGGCGGGGTGCACTTGATCTCGATGTGGGTGGCGCCGTCGGCGCGGGGGACCGGGGTGTCCGACCGGCTGGTGCGCGCGGTGCTCGACTGGGCGGTCGAGGGCGGGCACGACGTCGTCCACTTGGAGTTCGCCGAGCACAATGCCTTCGCCGAGCGGCTGTATCTGCGCAACGGCTTCGTGCGGACCGGGGGCAGCGGGCCGATCGTCCCGGGCGATCCGCGCCGCGAATTCGAGATGGTCTGGCGGCCGCCCACGCCCGGTTTGCCCGCCCACCCGCAGGGTATCCGGGCCGCGACGGCATCCGAGACATCCGTCCCGCACCGCGACGCCGAGCACAGGAGGCAGCCATGACCGATCGCAATTCCGCGGACAAAGGGACCGACGACGTGCGGGGCGCCGGTGGTGTGCCTGCCGAAACCGGGCAGCCGTCCGAGGGCGCGTCGGTGCGCGGCGGAGCCTCCGGAGCGGACCGGGATGCCGAGCCGGGCGCCGGACAGCGTCCCGCGAACACGTCCGGCGAGTCACGCGGTGACGTTGCGGAAGTGCGGAAGGCCGAGTCGGGTACACGTAGTGCGGCTGCTGGGGCGGGAGGCGAGACCGAGTCGATGAGTTCGGCCCAGGTTTCGGAGAATGCGTCTGCGGAGGCGGGCGGCGCTGCTGGTTCGGCGGAGAAGTCGGAGACGGCGGCCTCGGCGCGGATCTCGAAGGATGCGTCTGCGCAGGCGGGCGGTGCCGCCGACGTGGCGGGCGAGCCGGAGACGGTGACTTCGCGGTCGTCGGAGGGCCGGTCCGCGGAGGCAGGTGGCGCCGGTGCGGGAGGAAGGACCGAGTCGGTGAGTTCGGCTCAGGTCTCGGAGGATGTGCCCGCGGCAGCGGGCCCTATCGGCGCTGCGGGGAAACCGGAAACACCGATCTACGAGTCGGTTCGCCGCGCCGCCGAACGCGCCGAGCAGGTCCAGGCGGACGCCGCCACCGCCGCCGAACGCGGCGCCGCGGGAATTCCCGGACCGGTGAGCCGCCCGGGCCGCACGCTTCTGGAAATGCTTCGCGACAAGCCCATCCTCGCCGCGATCCCGGCGTCCACCCTCGCCTTCATCCTCTGGCGCGCGTTCCACCGGCGCTGACCCGGTTCACACGCGCCGTCGATAGACCTGCCGGGATCCACCCTCCGGCCCGGGAGCCGCCTCCTCCGCGGGGTGGAAGCCCAACCTCTCGTAGAAGGCGCGGGCACCGCCGACGACCCCGCCGGGGTGATCGGGCCCGAAGGTGACCACTTCCAGCGTCCCCGGGGCAGGCACGTACCGGCGAACCGCGTCCGCGATGAGCGCCCGTCCGATGCCGTGCCCGCGAGCCTGTTCCGCGACGACCAGCCAGCGCACCCGGTAGACCGGCGGGTTCGACCCGAACAGGATGCCGCCGAGCACCTCCGCCCCCGCGGACCGAGCGACGAGCGCCGTCCCGCGCCCGATGTGCCGCAGCACCGCGGCACGAAACTCGGCATCCTCGGCGGACGCCCCGAACCAGTGCTCGACCTGCCCCGCCAGTTCGAGAAAACCGGCGAGGTCGTCCTCTCGCGCAAGCCTGACAATCATCCGCGCCATCGTGACAGCATCGGTCGGCCGCGTCGACTCGAAGCGACCTCAGCTTGCGGTGGCTCGCAGAGCGGTGTCCAGTTTGGTGAGGAAACGCGCGAAGTGGGGATCGGTGTCGGGAAGGTCGAAACCGGCCACGTCCCACCAATGCTCACCGTCGAACTCACGCGGGTCGAGGGCGTGGCCGCGGGCGCGGTCACCGCGGATCACGTACCAGAGGCTGACGTCTTCGTGCGCGTCGGAGCCGACGGTGGTGGTGACGGTGAGGAACAGTGGGTCGGGCCCGACGACGTCGAACCGTGCCTCGACGCCGATCTCCTCGGCCGCTTCGCGCCGCGCCGCGTCGAGCGGATGCTCCCCGGGGTCGACGTGCCCTCCGGTCGGCAGCCACAGCCCGGCGAGGCGATGCCTGCCGAGCAGCACCGCCCGCGCCGCCGGATCGACCAGCACGGCATAGGCGACCAGGTGTCGCGGCGGCGTGGCCGGTTTGGCCCGCCGGAAGATGTCGTCGGTCGACGCGAGCCAATCCAGCGTCGTGTCGACGTGCTGTCGCTCGAGCTCGTCGAGCGGTGTGATCCGCTGCACGACATCGGCGACCGCGGCGGTGGCGGAGAGCATGGCAGGGACTGTAGTGGCAGGCACCGACAGGTTCAGCCGTCCGATACCACGGGTTCGATCCGGGTGGGGTATCGCATTCTACCGAGCGCGGCCGTTCTCGTGCGGCCCGGCGCACGGCCGGGCCGCGGACGATTCACGGGCGCAGTACCGACACCAGGAATTCGGTCTGGTCGTACACGGTCTTCTCGAAGACCTCGTCGAAATAGATATCGAAATGTCCTGCGGGATATCGCTTCACCACCGCGTGCTTGGTGCGTTCGGCGGCGCGCAGCGCCGATTTCACCGGCGCGACGGAGTCGTCGTCGCACAATGCGTACAGCACCGGCATCTTCAGAGCCTTCGCGCGTCGCCCCGGCGCGTCGAACAGTGCGGAGAATGCGACGCGGGCGGCCACTTTCGGCTCGTAGGTCTCGCTCTCGTCGGTCAGCCTGCGGAAGCCGTCCGGCACGTCCGGCGCGCTCATCAGCGCCGCCGCCCGCTTGCGCCCGGCGAGCCGGATGCGGACCGGCTTACGCCGGATCGGCCCGAGCAGCAGGTCGGCGGCCGCGATGGTGGACACCTTGATCAGGCTGATCGGCCCCTTCGCCAGCGCCGAGGACAGTCCGCTGGTGAACGGCACCTGCGCGACCACGGCAGCGATGTAGGCGTCGTCCGGCGCGACCGAGAGCACGTGCCCGCCGCCGAACGACGTGCCCCACAGCGCGATCCGGGTCGCATCGATGCCGCGCAGCGTGCGCGCGTACGCGATGGCGGCGTGCCAGTCCTCGCGTTGCCGCGCGATGCTCAGCAACTGGCGCGGCGTGCCCTGACTGGCCCCGAAATGCCGATAGTCGAATACCAGGACCGCCATCCCCGCGGCCGCGAAACGCCGCGCGTACCGATCCAGTCCCATTTCCCGATTGGCCCCCAGGCCGTGTCCCATCACCACTAGGGCCTGTGTCGAAGTGGGGGCGGGTTCGGTGGCCCGCCTTCACCCGTTTCGGAGCCATTGGTTGATTGCGGCGATGTGGATGGTGGCCAGGTAGCGGACGGCGAGCTTGTCGTACCTGGTGGCGACGGCGCGGTGTTGTTTGAGCTGGTTGATTCCCCGTTCGACCGCATTTCGGTCGCGGTAGATGTTCGGGTCGAACGCTGGTGGTCGACCGCCGGCCGCGCCGCGGTTGCGGCGATGCGTGGCTTGGTCGGCCGGAACCGGGATTGTTGCCTTGATCCCATGCCTGCGCAGCCAGTCCCGGTTACCGCGGCTGGAATACGCCTTGTCGGCCAGCACCCGATCCGGCCGCACCCGCGCCCGCCCGCCTGCGGGCTTGCCGACCTCGATCCCGTCGAGCACGGTCGTGAACTGGGGGCTGTCACCGACCTGACCAGCGGTGATCAGCATCGCCAGCACCCGGCAGCCCTGTTCACACGCCAGATGCAACTTCGTCGTCCAGCCACCTCGCGACTTGCCCAACCCGTGATCGGCAGGCTCGGGTCCACCGTCGCCGCCCGGCGGTTCGGCCTGACCGCCACCATCGCGGCGGGCACCGGCAGCATGCTGGTGGGCTCGCATGATTGTCGAGTCCACACTCACCTGCCACTCGATCGCGCCCGCCGCGTCGGCGAAGACCTGCAACAACTTCACGATCAGTAGCCACACCCCGGCCCGCTGCCAGCGCCGGAACAACCCATAGGCCGCCGACCAGGATCCGTAGTGCGCTGGCACATCGCGCCATGGGCACCCGACCCGGGTCCGCCATCGGATCCCGTCGATGAGCTGCCGTTTCGTCCACTTCGGCGGGCGGCCCGCCTTCTTGCCACGAGGCAGCAACGGCTCCAACCGCGCCCACTGGGCATCGGTCAGATCCGCCCGCCCCGCCACCGCTACGCTGGTCACGAGGTCTCCGGTCGGTCTCCGGTTTTTCTTGGTCGTTAAACCACCTACCGGAGACCTCGCCCATCTGCCAACGCGGACAACCGCTTTCAAACAAACAGTTGAGGGGTGGCACCGCAAAGCGGGCCCGCTCCGGCGACGGCGAGCATGTCGGCGGCCGACGCGGCCGCGCGGCCGCTGCCGCTGG